>CAYQXU010000001.1:0-41607 GCA_964421685.1 Candidatus Woesearchaeota archaeon
TAGTGTTAGCAGATCAAGTGGACGCCCCTGACTTTAGTCTGTGGGTAGTTCACAACTTAACATTTTAATACATCTTTATTATTGGCAAATATTAAAATTTGGTTTTTTAAGGGTTAAAATAACTAAAATTGGTTTTTATCGACATTTATCTCAAGTGTAAAGTATGTTAAGTTAAAGGGTTTACTTTACATTTATAAAGAGTTTAAAAAGTAAATTCTTTGAATTTTCAAACAATAACTCTTATTTTTTCTCCTAAAGCTATTTCGACAATATCATTTTTCTTTAATTTATATTCTCTTATAGAGTCAATAGAAAGAATCATGTGATTTATTTTATTTTCAACCTCAATTTTTTCATCACTTCTTATCTGCCCTTTTTTTATTCTTGGTTTATGAATTTTTAAATTCAAAGGCTCTCTTACAATAAATTTCAACTTATTTGAGAGTTTGCTAAATGGCTTTCCACCCATTGACCTATACCACGCTGTTGATCCTGTGCCTGTCGTTATAAGAATTCCGGAACTTTTTTGGAGTTCGTTTCCACTTTTTATTTTAAGATCATATATTGAGACATGCTGGGGTTTTGAATTGCCTATATAAATTTCATTAAGGGCGTTTTCTGCTAATATGCATTTATCTTTTTGGAATATCCTGGCGCTTATCCTTTTGTAATTACTGATTTTATAATTTTTTCCATGAATTTGCTTCAATTTTCCTGCAAGATTTGTGAGATTTATTGATGTTAAAAATCCTGCGCTTCTTTTTGGATTTGAATTCACTCCCATTATCAATTGACTTGAAACATAATGCGATGCTGATAGGAAAGTTCCATCTCCCCCAATTGTTATTATCAAATCCTTTTCTTGGAATTGGGATTTTGACAGCTTGTTTTTCCAGGCTATCTCAATTTTAGCACTCTTAATTGAATTTTCAACTACTTTTTTTACGTTATTTATTAATTTAGAGTCTTTATCTCTAAAAACTAAGAGAATTTCCATGATTCAAAACCTTCTTGCCCAAGTTTTCTTAACACTTCTTTAATTTCATCAATAATCTTTTGTTGCGTTTTCTTGTTTGACACTCTAACAAATTTAATTATAAGATCTTTAATTTCTTCTTTATCCAATATTTTTATTTTGTACCCATCTGTGATAAAATAAAATCTATATGCTTCATATCTCAACTCTTTAATTATTATTCCTCCAACTTGACCAACAGTCTTTCCTTTGTAAGGGTTTTCTCTTAAAGAATACATTAATTTTAAAATATTAAGAGATTCACCCTTGAATTTTTTATTTATTTCTTCCTCTAACCTTTTTGTTACAATTACTTTTGCCATTTCTTTTTAGCATTAGATAAAGCTTCCTCTATAGAAATAGTGTTTTCTTCATCAAACAAAAGATCATGCAGTTGTCTTTCTTGCGCACTTTTAATTAAACGCTCTATTATTTCAGTATAACTTTCACCTTTATTGCCAAATTCTCTTATTTTTTCTTTTATGTTTTTTGTTATAGCTATTGTTGTTATTTCCATGTTATATTCTTTATATTAATTATAATTGTTATAGAAATTATAGTTTAAAAACTTTTCTACCTATTATTAGGATAGAGTTAAGATTAATAATTAAGAATAAACTTATTTCTTCTTGCTTTCAGCTTCTTTCTGCTTGATTTTGTCTTCAAGTTTGAGTTTTTCAATAAGTTCTTTGTATCTGTTTCTTATTGTAACTTCTGTAATTCCGGCAATATCAGCAACTTCTCTTTGCGTTTTTTTCTCATCGTTCATCAAAGCAGCGACGTATAATGCAGCTGCAGCTATCCCTGCAGGGCCTCTTCCGCTTGTTAGTTCAACTCCTTCTGCTTGCTTAAGAACTTTGAGTGCATCATTTTGAGTTTTAGGGCTTAGCTTTAGAACACTCGAAAATCTTGAGATGTAGTCTTTAGGAGAGCTTTGCTTGACTTTAATTCCAAGTTTTCTTATAATGAACCTGTAAGTCCTTCCAATTTCTTTTCTTTCAACATCAGAAGCTGTTGCCATTTCATCAAGTGTTCTTGGAATATTGTATGATCTGCAAGCTGCGTACAAACAAGCTGCAATAACTGATTCCATTGATCTTCCTCTTACTAATCCTCGCTGTAGGACATAATTGTATATTCTAGAAGCGTCATCTCTTACTACACTTGGCAAGTTTAAGTAAGATGCAATAACTCTTAATTCAGCCATTGCTAAACGCAAGTTTCTTTCAATAGAAGTTGAAACTCTTTCCTGCCACTTTTTTAATCTTAGGAATTTTCTAGTCTGCTTAGGGTCTAAACGATAAATATCTGAAATTTCTCCAACATTAGTTGTAAGCCCTTTGTCAAACTTTTGCATAGAGCTTGGAGCCCCGCCTCTTCCTTTTTTTTCTGATTTATCAAATTTACCTTGAGAATCAGTGCCTGTGTCAACCATCTTTTCTTCTATAACCAGGCCGCAATCGTTGCAGATTATCTCTCCAAGATGTGGATCGAATGTTAAATTGACGCTGTCGCATTCAGGGCATCGTTTTACAAAATTGCTCATGTTGTTAGAATCTATTACTCCTACAATAAAGGTTTATAAATCTTTCTATGCAAATTTGCTTTAAAAAGCTTTTGGTTTTGCTTGATTAAAAATTATTCAACTAAGATTCCATTTACGACGCCATCTTGGCTTGGCCTGTTAGTTACCTTGACTTTTCCAAGGTCTGTTGAAATTATTGTTCCTTTTGTTATAATATTCTGCCTTGCCAAGAACCTGTTTGAAGGGGTTTCAAGAACGTTTTTTATTTCAGCTTTTTGCATCTTACTTTTAACCTTTACATTAACTAATTTTGCCTGCAAAAGGAAAATTTTTTTATTTCCTCCTTGGATTCTTAGTGACTTTCTTTTTTCTTTAGTTGAAAGCTTCACTATCCTTCTTTGCCCTGGCAGTTCATACTTTTTTTTCTTTCTGCTTTTTATGTATCTTCCGCCAGATATTTTTTTGCCATGTTTCATTGTAAAAACCTACGGTTTTTTGCTCGAGCCAACACTTACTTTTGGATTATCTCGTGTAAACTCTCGTCCCTCAAACAACTTCTTTTCATTGCCTTCGAGAGAAGTTAGTATAAGTGAAGGGAAAATTTGATTTAAATACCTTTTTGTTGAACCTTTTGAAAATAAACCTTTTAAAAAAAGGTTTCCAAAACTAAAATTTAAATAAATTTTTTCGAAATGTTTATAAACTGCCCATGCAAGATTAAATAATATTAAGCTGATTATTTCAGCTTTTGAATTAAAAATGGTTAACGGAATCGAAAGGCCACTGGATTTGTTGAACAATTCTAAGGGAAAGGAAGTTTTAGTGTTCCTTAAAGGCGATAAGCAGTTTGTAGGCACACTACTCGCCTTTGACATACACATCAACTTAGTTTTGGACAACATAAAAGAAATGCAGAATGGCGAGATAAAAAGAAACCTTGGATTGACTTTTTTGAGAGGAGATACAATTATCTTCATCTCACCGGCATCGACTGCCTTAAAAAAAGACTAGATTAGCGTTTTTACCTTATCTTTCGCAAGGTTGAATTTTATATATGTTAAGATTAGCTGTGCTTTTATGATTTAGTTACTTTTATTAATTGAAAATTCTTATATAAAATATGCCTTCAAACATAAAACTAATTTTTTTAGGAACAGCGGATCAAATTCCCAGCGCAGACAGGAATCATACTGCCATATTACTTGGCTATGAAGGCGAGAATATACTTGTAGATTGCGGAGAAGGAACTCAAAGGCAGTTTAGAAAAGCTGGGCTTAATCCTTGCAAAATTACAAAGATCCTTATAACTCACTGGCATGGGGATCATGTTTTAGGATTGCCTGGATTGCTTTCAACTTTATCTCTCTCTGGATATAATAAGAAACTTACTATATATGGTCCAAAAGGGACTAAGGAATTTGTTAAGGAGATGTTAAGAGTTTTTGGGTTCAAAAGAAATTATGAGATTATTGCTGAAGATATTCATGGAAAATTTTTTGACAATGGAAATTTTTATCTAGAAGCTGAGGAAATGGAGCATGGAATTCCTTGTAATGCTTATTCTTTTGTTAAAAAAGGACAAATAAGAATTGATAAAAGCAAGTTAAAGAAATTTAAAATAAAAGAAGGACCACATTTAGCAAATTTAAAACAAGGAAAAGATATTTCTTATAATGGGAAGAGTTACAAGGCTAAAGACTTGACTTACAAAGATGAAAATAAAAAAGTAAGTTTTGTTTTAGATACAAGAGATAATAAAAAAATAATTCCTTTTGTAAAAGGTTCGGATTTGTTGGTTTGTGAGTCAAGCTTTGAGAAAGACTTGAAAAGCCAGGCTCATGAACACCTGCATCTTACATCAGATCAAGCAGGAGAAATTGCAAAAAGAGCAAACGTCAAAAAGCTTGTCCTTACCCATTTAAGCCAGAGATATGAGAAAAATCCAAGGCAAATTTTGAATGAAGCGAAGAAGATTTTCAAGAATACTCTTGTAGTTAAGGATTTTGATGGTGTTTTAGTATAGAAATTATTAAAAATGTTCTTTTTGTTTTCTTTAAATGCCAACTGTAGTTGAACTGCCAATGAGCGTTAAAGGAGAAAAATTAGTTAAGATTGTTCAGGCTTCAATGCAAGAGTTGCCTAATTTTTTATTTTATAGAAGCGAAAGTGGTTCTTTAATAACTCTTGATGCTAGGCCAGACATAAATTTTGATTATTTGGCAGGCTCTTTACCTAATTTAGGACAGGTTATGGCAAGAAGGGAGTTATTAAGGATAGATAAACAACACTTTAAGGTTGATGGAATTGATATTACAATTCCTGATTATACTGTGCTCGTCATCTCTGTTGGCAGGCTAGATAAAAAAATCATGAGTTCTTACAACCCAATTGAAACCCATAGAAGCAATCCTGATCTTTGTTATTTAGTTAGTGGAATCCTCAAAAGATTTGCTAAATAGAAACCTTTTAAACTAATTATTTCTTCGTTTTCTTATAAGCCCGAGTAGCTCAGCCTGGATAGAGCACTGGCCTTCTAAGTCAGGGGTCGCAGGTTCAAATCCTGTCTCGGGCGCTTTACGAAGTAAAGCGACCTGACGGAATCTTTGATTCTAGTCTGGGCGTTCAAGTAAAATTGCGGAGGTGGCACAGCGGCTACTGCGTTCGCCTGCAGAGCGAATTTTCGTGGGTTCGAGTCCCACCCTCCGCTTTTATTTTTTAGTTTGTTTTCAAGTATAGAAATTAATTTATAGCTAGCTTTTTTCAGATTTTTATGATAGAGCCTAGAGAAGAATTTATGTTTGAAGCAATATTGCAGGCTAATTTAGCGAGAGAAAGAGGAGATTATGCAATTGGCGCAGTTATCGTGAATGATTGTAAAATAATTTTTTCTTCAGGCAACAAAAGCAAGACTTATGAGAATCCTACTAAACATGCTGAAATAATTGCTATTTCTGAGGCTTCTAGAATTTTAGGGAGAAGGCATCTTAATGACGGCATTCTTTATACAACTAACGAGCCTTGTGTGATGTGTACAGGAGCAGCTGTTTGGGCTAAGCTCCGAGGAATTGTTTATGGCTCTAGGTGGGAAGACATGAGGGATTATGCTCAGAAATATGCAAATGAAAGTTATTTATGGAGGACTATTGATATTCCTTGTAAATATGTTATTGAAAAATCTAGCGAACAAATAGAGGTTGTCGGAGATTTTATGAGAGAGGAATGTTTAAAACTATTTCATTGCTAATAGATTTATAAAATGAACCTTTTGAAAAATAAAGACAAAGATCTTTTGGATCTTTATCCTTATGACATCTCCTTTAGGAGAAGGTTTCCAAAACGAACGAGGTTCCCAAATATAAAAAATATGAAAAAAGCGTATTTGATTCATGGATGGGGAGGAAGTTCTTCCAGCGAGCCATGGCTTCAATGGATTAAGAAAGAACTTGAAAAGAAGAAGTTTGAAGTTATTTCATTTGACATGCCAAACACTGAAAAGCCTAAGATAGAAGAGTGGGTTAAATATTTGGAGGATCGCATTAAAGATGTTGATGAAAAAACTTATTTCATCGGTCATAGCATTGGATGCCAGACAATTTTAAGATTTTTAGAGAAAATTCATAGACATAAGAGAATTGGAGGATGTGTTTTTGTTGCAGGATGGTTTAATGTTATTAATTTAGAGCCTGAAGAATTAGCGATAGCTCATCCTTGGATGAATACTGGAATTGAATTTGAAAGAGTTTTAGACCACTGCAATAAATTTTTAGCTATTTTTTCAGATAATGACCCTTATGTTCATTTAGACGAGGCTGAAAAATTTAAGACTAATTTAGGAGCTAAGATAATAATTAAGAAAGGGCAAGAACACTTTAATTCCACTGAAAAAATTCCTGAGATTTTGGAGTTTTTGTGATGAAGATGAAATCCTACACGAAAAAACTAGTTATGCACACTAAAAAGAAAATTGAATTTGTTAACATAACTAAAGATGTTGAAAAGGCTGTTAATGAGAGCAAAGTTAGAGAAGGACTGGTTTTAATTAATGCAATGCACATAACCGCAAGTGTTTTTATTAATGACGATGAACAAGGGCTTTTAAGTGATTTTGAAAAATGGCTGGAAAAATTAGCCACTAAAGATATTAATTTGTATAAACATAATTTAACAGGAGAAGATAATGCTTATTCTCATTTGTGGAGAACAATTATGGGAAGAGAAGTTGTTATTGCCATAACGCAAGGAAAGTTGGATTTTGGACCTTGGGAGAGTATATTTTATGGAGAATTTGATGGGCAACGAGATAAGCGTATAATTATTAAGATCATAGGCGATTAACACTACTTCGTCCAAGCTTGGCCAAAGTAAAGAATTATGATAAAAATAATTGGTGAATAAATCAAATCTTCTTCTCTTTTCTTAACTGGTATAGTTTAACTATCAAACCAATTGTTGCAAGAATTGATAAGTAGGTTAATAAGTAATCTGTAAGAATCATTTTACATTAGTAAAGATTTTTATTAGTTGTTCTTTGAACAAAAAGCCTATTAATAGAAGCACTATTGCTCCAATAATTATTGCAATAATAAACCACCAATTTACATTTAATTTAACCTTTTTATTTGTTTTTCTTAATGGCAATATTGGCTCGAATTTCATTGTCCCAGGATTAAATTTTGTAGGCAATTGAATTTCTTTTGTTTTCTCATTCATTTTATCTTCCTGATTTTTTCCTGTATTGCCTTTCTATTGCTATAAGAATCATTGCTCCGAAAATTACAAGAATGAACACATAAACAAATGTGTTGTTTTTTAAGTATGAGAGAACAGCGTCGTCTGAGTTTTGGCTAGGACTTATTCCGCCTGTTACAGGACTTCGACCTGCGCCAGAATTATCTATTGCCCCAATTGCCTGGCCTGTGCCTGAAAGTGGGACAGAGCCTCTTACTAAGCTTTCTTTACCGTCATTTACGACAATATTGTAAGTGCCGTCAGGAGCAACTAGCCTGTAGGAA
Source organism: Candidatus Woesearchaeota archaeon (assembly GCA_964421685.1). GTDB lineage: Archaea > Nanobdellota > Nanobdellia > Pacearchaeales > GW2011-AR1 > CAYQXU01. The sequence continues at coordinate 7,553 of CAYQXU010000001.1, forward strand.
ATTTTTTCTCCTGGCTCGAGATTTGGCTGTTTTGTGCCTATTGTCTCGCCTATTTTTATCGTTATCGTCCTAGAATATTTTGTATTCCCTATGTTTGTTACTGTTAGAGTGCTGCCTTCAAGATCAAATCTAGCCAGCTCCTTGCTTCCAATGTCGAAAAAAGAGATTGCTTTAATATCCTGATATTGTGCATTAATTACTCCTTGGCCCGATGTTGCTTTATCGCCAAGATCGAGTGTTACAACCTCCTTAGAGAGCACTGTTTTTTCAATGCTTATTTTTTTCTCAAAGTCTTCAATTGTTACTAAGATATTTCCGTCCATAGGCTTTCCCTGGTCGTCATAAAGCGTTGCCTTGAATGTTATAGGGGTGCCGGCTTCGAATTCATTTCCATTAGGGAAGTCAATATTAATGGATTTTGCTGACACGAGGGATAATAATACTAAACAAAATAAAAATAATGCTAGTTTTTTCATGCTTATTTTAAGCTTGAGCCTTATTTAAAAGTTTTTATTATTGCCTGTTTTTACAATAAAGTTTAAATACACTTTTTATTTAGTATATTAAGGAGAAAAAATGAAGAGGTTTTTGATTTTTTTTGTTTTAGTTTTAGGATTAATAATTTTTATACAGGCAAAGCCACCTGTAGGTGTTTGCCCTATTCAATCAGATACAAATGTTGTTTTTTATGGAGAGACTGGATTTGGGGGTGTTGGAGATTTAAGCAAGTCATGGATAACTCATTTTTTAGATTGGTGGAAACAACAAGATCCTTCAATAAAATATGTTATTTTAGACAGCAACGATGTAAAATACGACTGTAATCTTTCAAACTATTCTGCTGTAAAAGTCTATATACAGCCTGGTGGAAATGCATATTATCAACAAAAGCAGCTTGGATCTTTAGGAAAGAGCAATATTAATAACTACATAAATAGCGGAAAAGGTTATGTTGGAATTTGCGCTGGATTTTTTTATGCGGCAGGAGATTATTACTGGCAGGGAAGCTATTATAATTGGCCAAATTTACTCGGGAAATACCCTACTGTTGAAGGATCTATAACAAATATAGCTGACTATGATTTAAGCCCAGGATACGCTTTGACTGGCGTAAGTAATGGGAATCAAATGATTTATTATGGAGGGCCAACAAGAGGGTGGAAACAGACCCCTACTAATTTCCCGGGCAGATCTCTTCTTAACTTTTCTGCAATTCCAGGAAATCTACCTGCGTCCATAATGAATAATAATATGCTTTTGATGAGTGTTCATGCAGAGGCATTTGAAAATGATGGAATACAAGGCTTGACAACTGAACAGAGAGTTCAAAATTATATATGGTTCGCAAATTCAATAAACACTGTTTCAGGAACTAATTTTTATGTCCCTCTGCCTCCCTCTTATGAATGCAGCGATGGTATTGATAATGACTTAGATGGCTTTATAGATTATCCTTTAGACCCAGGCTGTTCATCAAAATTTGACAATACTGAGTCTCAAGCTCCTGGAGAGATTTTCTTTGATGATTTTGAATCTGGATTAAGCACGTGGACTTTAAGCGCTGTTTCTGGAGGAAATAATTGGGTCCAGAGCTCAAGCAATCCTTATCAAGGAAGCTATCATGCACAAAGCCAGCCAATGTCTACTTCAGAACCTGCTTCTGTTATGGAAAAGGCAGTGTCTACATTAGGATTTAGCAATGTTAAAGTAAGCTATTATAGAAAACTTGTAGGATTAGACTCGGCTGACGAATTTCAAGTTAAATGGTTTGATGGAGCAAGTTGGACTATACTTGAGCAGACTGGATCCAATAGCGCCGATGATGTTTCTTATTTATATAAAGAATTTACTCTTCCAAGCTCTGCATGGAATAATCCCGCATTTGCAATAAAATTTGAATGCACTGCCGGAGCCGTTTCTGAATATTGCCTTGTTGATAATGTAAAAGTGTTTTCGGCTTAATCTTTTTTTCTTTATACAGAAACTTTTAAATACAATAAATGGTACTTTAAAGTGTATGAAAAAAAGTATTACTAAAAGTCCTTTAAAAAGTACGGTTAATCGCACTAATATGAAAGGGCAAATATTAAATATTCTTAAAAATTTAGAAAAGCCTCTTTCTACGGCAGAGATAGCACAAAATCTTAACAAATCTTGGCATACTATAATAAGGTATTGTTTGGATCTTGAAAACGAGAGTAAATTAATTAAATTTGAGATAGGTCGGATTAGTGCTTGGCAAATTAAAAAATGAAAGAGCAGGTGATAAAAAATGAGAAGCAATTTGCACAATGGTTTAGAAAGAACTACAAAGAATTAGGTTATTCAAAAATAATAAGAGGGGATATTTCAAGGTGCCCTGATTTTATAATGTTAAGAAATGGTAAAGAGGTGAGAGTTGAGTTAGAAACAATATCATCTAATTTTATTGCCCATAAACATTCATTAGATTCTATTGATGAAATTATTTGTTTAATTAAAGATGTTGATTTGGGAAAGCCTACTAGAGAAATTAAAGAGTTAAAATTTGAGGGAAATAGGAAAGTTACACTAAGCCTTGATGATAAAGTTTATTCTGACTTTCAGAGATTTTGCGAGGAAAATGCTATTATGCTTTCTAAGAAAATTGAGCTTTTAATGAGAGATCTGCTGAATAAAAAAAAGAATTTTCTTCTGATGTTTTTTTTAGGAATCTTTTTTATAAGTTTTGTCAGCTCTTCAACAATACTATTTGATGGTTTTGAATCTGGAGGATTGGCAAATTGGACCCTTTGGAGCAATGCAGGGGCGAACAGCAATTGGACAGCTTCAAGCACTGACCCAAATACAGGAACTTTTCATGCTAATGGAAATCCAAGAACAACTAATGATCCAGGGATAATAATGAATCAAAGCATTAATACTTCAGGATATAAAAATATTACATTTAGCTATGCAAGAAAACTTAATTTAGGAACATCGCTTAAGACATTCAGAGCTAAATGGTATAATGGGACAATTTGGACAATAGTTGAGAATGCAAATAATACAGTAGATTCTGTTTACGTAAATAAAAATTTCACTTTATCATCCTCTGCAGACAATAACTCAAATTTTAAAATAAGCTTTGATTGTACAGAAGGAACAACAACTGACTATTGTAGAGTTGATGATGTTAACATTTCTGGAAATGTAATAGACACAACGCCTCCACAGATTAGCATAACCTATCCTTTAAACTCTTCTTATAATATTAATGTAACTGCGTTGAATTATACAGCAAGCGACAATTCTGCTTTAGATAAATGCTGGTACAGCTTGAATAATGGAGTTACTAATACAACAATTACATGTGGAAATAATGTAAGCGGGTTAAGCAGCAACGAGGGAAGCAATACCTGGAAGGTTTGGGCAAACGATACTGCAGGAAATCTCAACTCTTCCAGCAAAACCTTTTTTGTAGACACCATAAGCCCTAATATATCTATAATCTCACCTTTGAATCAAACCTTTACTAATGCAACAATACTTGTTAATCTATCTGCATCAGACTCTAATGGAGTTTCTCAAATTTGGTTTTATAATGGAACGGCAAATGTGAGTTATTCCTCTCCAGCTTATTACACTTTTCCTCAAGGATCTACCACAATTATTGCTTACGCAAATGACACAATAGGAAATCTCAATTCTTCTAATAAAACCTTTTTTGTAGATAGTGTGATTCCGAGCATTGTTATTTATTCTCCACTAAATACAACTTACAACTCAAGCAGTGTTTTCTTGAATTATTCTGCAAGCGATTCTAGCGGAATAAGCGCTTGCTGGTACTCCAGAGATTCAAATCCTAATATTTCATTGGTTGGCTGTTCTACAGCAACTCTAACAGGATTTAGTGATGGTAGCCACAATATAAGAGTTTATGCAAACGATACTGCAGGAAATTTAAATTCATCAACTGCTTATTTTTCAGCGGATTCAACACCTCCATCGTGGAGCGGCGTTCAAAGCTCTACACCTGGAGCTTACTCGGCTCAAGTTTCTTACTTTAATGTTACATGGAATGATTCTTCTGGAGTATCAAGTGTTTTATTTGAAAGCAATTTTTCAGGATCAAATCAAAATTATTCTATGAGCTTGATTTCTGGAAATGTTTATGGGTTCAATGCAACTTTGCCTGCAGGAACATTTTATTGGAAATCTTACGCCAACGACACTCTTGGCAATTTGAATGTAAGTGCTAGCCAAATTTTCACAATTTCTAAAGCATCAAATCCAGTAGACTTGTATATCAACGGGAATAAAAACCAAAATACAACAGTTTTTTATGGGAATCAAACTAATGTTACAGGAGCAGCATTTTCTGGAGGAATTTCTATTTACAAAAATGGAGTTTTAATTTCAAATCCTGAAATAGCTGTTCTAGCTGCAAACTTGTCTGGATATATTTATAATGCAACTAGTGCAGGAAACCAGAATTACACAAGCAACTCAACAATAATTTATTTAATTGTTAACAAATCAACTCCAGGATTAAATATGCTCATTAACGGAAATGCAAGCAGCTCAAGCTTAGTTTATGGGAATGTTTCTAACTTAACTTCTTACGAATTTAATTCAGGAGATGATGATGTTGTGTACACTTTATATCGAGATGGAATTGCAATAGGTTTAGGATCTTCTGTTCAAGATGTCGGTGTTTTAGGAGTTCAAAATTATACTTATACTTATAATACCTCTGGCGGGAGCAACTATTCAAGCAATTCTTTAGCAAGAAATTTAGAAATATCAAAGGCTAGCCCTAATGTAACTCTTTTGCTCGATGGATCTAGCTCTGATTTATCAATATCTATAAATGATGTTTTAAATGTGAGCGCTTCCATTTACTCTCCGTCTACTGGCTCAATTGATCTTTATGAGGACTCTAGCTTAAATTCTTCTGGAACAATTATTTCAATTCAAAAAAACTATACTAGCCTAGGAAATAGAGTTTGGAAGACTGTTTTTTTAGGAAACCAGAATTACAGCGCTCAGAACATTTCATATACTGTAAGTGTTATAGATTCTAACTCGCCGCATTTTTCTAATATCAAGGTTTCGCCAAGCTCACAATCAACTTACTCGCCAAATAGAACTTACCAATTTAATATAACCTGGACAGATGATATTGCTATTGACAATGTGATCTTCAGTTTTAATGGAACTAACTATAGCTTTTCATCAGGTCAAGTTAAAAGAAATGCAGATGAATATTATATGAACATTAGCAATTTAGGCGCTGGAACTTACGTATACAGATGGTATGCAAACGACACTTCAGGAAACTTAGTAGCAACTTCAAACCAGAATTATATTGTTGACAAAGAAATTGCTGCATTATTTTTGACAATTGTGCCAAGCAGCAGTGTTGCTTACGGAACTCAAACAAGCGTCAGCTGCTCTGCAAATAACTTTGAATCTTCATTATCGTTGACTAGAAATGCAGCTGGTGTTTCAAACCCTGATGTAAATAATTTCTCTGTTGGAACTTATAATTATGCTTGCACTTCTGTTGCTACACAAAATTATACAAGCGCCAGCGCTACAGCATCTTTACTAGTAAGCAAGGCAGCGCCTGTAATTAATATTAGCTTAAATGGAGTTAGCAGCGACTTGGCCTTACCGTCAAGCGGCGGTTTAGTTGAAATAAACGCAAGTCTTGTTTCCCCATCTAGTGGGACTATTAATTTATCAATAGATGGAAGCTTTGTTGCGTCTAATAGTTCATTTATCCATTATACAAATTCATTTTCTTCTTCTGGAACTCATTTAGTCAATGTTTCATTTGATGGAGATGAAAATTATAGTTTTGGATACTCTAATTATAATGTTGTCGTGGCGTCGCCGTCTTCTAGCGGCAGCAGTTCTGGCGGGTCAAATGGAGGAAGCTCTGTAAAAAGCTTTGTTGTTCAAAAGAAAGCTGATTTATATGTGGGAAGTATTCCTGCATTGGTGGTTAGCTCGCCAGGCGTAAAGAAAATTGTAAGCTGGGATGTTAAGAATAATGGGTCTAGTTTTTTAAATGACTGCAAATTTAAGAGCGCTGGCTCATATGCTTCTTGGATAACTAAGACAGAAACAAAAGGCTTGGCTGCCGGAGAAGAGTATAGTTTTGTTTTTGATGTTAACATACCTGAAGAGTCTAAGGAAGGAAAATACCTTATGCATGTATTGCTTGACTGCAGTGAAGTAAGCAAGTCAGCTGACTTTTTTGTTGAGATTCAGGGAAAACAAGTTGATTTCAAGTTGGTTGATGTTGAAAGAGCTGGCAAAGGAAATGTAAAAGTTAAATATAACATAAGCGAGCTTAAAGGGATAAATCAAAACCTTGAGCTTCAATTCTTAATCTTTAGTCTTGACAATAAAAAGGAAGCTGAAGTTAAAGAAGCTAAATCAATTCTTGCAAACTCAAGCCAGGAGTTTGAAACCACTATTCCTATAAAGGAGACACTCCAAGGCGATCTAAGTTTGCTTGTTAACATTAATTCTGAAACTTATTCTAGTTTTGTTCAGGAAAATATTGTTCTTGGAAGCCCTGTCAGCGGGTTTACAATATTCGGGGGTTTAGCTAGAAGAGACTCCTTAATAAGCATTTCATTAGTTTTGCTATTTTTTGTATTCGCATTTTTTATTGTAAAAAGAATAAGAAGCCATCATAGGGTAATCAAAGGAAATCGTCTTAGACAGAAATATGCGTCGATGCTAGCTGCTTATTAACTTTTTCTTTTCATTAATTTTTGTTGTTAATTTTTTCTAAAAAACTCAAGTGATAATTAAGAAAGAGATTAGACTTCTGACAGCTCAAACTTTATTTTTTGAACCTTAGAAAGCCTATTAGTTATGTTTTCTTCTTCTTGCTCTATTTTTTTCTTTTTATCCCTTAATGAAGATTCTTTTTTTGTTAGTTCTTTAATATTTTCTTTTATCTCTTTGTCTGTTTTTTTATAATCTGCTTTTTTTTCTGTTTAATATTAATATTTCTTTATTAATGTCAGACAAAGCTTCTCTTAGCATACTCTGCTGTTTATTTTTGGGTTTGTTCATTTTCATTTTTCTTATTCTTTTCTTTGGTTTTTTCAGAATTTTCCTTGCGATTTTGTTTTGCTTAAAGTACCTAGACAGGGCTTCAGATATTTCCTTTTTTTCGTATCCGCTTTTGGACAGAATACTTTTTATATCTTTTTCAGAATATTTTTGTTTTATAGCCTCCTTTATCCAATTTTTGAGCTCTTCATCCCCATTTTCATTAAAGACCATTTAAATTTATAAATGTTCCTTTTATCTTTCCTTATGCGACTTAAATATATTATTTATTTTGGCAGTCTAGTTTCTCTTAGTTTTAATTTACTCATTTAGCGTTTTCTTTAGCCCCTTTTTAGCTTTTTCATATGAGTCTTTAGATATATATTTTCCCAAATAAGCTCTTTCCAGGGCTTCTAGCTTATTTTTTATTTTTTTTACATTCTTATCTTTTTCGATAATTTTTTTTCTTTCTTCTTCTATATTTTCCGATCTTTCGTCAACTTTTTTCTTGTATGATGAAATGTCTTCTCTTATTTTTTTCTGCCCACGCCTTAAAATGACAGCTATTATCAATAAAACTAAGACAATTGATCCTATTAGGATAAGCATAAGATATAGCAAAGATGAGCCTTTAACTCCTGATTCTTTTTCTGTTTTGACAATAATTGAAAAGCTGCTGCTTGCACTCTTGCCTTCATAATCAACTTTTACGTATATTATGTATTGTCCGCCGTCCATATTTTTCGGCAATTTTATTAATTTAACATAATTTATCTGACCGTCAACTGCTAAGCTTTCTGTGGCTGAAGTTATTATATCTCCATAAATGCTTACTATTCTATATTCTATATCAACATCAACTTTTTTATGAACATCTGCTACTTCAAATATTCTTACGTTTAAGAGAATCTCATCGCCCGGGGAAACTATGGAAAATTGTGTTGGTACTTTTATTTCAACATCAAATAAAGCACTATCTGACTCAACTTCAACTGCCGTTAAAATTTCTTCTTTTTCACCTCCTGATTCAACTATTATCTTTCCAACATATAAGCTAGGTATAGTGCTTTCTTTTGCTATGAAGTCTATTGTAATTTCTTTTTCTTCTCCAGGCTTTAGAGTGAATTCTTTTTCATTTATTATCGTGATCTCTTCTATTTTTTGAGCACTTATTTTAATTTTCGTTTCTTCATTTCTTGCATTCTTTACTTTTATGATTTCTGATTTAATTTGCCCTTGTTTTAAGGACACTTTTATTTCTTTTTTATCTAAGGAAAATATGCTTGGCGTTGCTGGAGAACTTGACCCGCCCCCACTTGTAATCTTTCCTGTGCCTGATGAAGCTGGAGCCTCTTCTGCAGAATAAACTGAGAAGCCTGTTACATTGAATATTAATGCTCCTCCTGAATAGCTTTGCTGTGTGCATATTGATGAAGAGCAAACTTCCCCATCTTTTAAGATTCTTGGATTGGTGAAATTTAAATTGTATAAAGTTAAGGTTGCTGGCTTGTTGAAGTTTGGAAGCTCTGTGGAGTTTATTTCTATTCTGTTATCGGAAATTTTGACACCGTAGCTTAAATTAACTTGATTATCATTGTTGTTAAGATCATTTGTCACATTTATTGCCTGATTAAATAATATTTTTCCATAGTTAGTATTTTCTAAAATTATGTTGCTCAAGTTTTGAATATCTTCATAGCTTGAAATGTTGAAGTTGTTTGAAATACCGCTGTTTGAGCCTGCAAATTCTTCGTAATAAATTGTGAATTTAGACAGGTTTACAAAGAAGCTTACATTTTTTGCTGTAAGGCCGTAGCTATTGTTAGCGTATAAATATAAAGTATGGTTACCTGAGGTTGTGTTAAAGTAAGTTGAAGAGGCAATTGTGGTGTTTGCAGAATCGTCTATGTTATAGACTATGGAACTTGCGTAACGAGAGGTGAAGTTTAATAAGAGAGAGTTGTTGTTAAAGTAAGTGTCATTTCTAGGGCTTATTAAGGTTAATTCCGGGGGCCCTGTAAGAGTTATGTTTATAGCAACATTTTGCGCTGTTGACTCTCCTGTTATTTTTTTTGGATTTGTATTGACTTTTATTAATGAGAATAAAACTATTATTAATATAAAAATTCCAAGCAAGAAAAATAACCTCTTATTCATAATTAAGATAATTATTAGGTCTATTTAAAATTTGTTAGTATTTTACTTTCTTTAAGGAAGCTTGCTTTTTACTGTTTTCTTCTTTAGACCTTTTTACATACCATATTATTATAGATATTGCCACAATTGCTATTATAATGATAATCATTATGCTTATAGGGAAGGTCTTTTTGGCTGCTCCAGCAGAAGGAGAAGGCTCTTCTTTTTTACTTACTATTTTGACAGGTATTTTGCTAGTAAATCCGCTAGATACTTCTAACATTCCTCCTCCATTAGTAGAAACTTGTTTGAATGAGACCATTATTTGATCTATTGAACCTATTTCTTTGTCTGCTGGAATGTCTATTTTAACTTTTACAGTAACATTTTCTGTGCCAAATGGAACCTCATACAACAAGTCATTGTCGTCTATTATTTGGGCTATTTCACTTCCAGCAGTAATGTTAGCATTTATAGTTATATCTTGAGGTTCACCTGCCATGTTTTGTAGATATAACGTAACTGTACTTGACTCTCCAGGGGTCAGTTCTAAGTATCCACTTTTAAAATAAGGAGTTACCACTCCTGACGCATTTGTAAATGATATAAGTGCTACTAAAATAATAAACAAGATTGCTATTTTGTATTTTATTTTTTCCATTTTTGTTATATTACCGCAACATTCCACGATCCGTATGCGGAAGATGAATATGACTGCTGGCTTAGGCTTGAAGGCAGTCCTGTAAGACAGAAGTATAAATTTTGCTGTCCTGATGTAAAGTTTCCGTAGTTTAATGAATTATTCCCTCTTTGAAGCAATGCTGAGGTTATGTTTTTGGAGGTTGCATTAGCCATTGTTGTTCCTGAACAGCCTTGAGATATATTCTGAACACTGAAGTTTGCAGCATAAATAAATTCAGTGAGAGTTGTTTCTCCTCTTAAATCGTAAGCTGTAACATTAGTGTCGACAACTTCATCATTTCCTGTGTTATTTATTATTATTGGATCATTGTTTGAGCCTGTATTTGTAGTTGAAGCAGTTATTGTTGTCCATGTTAATGCTGTAGGACTCATAACCATTGATGTAAGTGTGTTATATGTGAATGTTGTTGATGAGTTTTCTGCATAGCTTCCGCTATTGTCTTTTATTGTTGCATTAATTGTCCATGCTGCAGGCTTGTCGAAATATTGCATTGAAATTGTGCATGTAAAATTAATGTTGTTTCCAACACCTATAGATGTATTTATGCAGGAAGTGTTTGATCTCGTTGTTTCACCTGAAAATTGAAAGTAAGCTTTAGCAGAGCTTAAATTAATGTTTGAACTTCCATCTACATCATTTGCTGTATAGTTGAATGTTATTGCCTTTGTTGAAGATTCTGTTGGATTTTGCGATGAAATTGCATTAACAATAGTTACTGTTGGGGCTGTGTTTCCAATTGTTATATTTAAAGAAGCTGTACCTGAAGTTGCCTTACCTGTTATTTTTGGACTTTTGAAAAAATCAAAAATCCCTGCAGATACAAATGTAGTTATAATTATTCCGACTATGACTATCATAAAAAGAACATAAACCTCCTTTCTCATTTTAAAGATAGCACTTAGCCATTTTTAAATATTATTGTTCATTTTTTTACTGCTTTTTTGTATATGCTTCCTATATTTCTCTGGTCTCTTTCAACTAACGACGATATTTCTGAATATTTAAGGCCCTTTTCTTTTAGATGAACAACTATTGATTCTAGTATTGTCAGCTTTCTATTCTTGAATATTTCTATCGGCAGGGTGTAGCCTTTTTCTTTTATCATTAAAGGATCTTTCTTCTTTTCATAAGCTTTCTTGTAGGCTGTCCATATTGTTCTTTCATCTCTCAACAATTGCTTTGAAATTTCCCTATAGTTCATTCCAAGGTTTTCCTTCATGTATTTAACTAAAGATTCTAGCGCTCCTAGTTCTTTTGTGAATATAGACACTGGGATATTCTTTTGCTTCATTTCTATTATTTCTGCAATCTCTTTTTCACTCAAGCCATATCTTTCTTTCATTTCCTTGATTATTATTTCCAGCAGCTCTTTTTTATCAAGTGTATATTTTTCTTTTAGCTCGTCCATAATTAACCCTAAAGCCTTGACAAGTCTGTCTTCCTTGATCCCTTTCTTTTTCTTTCTTGATTTAGGAATTATAAGAGCGAGAAGCACTGTTACACTCCACGACCCGTATGCGGAAGATGAATATGACTGCTGGCTTAGGCTTGAAGGCAGTCCTGTAAGACAGAAGTATAAATTTTGCTGTCCTGATGTAAAGTTTCCGTAGTTTAATGAATTATTCCCTCTTTGAAGCAATGCTGAGGTTATGTTTTTGGATGTTGCATTAGCCATTGTTGTTCCAGAACAGCCTTGGGATATATTCTGGATGCTGAAATTTGCAGCATAAATAAATTCTGTTGTAGTTGTTTCCCCCCTTAAATTATAAGCTGTGACATTTGTATCAAGAACTTCATCATTTCCTGTGTTATTTATCAAGATAGGGTCATTATTGGAGCCTACATTCGTCTGCCATGTAACAATCTGATCCCATCCTAGCGACGTAGGACTCATAACCATTGATGTAAGTGTGTTATATGTGAATGTTGTTGATGAGTTTTCTGCATAGCTTCCGCTATTGTCTTTTATTGTTGCATTAATTGTCCATGCTGCAGGCTTGTCGAAATATTGCATTGAAATTGTGCATGTAAAATTAATATCATTGCCGACTGGGACAGAGGTATTTATGCAGCTTGTGTTCTGTCTTGTTGTTTCACCTGAAAATTGAAAGTAAGCTGCTGCAGTGCTGATATTGATTGTAGAGCCGCCGTTTGCATCTGTTGCTGTGAAGTTGAATGTTATTGCCTTTGTTGAAGATTCTGTTGGATTTTGCGCAGAGATTGCGTTAACTGCTCCTATTGTTGGAGCTACTTGGCTGATTATGTTGACAACATAGGAATTATTTAATCCTAAATTTCCTGCGCTGTCATTAACGTACACATTTATTGTTCTATTTCCATCTGCAAGACTTGTCAAGGGGATTGATGTTGTGTTACACCAACCATTGGATACAGATAGAGTTGTATTTGTTCCATTTACTTCAATACTACATGAAACAGGTAAGGTTGTCACATCAGTTGCAGAAATGTTTAGTGTTAGAGTAGCTGTATTTTGTTTTTGAGTTGCGTTAGTATAGGCAGGCAGAGTTATTGTAGGTGCAGTCGTATCTACAATAAATGTCCTGTTTGCTGACGTGAATGCAGAATTTCCCACAGTATCATTTCCCCAAGCAGCCCAAACGTATTTTCCATCGGAAATGCTTGCTACTGTGACGTTCCACCATGAATTATTTAATGGAGTTGCGTTTGTCTGATTTGCTATCCAACTCCCACTCCAATTTCCATAGAGTGCTAAATAGTTAACTGCCACATTATCTGCTATTTTTAGATCAAAAGTAACTGATTTTGAACTTGAATTGTAATTGTCTACGGGATTTGTTCCAAAAGTTAGATTTGGGGCTACTGCGTCAACTATTATTGTCCTATTGCTTGACCAACCCTCGCCCCCAGAAGAATCATTACACCTTATTCCCCAAATAAAACTTGAGTTAGATAAACCACTTGTTGATAGATTATACCATGTAGCGTTAGTTGGAGAAGATTGGGTTGTTTTTGCTGCCCATGTTCCTGTGTCGTTTGTCCATATTTCCAAAGCTGATAATGTGGAATCTATGTCGTCAGTACACTTAGCATCAAATACAGCTGTTGTACTAGCAGTAGTGTTTGCATTAGCAGGATTTGTTCCAAGAGCAGCTATTGGATTTAAATCTACTTTAGTTACATTGAGCTGTGAATTATTTCCTGAAGAATTAAATAAAACATATCCTCGATAAGTACCATTATACCATAACTCAGTTCCAATGAAATGTCCAGCGGGAAGCAGGTATCCTGAAGAATTTGAACAACCTGTGGAATTGCTTCTGTATGTTGGAGCAATTTGATTACAATTAAAACTAAGTGGACTCGAGCAAATTTGTGCTTTTGTTCCACAAGCTGAGTCAGTACAGTCAAGTACACGATATAGATTTATGTAACGGTCTTTTGTTAAAGTACTGTTTGATGCATTGCACCAGATACCTATTGGGAAAGCTCCAGAGAGATTTGTGTTTACTGCGAAAGAACTGCTAATAAAATACACAGATTGATTTCCGGTGGCAACCCAATCAGCAACCGCCGATCCTGTTGAAGTACCTAAAGACTGATTAGACACATTTCCTGAAGAAGATATTCCTCTGAAATAATAAGTTGTTAAAACGTTTGTTGGATCGACAATGTGATCAATTTCAACACTTCCTCCGACAACTTTTAAATCAAATGTCTCTTGGCTGTTTTGCAAGCTTGTTAAAAGAACTTTGTTGTATTGATTATCTTGGATGTTTGTGAATTCTGCTATTTTTGTACTCGAGTCTTTTTCATAAACTTCTATTTTTGGCGAGCCACTTATTTTTCTTGGATAAATGGTTATATCATTTGAAGATGTAAGATTTTTTTCGAAAGTTACTCTTACGTAATCTTGGTTTGGAATAGTTTCGCTCCAAATTCCATCAAGTTTTTTCACTTCTTCGTAAATATCTGAGAGGAAGTTTTTATCTTTATCTAAGTGTTCGGCCTTTGTAATAACTATAATTTCAAATGTCTGGTTGCTTAAGCTAGGGACGAGCCATTCTATATAGTCATAAATTCCGTTGCTGTCTTTATCTTGCACAGAGCTTGGAGATAGATAAGTATTTTGCTCTATCCAATGAATTTTTATTCTTGAGGGATCTTTTAATTTAAGAGATTCTGGCAGATTTGTGAATGCAAGAACATTTGTGTAGTGGATTCCATCTGGAGAAGAAATCTTTATTCTTTTCCCTCTTGAAATTGTTTCTTCTAAAACTGATGGGGCAGGGGTTTCGTATTCTAATTCATATATGGAAGAAGAATCCCCTATAGAAATTTCAAGAACAGATGGTCCGGATTGGGAAGGACTCATTTCTTTCTCCGAGACATCTGCTTTGATTTCCTTCAATTTTATTTTTTGAGCATCTTTAGGAATTGATATTTTTGTTTTGCCTGTTTTTTTTGGCGTAATTGTTTGCTTCCACTTTACACTTTCTCCTATTTTTCCAGGAAGCTGTATTGTTGTTATATTAAAATCTTGAGTCATGTTTTCTGCTGTTTCATTAACGTTTGTTATGTTGGTTTCTGTTATGTTTCTTGGAGGAGTTATTGTTATATTTGTAATGTTTTCTTCTGGTGCTATTTCAGGCACTTTTGGCTTTTCTATGATAATTCCATAGTTTATCCTATGAATTTTTAGTACTGTTCCAGCCCCTCCACCATCACCCCGACCACCCACCCCTTCATTCGAAATTTCAATCTTTATATTGTAAGATGACTTATTTAACAAAAGAGATTCTATATTGCATGTTTCTTCGCAGATATTGGAGAAATTAATGATTTTTATTTGCGAAGGAATTTCCTCACTTGCATTTGTTGCATTTGAAGAAGTGCCGAAAAACGATTCTTGAATTGCTCCTTGCTTTGAGTTTGGAAAAATTGAACTATCTAAAATTAAGATTTTATCAAGGTAAACTTTAACGATTCCTTCCCCTTTAATTAGACCATCAATATTGACATAACTTAAATTTCCTTGATTTTCAAGTTTCCATTCATAAGTTGTTGAGTCATTAGTTTCTATGTTTATTTCTTGAAAAAATTCTTGCTTCTCAATGCTAATTTCAGGAGCTCTCCCTTCTGAAACTAAAAATCCAGTGAGTTTTATGTTTGCTAGTTGAGAGAAAGCGAATGTGAGTGCGATTAAAATTATTGAGAAAATTAATATGTTTATTGTGTGATTTTTAATTATGTGTTTTTTATGTTTTTTTATTTCAATTTCACACTCTTTTATGTGATTATCATAGTGATTAATGTATTCATGAATATTTTTTCCATCGTGCTTTTTATGATGTGTTTCAATAAAATTAGCATATGTAATTTGTTTTTTATGATAAGCATGATGTAGGTTTTCTAAGTAATTCTGGAGATGTTTTTTTCTAATATTTGCTTCTTTAATTTGCTCTTTGAGCTGGGCTATAGAAGCTTTTGCTAAGCGAGTCCTTTTCATACTTATTATTTATGTATTTATATTTATAAATATATGTAAAAATATAAAAAGTACTTATTATTAATGTATAGAGGCTTTTGTGGTAGCTAAGAAAGATTTATAATGTTTTGTAGTTACTAATTGTCATGGCGTTTATTGTTAAAAAAAAGATTAGTGGAAAGGAGTATTATTATCTTAATGAAACTAAAAGAGAAAATGGGAAAGTTGTTAGCAAACATATAGCTTATCTAGGGAAAAATAAAGAAGAGGCTGAAAAAAGGCGAAAAATATTTTAAATGGTTTTAAGCAAGTTAATAGGATGACTGAAAATAAAGTAGATAGAGTAAAAATTAGTTTAGTTAAGAAAGAAATTTCTGTAGATGAAATGGCTGCTTTTTGCAAGAGAAAGGGATTTGCCTATCCTTCTTCAGAGATTTATGGAGGATTGGCAGGGTTTTATGATTATGGCAGCTTAGGTTTTTTATTAAAGAAAAACTTTGAAAATGTTTGGAGAAGTTTTTTTCTAGGGCTTAATGATAACTTTGTTGAAATTGAATCTTCTGAGGTTATGCCTGAAAAAGTTTTTGTAGGGAGCGGGCATTTAAAAAATTTTAATGATTTTGCAGCTAAATGCAAGAAAGGACATATTGAAAGAGCAGATCATTTACTTGAAAAAAACCTAAATCAAAGGTTTGAGGGGCTGAGTGCTGAAGAGTTGTTTGGAAAAATAAAAGAGAACAAGATTAAGTGCTCCATTTGCGGCTCTGAAATTGAATTTGTAGAAATTACCAATATGATGTTTCCTATTCAATTAGGTTTTGGAAATAATATAAAAGCCTTTTTGAGACCTGAAACGGCCCAAAGCCCTTATGTTAATTTTAAAATTCAGTCAGAGGTTATGAGGAAAAAACTTCCTTTGGGAATTGCTTTAATTGGAAGGGCTTATAGAAATGAGCTGTCTCCTAGAAACTTTTTACTGAGACAGAGAGCATTTACACAGGCAGAGCTTCAAATATTTTTCAACCCTTCAAAAATAGACGAACATGAGGAATTCGATGAAATTAAAGACTATTTTCTCAGAGTTGTTCTTAGTGATGAAAGAGAGAAAGGAATTCAGAAAGTAAAATGCCAGGATTTATTGAAGAAAATACCTAAGTTTTATGTTTATTATCTTGCAAAGGTTCAACAATTTTATTTTGATATTTTAAATTTTCCAGAGGATAAATTTAGATTTTATGAACTAAATCATGATGAAAAGGCGTTTTATAACAAATATCACTTTGATATGGAAGCAGAGCTTGATTTTTTGGGCTGGACAGAAATTGGGGGAGTTCATTATAGGACTGATCATGACTTAAAAGGCCATCAAGAAGTTTCAAAGGAAAATCTTGCTTTCTATGATGATGAAACTAAAGATAAATTTATTCCACATGTTCTTGAGTTAAGTTTTGGTGTAGATAGAAATTTTTACTCGATTATGAATTTTTCTTATTTTTTTGATTCAAAGATGGAAAATATTGTTTTGAAAATCCCTCCGAAGTTAGCCCCTATAAAAGCTTCTGTATTTCCTATTGTAAAAGTTGATGAAAACATCGTCAAATATGCTAGAGATATCTTTAACGGGCTTAAGAAACATTTTAATGTAATTTACGATGATGGGGGTTCCATAGGCAGAAGATATTCAAGAGCTGACGAAGGTGGGATTCCATTTTGCATAACTATTGATGAGCAAGCTTTGAAAGATAAAACAGTTACGATAAGAGATCGAGATAGTACTGAACAGGTTAGGGTAAAGGTTGTTGAAATAAAAAACTTCATCGAAAGAGTTCTTTCTGGAGAAAATCCTCTAAAACTTGGAAAAATTATTCAAACTAGGAAAAAATAAATAGCTTTTTATAAAAATTATTGTTTCTCGACGGGAAAAAATATTGATTAGAATATGCAAAAATTTACTTTTACATAAAATTTATAAACAAACTTTTCCTAATTTATTTAAATAAAACAAGAGGTGATATGAAATGGCAAAAAAGAAAGCTAAAAAGAAAAAAAGAAGATAAAACTTCTAATTTATTTTAATTTTATTTTTATTTATTAAGGCTTGACAATATTTTGACTATTTCTTTTTATTATTCTTATTATAATAATTCAAATGCAGATTTTTTAAATTGCTTCGTTTAAAATAAATTTTCTTAAGCTCATTTATTTTGTGAATGGCTTTGCCAGAAGAACAGCTTCTTTAAATCCATTTGCTTCGTAAATGGCTTTGACAGAAAAAGAATTTTCTTTAAATCCATACAAGTATGGCTTTGAGGAGAATTTAACTCCCGACCTCGGCCTCTCTCAGCAAGATGTTTTTTAGTGTGTTTATTATTAAACTCCATACACTGAAATTTTCTTTTAGAAAATTTCGTGAATGTGCTTGATTTCATCAAGCCCATGAGAGCCGCGCTCTGACACTGAGCTACAAAGCCGAATTTAGTAAAAAACGTGCATTTAAAAGTTTTGAGGTAGAATTAGCTAGACGCCCTTTCCCTTTTTTCAAGCGTAACTAAGTAGCCTGCAATTTGATTTCTCATTTTTTTGCTGGGCATAGTATTTCCAAGCACTTTTTTGTTTTCGCTGAAGCCTGAGCTAAATTTAATGCCCCTTCTTCTAAGCTCTTCGGCTGTTCTTTTGATTGTTTTTGACTTTATTTTTCCCATTGAAAACCTCCTGCGGGTTTTCGATCCAGCTTCCTTCGAGTTTTTTTCTGCTCGAGCCAACACTTACTTTTGGATTATCTCGTGTAAACTCTCGTTGCCTCCGAAGAAACTCGGATGAAAACCTAAGTATTCTATCCAGTATCCAATCAGAGGTTTTAATTGCTTCTGAAGGCTCTGAATAAAAACCTTAAGATATTGTCTTAATATTAAGAATGAGATTATTTGGTTTTTAAAGCTTTTCAATGCTGCTTAAGTTTTTTGCAGCATTAATAATACTCTGGGTTTTCTTAGGTGCGTCGCCCAGGCTTAAGATTATATATGGCAGATTTGCTTCTTGAGATTTTTTATAGGATTTTAATATATCTAAATCAGAAATTTTTTTCTTGTTATAAGCTATTAAGAGCTCTTCTTTCTCTTTATTTTTGACTTTTAAAGTAATCTCACCATTTTTTATGTCTACTATATCAAGAATTTCAATTGATTTTTTAGCTAATAGCTCTTTGACTTTGTTAAAGAAGCCTTCTTCTTTTTTCGATGATTTTTTTATTGGTTTTTTTTGAGATTTTGGTTTAGTCCGCTTGGGTTTCTTCTCAAAGATGTTTAATATTTTAGGTTCTTCAGATAATGTTTTTATCACTTCTTTTTCTTCTTTTGGTTTTGGCGTTACCTCCACAATATGCTTTATCTCAACTCCTTCTTTTTGAGGTTTTTTTATTATTTTGCTCTCTTCCAATACAAAATCAGATTCAGGAATTGTAAAGTATCTCCAGTGAAGTTCTCTATTTTTCTCAAAAGGAACTGCAAAGTCTTTTATTGCTCTTAATGCAACTCTTATTGCAGGATCTTGCTCTGTGTCTTTGAGGAATCTTCTGTCTCTTAGAAGTATAAAAGCATCTTTTTCTTTGCTTTTTAAATGCTGTGAATACTTTTCAAGAGAAGGTTCGTGCTCTGGAAGGTAATATATTGGCGAGCTTCCTACTTTCATATTGCTTATTTTTATTTTTTTATCTGAATAAAGTTCTGAAAGGAAAGCCCCTGAGAATAAAATGCTAAGGCCAGTTCCGCTCGCTACATGGACTGGTAAGCTTGGACCGTTTCTTCGCAATATACTTAGAATTTTCTCTTTTATTTCTAATGCGTTTTGCTGAGTCATTGTTACCTCTTTAATCTTCGATAGAATAATAATTTCAATTATAAATACTTTTATGGCCTAATCCATGCTACTTCATAGTAAGAAACATCTCCCTCTTCATCTACAATTGCAAGAAGGAGGTTCTTTTTTGTGCTGTGGGCAACTCTGTTTTTTGCTGAGAATTCGTGCCATGAGAATTTCTTTGATTCGTGCTCGCAGAAAACAATCCATTTTGCATGCTCATTTCCTGGTTTTGAACCTTTATTATAAACTCTAAAATCAGCCCCGAATTTTAATGCTGTTTTAACTATATACCCTTTTTCTCTTAAATTTTTGAAAACTAAATATTTTATTTGAATTCTCTGGTCAAGTTTTTCAAGTTTTTTCAAGATTTCCTTTTTTGAAATTTTTTCACTTTTAGAAACTAGATCCATTTTGTCTTTTTCTACTAAGTAAAGTGTTTCTGTTAAGGTATATTGGATTTTTTCCCCAAGTGACTCCCCAAAAGAGCTTTTTTCATGCAATGAGAATGCCTCGTTAGAGTTGCTTGAAACAATATGCCCTGAAAGGTTTGATTGTATTTTTTCCATTTTTAAAACAACCTAACGGTTTTTTTAGATTTTCCCTTAAGTTAGACTCAAGGCTGATAACCTGCGGTTTTTTGCTCGAGCCAACACTTACTTTTGGATTATCTCGTGTAAGCTCTCGTCCCTCAAACAACTTCTTTTTTTCTCAAGCCCACACTCAATTTGGACTATGTCGTGTAAACTCTCGTTGCCTCCGAGAGAAGTTTATTTCCCGTGTTATAAACAATTTATTGGAATATTTAAATTTGTGGTTTCATTGGAAATATTTATTAACATGCCTTTGCTTTTTACACTATGCCGAAAAATAAACCCCTCCGTGAAAATAAGGTGGTTACACGTGCTATCCAAGAAGGAATTAGAGAAATCACTAAAAGAGATAAGGCAGCTTCTCCTGAAAGACTTTTAAAAGATATAGATTCTAGCAGGTTAAATGATGTAATTGTTGATGCTTATCGCTTTATTGGGACAAGATCTAATGATTATTCTGGCAGAAGAGGAGATGTGTATCTTTATAATGCTGTTGAAAGGGCTGTGGCTTCAGGGAGTGTTTTTTATGCAAGTTCAAGAAAAGGGTCGTTAGATGAACGCTCTAAGATAATGAGAATTGCTGCCTTTATTTTTGCAGCCTTGGGAGTTTTATTTGTTGCCTTTTTTGGAATAAATATCAACGGTGACGCAGTTTCTAGTGAAATATCAGCTAGAGGGAATTTATTTGGCATTGGTTTTGGCATTTTTTTATTAATTTTGAGTTTCATGGCCTTTTCGAGTTATAAAAAATAAGAAAGTTTGCCATGTAAAGCTGTTTTAGTAAATAATTTAAATTGACTTTATGTCATAGATTTATGGGTAATTATAATTTTAAAAAAATTGAGCAGAAATGGCAGAAGAGTTGGGAGAGCAAGAAGATTTTCAACGTCAAGGAGAATTCTAAGAAGAAAAAATTCTATGTTTTAGATATGTTTCCTTACCCTAGCGGAGAAGGATTGCATATGGGCCATGCTTTTACTTTTAGCTTAGGAGATATTTTTGCCAGATTTAAGAGACTTCAAGGATATAATGTTCTTTATCCAATAGGTTATGATTCTTTGGGTTTGCCGGCTGAAAACGCTGCAATAAAAAAAGGAACTCATCCAAAAAAATATACTGAACAATCTATTACTAATTTTATGAAACAACAAAAAGCAATGGGCTGGAGTTATGATTGGAGCAGACTTGTGATGACTAATGATCCTGAATATTATCGAGGTGATCAGTGGATATTCTTGCAAATGTTAAAGAAAGGTTTGGCTTATCGAAAAAAATCAGCAGTTAATTATTGTTCTAAGTGTCAGACTGTTCTTGCAAATGAACAAGTTATTCAAGGAATGTGTTGGCGACATGATGATACTAAGGTTGAAATAAAACAATTAGAGCAGTGGTATTTTAAGACAACTCAGTATGCTGAAGAGTTGCTGCAAGGATTAGATAAACTAGATTGGCCTGAGAGAGCGAAGACAATGCAGAGAAACTGGATTGGAAAAAGCGAAGGGGCTGAGATTCTTTTTGAGATTAATGGAAAAAAGTGGCCTATCTTCACAACACGACCCGACACAATCTACGGAGTTACATTTATGGTTGTAAGTGCACAACATTCAAAACTTCAAGAACTTGTGACTGAAAAACAAAAGAAAGAAGTTGATGAGTTTGTTAGAAAACTTGGAAGTGTTTCTGAAAAAGAACTTGAGAAGATGGATAAAGAAGGCGTTTTCACAGGAAGTTATGCGGTAAACCCTATGACTAAAGAAAGAATTCCTATTTATGCAGGTAATTTTGTTCTTGCTGATTATGGGTCTGGAATGATAATGGCTGTTCCTGGACACGACTCTAGAGATTATGATTTTGCAAAGAAGTATAATTTGAAGATAAAACCCGTTGTGTTAAAAACTCATGAAGAAAGTTTTAGTTACGTTATGGGAGTTGATGAAAAAGATATAAAAGACATTGGTGTTAAAATTGTTGAAAAAACAAAGGATGGATTTTTTAAGATAAAAATTCCTTTTGATAATTTAGATAAATATAAAGATTTTATTAGGAAAAATTTGAAGCCAGGATTTTGGAATGAGTTTAGCACTCCTAAAGGATTTTATTTTATTTTTAAACATAAAAGTGGAGAGATAGAAGAGTTTTTGTTAGATGAGAAAACAAATGATATTATTGATGAGTATGGCATGACCTTTAATAAAGAAAAACCTAAAAAATTTCATGAGAATGTTTATAGTTGGCTAGCCGAAAACGGTTTTTATAAAGAGTTATTAATTCATCAAGATTTTGGCAACTTGATTAATTCAGGTTCTTTTAACGATCTTGATAGTGATGAGGCTAAAGAACATATAATAAAAAATCTTGAAGAGAAAAAATTAGGAAAGAAAACTGTTCAATTCAAGTTGAGAGATTGGCTTATTTCAAGGCAGAGATATTGGGGGACGCCCATTCCAGTTGTTTATTGTGGAAAATGTGGAATTGTTCCAGTTCCAGAAAAAGAATTGCCCATAAAACTCCCAGATAAAGTAGAGTTTGGGAAGGGAAATCCTCTTGCAACAAATGAGAAATGGATAAACGTTAAGTGTCCTAAGTGCAAAGGGAAAGCAAGAAGGGAAACAGATACTATGGATACTTTTGTTAACTCTTCGTGGTATTATTTAAGGTATTGCGATTCTAAAAACAAAAAACAAGCATTTGATTCTAAGAAAGCAAATTACTGGTGCCCTATAGACCAGTATATTGGAGGGCCTGAACACATAACTATGCATTTAATTTACATCAGATTTTATACTAAATTTTTAAGAGATTGTGGATTAATTAATTTCAGTGAACCAGCTCTTAAGTATTTTACCCAAGGGGTTGTTAAGGGCAGCGACGGAAATAGAATGTCAAAAAGCAGGGGAAATGTTGTTGAGCCCCTGAATACTATTGAAAAGTATGGCGCTGATAGTTTGAGGCTGTATCTAGTGGGAGCTTCTTCTGCAGATAGCGATATTAATTGGGATGAAGCAGGGATTAGCGGAAGTTTTAAACTTGTTAATAAAGTTTACGAATACTTTTCTGAAATTAAGTTTGGAAAAGCAGATCCAAGGGCTGAAAGCAAGCTAAATAAAACAATAAAAGAAGTTTCACATCTTGCTGAATCTTTTAAGCATAATCTTGCGATTATCCGTCTTAGGGATTTTTTTGATTACATGAGTGAAAGACAAATAGATAAGAAAACTGCAGAGGCATTTTTGCAGCTATTACATGTTTATTGCCCCTTTGTGACAGAGGAACTTTGGCAGAAAATCAAGGGTGGAGGGTTTATTTCTTTAAGTTCTTGGCCTAAAGCTGATGAGAAAAAAATAAATCTTCAGTTTGAGAAAGAGGAAGAGGCTATTAGCAGTTTGGTAAATGATATTAATAATGTAAAGAAGTTTGTTAATAAAGCAAGCAAGGTTTTTATCTATGTTATCCCTAATGAACTTTCAATTTATGTTAGTAATTTAATTGAGATCAGCAAGAGAACTAATTTAAATGTCAAAATTTATGCTGTTAATGATAAAGAAAAATATGACCCTAAAGGAAAAGTAAGCAAGGCTAAGCCTGGGAAGCCTGGGATTTATTTGGAGTGAGGATAGTTTATTTTGGTCGTCCGATTTGACTTTGAAGTAATCTTTTTGCTTGTTCATCTGATAGGGATGGTTTATAAAATTCTTGGGGCATTGGTGGAAGATAATAAGGTTTAATTCCTGCAGCTTTTTTTATAACACCATAAACCCATGGAGTAGCTTTTGGAAATCTTGATCTTATTACCTTTGAATCTACCCCTAAATTAAAT
Organism: Candidatus Woesearchaeota archaeon; assembly: GCA_964421685.1. GTDB lineage: Archaea > Nanobdellota > Nanobdellia > Pacearchaeales > GW2011-AR1 > CAYQXU01. Next base: position 31,162 of record CAYQXU010000001.1, read on the forward strand.
ATATCATTAAGAGCCATTGCTACTGCAGGAGATCTATTTTGACCTCTAAAACAATGCACAAAAAGAGCTTCACATTTGTCTTTATACTCTTTGAAGTCTTTAACTATTCTTTGTGCTAAATCATTAGTCAAGTTTCCTGCTCTGTTAGAATCTTGAACATCTTCAAACATATATTCTGATATTCTAATCCAGTTTGGAGATTCTTTTAAAGAAGGATAGCCTTTTTTAAACAATTCTATGTCTGTAAAGCCTTTTATTCTAATTGCATAAGTCGGCTTAGAAGGTTGAAAATTTAATGCGTCGTATATACCATAAATAGAGATATCCATAGTATTGGTAAAAATACCTATTTTATAATAATTTCTATATTTTGATGCTTTTCTTGAAGTAGAAAGTTTTATTAAATAATTTTACCTGACTTATTTATAAAAAGAGGCTGAAATGACAAAAATAGCTATTAATGGACTTGGAAGAATTGGAAGACTTGTTTTGAAAATAGGTTTGGAGAGAGGATTAGATATTGTTGCTGTGAATGATCTTACAAACGTTCAAAATCTTACTTATTTATTGAAATATGATTCTGTTTATGGAAATTATGGCAAAAGAGTAGAGGCTGGAAAGGATTTTTTTAGTATTAATGGAAAGAAAATAAATGTTTTTTCTGAAAAAGAGCCTGAAAAACTGCCTTGGAAAAAGTTAGGTGTTGATGTTGTTGTTGAAGCTACTGGTTTTTTTGAAGATGAAGGATATAGGCATATCAAAGCAGGAGCAAAAAAAGTTATTATTACTGCTCCGTCTAAGAAGTGTGATGCTACTATTGTTCTGGGAGTTAATGAAGAAAAACTAAAGAAGGAACATAAAGTCATTTCAATGGGCTCTTGCACCACTAATTGCTTAGCTCCATTAGCTAAAATTCTTAATGATAAGTTTGGAATAAAAAAAGCATTTATGACTACTGTCCATGCTTACACAAATGATCAGAAGATCTTAGACATCCCACATAAAAGATTTAGGAGAGGACGGGCTGCTGCAGTTAATATAATTCCCACAACCTCTGGGGCAACTACTTCTGTTATCGAAACAATCCCTGAATTAAAAGGAAAGATGGATGGATTGGCAATGAGAGTTCCTATTGCTTGCGGGAGTATTGTGGATTTTGTTGCAGAATTAAATCAGAACGCAACTAAAGAACAAATTAACAATGCTTTGAAAATTGCAGCACACGGAAAATTAAAAGGTATTCTTCAATATAGCGAAGATGAGTTAGTTTCTTCTGACATCATTAAGAATAGCAACTCTTCAATTATAGACGGGCTTTCAACACAAGTTATCGGGAATATTGCCAAGGTTTTGTCTTGGTATGATAATGAGTATGGCTATTCTTGTAGAATGGTTGATCTTCTGAAGAAATTTAAATAAAATGTATGACTTAATAATTATAGGGGCAGGACCTGCAGGGATGACTGCGGCTATTTATGCTGCAAGAAGAAAAATAAAGTTCATAATCATTAGTTTAGACATCGGTGGGCAGATGTCTTGGAGTTCTGAAATTGAGAATTATCCTGGAACAACACATGCTTCTGGAGTTGAGTTAACTAGAAGTTTTCAAGAACATGTAAAGGTTTATGGAATTAATATAAAAACAGAAGAAGTTTCTAGCATTGTTAAAAAAGAAAAAGCTATATTTGTAAGAACAAAGAAAAGAGTTTATGAATCAAAGACTGTAATAATAGCTTCTGGCAAAAGCCCTAGAAAATTAAATGCCCTCGGTGAAGAAAGATTTTTGGGAAAAGGATTAAGTTATTGTGCTGCTTGCGATGCTCCTCTTTACAAAGATAAAAAAGTTGTGGTTGTTGGGGGAGGGAATTCTGGTTTAGGAGCTGCTTTATTCTTGTCAAAGTATGCAAAAAAAGTTTATATTCTTGAAATGCTGCCAAAACTTGGCGGAGAACCTTACTTAAAAGATAAAGTTTTGCAAGATAAGAAAATTAGTGTTATAGCAGGAGCAAAAATTAAAGAAATTTTTGGAAAAAAATTTATAAGTGGTTTTAAGTATGAAAAAGACAAAATTGAAAAAACTCTAGATGTCGATGGGATTTTTGTTGAGATAGGACTAGTAACCAAAGTTGATTTTGTTAAAGTCAAGAAGAATAAATGGGGAGAGATAATGATTTTTAGAAGCACTAAAACACATGATGAAAACCTTACAAGTATTCCAGGAATTTTTGCAGCAGGAGATGTTACAGATATTCCAACAAAGCAGATAGTTGCAGCTGCAGGAGAAGGCTGCAAGGCTGCTTTGGCTGCTTTTGACTATATCCATAGGTGGAAGTAAAATGAAAACTCTATCTGACTTTGACTTTCACGGAAAAAGAATTATTCTAAGAGCTGATTTGAATTCTGATCATAAAAATAAAAAAATTTTAATTAGTGAGAGAATTATTGAAGCAAGTAAGACAATAAAAGATCTGAAAGATAAGAAAGCAAGACTTGTTGTTATTGCACACCAAGGCCAAAAAGGAAAGTCTGATTTTTTAAGTTTAAAGCAGCACGCTAAGCTTTTTAATAGATATGTGAAGATTAGATTTGTTGATGATATTTTGGGTAAAAGAGCAATAGAAGCAATTAATAAAGTTAAACCCGGAGAAGCTATTTTATTGGAGAATTTAAGGTTTGAAGATGATGAGTTAGATCCAGATAAGAAAAATAATAAATTTCTAAAATTAGTTTCTTTATTCGACGTTTATGTTAATGATGCTTTTTCTGTATGCCATAGAAAACACTTTTCAATCGTGGGTTTCCCAAAATACTTGCCTAGCTGTGCTGGAATACTCCTTGAAAAAGAAGTAAATGCTTTAAAAAAGATTAAAGTGAAAGATGCTCTTTATGTTTTAGGGGGGGCAAAACCAGGAGATTATCTTCCATTGTTAAAAGGAAATAAAGTTTTAGCTTGCGGGCTTTTTGGACAATCTTGTTTAGTTGCAAAAGGGAAAAATCTAGGATTTCAAAATAAGTATCTTGAAAAAGAAGCTTCTTTAGATGAAAATTTAAAGAGTGAATTAAGAAAAAAACTTAGAAATGTAGAAACTCCTATTGATTTTGCAGTTAAAGTAAATGGAAAAAGAAAAGAACTTTCTTTGGATGAATTCCCAAACAAGTATGAAATTTTTGATATAGGACAGAAAACAATTGACAAATATGTTGCTGAAATAAAAAAAGCAAAATCAATTTATATGAAAGGGCCTGCCGGTGATTTTTCTTCTAAAGGTTTTGAAAAAGGAACATTTGCTATTTTAAGGGCAATTGCAAACAGCAAGGCTTTTTCTTTGATTGGTGGAGGCCATTTAAGCGATGCTATTGTTAAATCAAGAATTCCAATTAAAAAGTTTGGCCATGTAAGTTTGTCTGGAGGAGCTTTGTTAGAGTATTTAGCTGGTGAAAAATTGCCCGGGATTGAGGCTTTGAAGTAAGACGATGCAATAAACCCGTCTTTCTTTTACCCCTACCAAATATAAAGCTTTATAAATATGTAAGGGTAAATATTTATAGATAAATATTAAATTAGGATTATTAATTTCAAAATGTATTTTAAAGATAAGGAAATTAATGGCAAGAAGTATAGATATGCCTTAAAATCAGTAAGGCTTCCTGACGGAAAAATAAAAGTTCTTGAGAAAAGATTTAAAGGAGAAACTAAAGAGGAACTTAATAAAATATTCAATAAAAAATCTGAAATAGAACACTTGAATTATATGCTATTTAATTTTAGAACAGACCATATTTTTACACAAGAACAATTTGCGAGAATTGAGGAGATAAGGCTTGGCTACCTTAAGTTATTAAGAAAATTGCCAAAAAAAAACTTTAAGGATTTACTTGACAGATTTACCGCTAATTTTACCTATGAAAGCAATGCTTTAGAGGGGAATTCTTTGACACTTAAGGATGTTGCAATGGTTATGTTTGAAAATGTTTCTATAAAAGGAAAGGATTTAAGGGAAATTTATGAGACAAGAAATTCTAGAAGAATTATAGAAATGATATTTAAGAAAGAATTTGATTTAACTAATGAAGATATTATAAGAATGCATAGGCTGCTAGTGAAAGACACAGGAATAAATGCAGGATATAAAAAATTCCCTAATATGATTGTTGGAAAAAATATTAGGTTGATTCCTCCTGAAAAAGTTTATGAAGAAATAAGCGAACTGTTAAAGTGGGTTAAAGAAAACAAAGGAAGGCTTCATCCTTTAAAGCTTGCAGCATTACTTCATGGTAAGTTTGAAAAAATACATCCTTTTGAAGATGGAAATGGGAGGGTTGGAAGGTTTTTGATTAATGTTATTTTAGCAAATAATAAATATCCCCCATTAATTATAAGAAAATCACAACGTTTGGCTTATTTAACTGCTTTAGAAAAATTTGATAAAGGGCATTCTGACAATCTGGAGAGGTTTATCCTTCAGAGATTTAAAGATACATACAGGAAGTTTTTTGAGATTTATATCAGATATGTTTAAATTAAAAAAGCAAAATTTGGGGTGGAATAAGTATAAAAGATAAAAATGAAAATCATCAAAGTTAAGAATTATCAAGAATTGTTTAAAAAAGCTTGTGAGATATTAGTTAATGAAATTTATAAACAACCAAATCTTGTTATTGGTTTTGCAACGGGAGAAACACCTTTAGGATTGTATAAGGAACTCGTGAATGCTTATAAAAAAAGGAAAATTGATTTTTCTAAGATTAAGAGTTTTAATTTAGATGAGTATTATCCTATAAGGAAGAGTGATAAAAATAGTTTTTATCAATATATGCTTAAAAATTTATTCAATAAAGTGAATATAAAAAAATCCAACATAAATTTTTTAAATGGTGAAACAAAAAAACTTGGAAAAGAGTGTTTAGATTATGAACTAAAAATTAAAAGAAATCCCATAGATATTCAAATTTTAGGAGTAGGTGTTAATGGACATATTGGCTTTGATGAGCCTGGATCAACAATTGACTCAAAAACAAGACTAATTAAGCTAACTAAGTCAACAATTAGAAGAAACTCTAAGTTTTTTAAAAATAAAAAAATGCCTGCTCAAGCCTTGACTATGGGTATTAATACTATATTAAAATCTAGGAAAATTATTCTTTTAGCTTCTGGAAAAGATAAAAAATTGCCAATTAAGCATTTGATTAAAGGACCAACTAGGGGGAATTATCCTGTGAGTTATCTAAGAAAACATAAGAATCTTATTTTAATTGCTGATAAAGCGTGTTTGGGTTAAGCTAACCTAAATTGTAACCTTTTTTAAGTAGTTAATAAACAGAAAAGTTTATAAACCTTAAAATTGTGAAATAATCACGATGGTACAATCTCAAGGATTAAATATTAGAGAAGGGAGAACTTATTTGGATGTTCAATCCAAGCAAGGAACTCTTTCTTTTTTAGCTTCTGCTTTCGGGTCCGGAACTTATTCTGATGTGGGAACTAAAATTACTGAGGCAGGATTAGAACAGCCGACGATGGCGCAGACTGCTGAATTAGTTCATGGCGCTTGGCAAAATCCTAAAGAAAAATATTCTGCTGACATTATACAAAAATTAAGAAGCAATTGGCTTTGGGCGTTTAATGGATTGTTATACGCTCCAAACGAAGGAGTTTATATTCAAGACAGACCTGAAGTAAGGAATGGAAGAGTTTTTATGGATTACAAGGATGTTGTTAGAAAACTAGGGGCTAAAGATTCTAGTGTAAGATTTGTTCCCTTTGGGACATTCAAAAGAGAATCGCAATCTTCTTTAGAGTTTGCTAAAAATCCATTCATTCAAGCTTTGGCTGGAGAAGAAGGAGCGGATAAGTTAGCTCAAGTTGCTGATAAATACAGATACAAACCTTGTGTTTGGGCTTTAGATAGGAAAGATGTTTCTCAATTAACTGCGAGAGTTGCTGGTCTTGTTTCCAGGTTCATCGTCGTCAGCAGGCTTGGTGTTGTCGGCGGCTGGCTCGGCTACGACGGCGACGTCGGCTGTGCTTTTGGGGTGCGTCAGGGCGAAGCGCGAACGAAGTGATGTTCGCCAAAGCTTGGTCAAACATGTGAAGCGCTGAGCTTCGCAAGTTTTTTTCTTCTCTTTCGTAAAGTTTATTAATTATTGATTTTAATATTTCTTGTTTTAGTTTAGAATCTTTATGATTTTAGAACGCTTAAATGGTTGGAATGCTTATGCAAAATGGGCTGATAGCCATATTCTAAGAAGATTTCTCATTGAAAAAATTCATCAAGCAAAAGAGCTTAATTATCAAATACCTATTTAGATGCTTTAGGTTAAGTTTAAAATTAAGAGTTTCTTGTATATTAGTTAAGGAAAGCAGGCAAAAATTAGTTTCGCTTGTAAACTCGCCCAAAATTGATAGGTTATTAATAGACAAGAAACAAGTATTGATTAAAGTTATAATAAATAAATTAGGAATAATTAATCAAAAATAAAAAGATGGTTAAAAGAGATATTACTCAAGAGGCTTACGAAAAAGCAAAGGCGGCTCTTAGGAGATGTGCAACTTCTCGCGGATTATATGCTTCTGGCGGAAAAAATGGATATAAAGGAGTTTGGGCTAGGGATAGTATGATTTCTTTAATTGGAGCAAGCACAGACAGAGATAGTTTATTCAAGGAACAGTTTAAAAAAAGCTTGCTAACTCTTGGGAAGTATCAAAGCAAATTAGGGCAGATTCCTAACGCTGTTTTGCATTTTGAAAGAAAAAATCCTGAAGTTGATTACAAATCAATTGATTCCAGTTTATGGTTTGTTATTGGGCACTATTTGTATAAAAAAAGATTCAGAGATAGTTCTTTATTTAAAAAAGATGCGCATAAAATAAAAAAAGCATTAACTTGGATTGCTTATAGAGATGAAGGAGAGGATATTATTTTAGACCAGCTTCCTACAACTGACTGGCAAGATGCATTTCCCCAAAAATTCGGGGCTGTTGCTAGCACTCAAGCACTTTATTATAAAATTCTTAATTTAATTGAAGATGGAAAAAAATCAAAAAAACTAAAGTATATTGTTAATAAAGATTCTGAAAACAAGCTGTGGAGTGGATGGTTTTATTGGGCATATAGATGGAAAAATCATAATAAATATAAGGAAATAGGAAATTGGTTTGACTCTTTTGGAAATATACTTTCTATTTTATTTGGCTTAGCGACGGAAAAACAAACAAGGAAAATCCTACATTATATAAAAAAACATAGAATAAACAGGCCTTATCAGTTAAAAGATATATTTCCTACAATAAAAAAAACAAGCGATTATTGGCAAGATTATTATTATGATGCGAAAGCAACTCCAAATCTTTATTTGAATGGAGGCATTTGGCCTTATCTCGGGGGATTTTATGTTCTTGCTTTGGTAAAGATGAAAATGCTTAAAGAAGCTAAGATAGAATTAGAGAAACTAGCTGAAGCAAATCTTAAAGGAAATACTTTTCCAGAGTGGATTGATCCAATAACAAAGGAAACACATGGAGAGTTTCAGGCTTGGAGTGCTGGAACTTACATATGGGCTTATAATTCTTTAAAAAGCAGGAAATTTTTAATATAATATGATAAGGATAAGGGGTGAAAGAGTGCTCGTTAAACCAGACGATTTAAAGCCAAGCTCTAAAGATTTTGAGATATTGGGAGTTTTGAACCCTGGGGCGTTAAGGCTTAGTGATGGACGAATTGTAATTTATGTTAGAGTTATAGAGAGATTAAAAAAGACAGAAGATTCTAAATATTTTTATTCTCCCAGATTTTCTGGAAAAGAAAATCTTGAAATAAGAATTGACAGGTTTTTAAAGAAAAGCACAGAGGGGCATAGTGATATGGATATTTCCTTTAAAGACGGAACTAAGAGGCTTACTTATCTTTCGCATTTGAGGAGAATTATTTTAGATGAAGGAGGATTTAAAATTTTAAAGCTTGAGCAAAATCCCGCATTTTACGGAACTTATTGGAATGCTGAATTGGGTGTTGAAGATCCTAGAATTACTAAAATCAAAGATCTTTATTATATGACTTATGTTTCTTTGAGCAGGAAAGAAGGTGTTTCAACTTGTTTGGCTGTTTCTAAAGATGGGTTTAATTGGGATAGAAAAGGAATTATTTTTGGCGAGCAGGATAAGGATGTTGTGATTTTCCCAGAAAAAATTAAGGGGAGGTATGTTGCTTTTGACAGGCCAGAAGGAAATTTTGAATTTACCCTTCCGCATATATGGATTGCTTATTCCAAAGATTTGCAGTATTGGGGAAAACTTAAGGGAGTTTTTTTCTCAAGGAAAAATGTTGATTTTCACAGAAGCGGCGCAGGTCCGCCTCCAATGAAAACAGAAAAAGGATGGTTATTCATACTTCACGGAGTAACAAAAACTCATCCTAGAGAATTCTTGTCAAGTATTAAGAAGCTTTTTGGTTTATCTATAAAACAAAAGGAGGAAATTTATGCTGTTTGGGCTGTTTTGCTTGACTTAAACAATCCAAGGAAAATTATCGCAAGATCACATCTGCCAATTTTATATCCTAGGCGGGCTCATGATATTTCTTTTGAGGGAAAGAAAGTTATTTTCCCAACAGGGATTATAGAAGACAAAAATGGAAAAGACATTTTATTGTATTCTGGTGCAGGAGATACTTACACTTCAGTTAAAAGAATTAGAATAAGCGATATTTTTGATTCAATGGAAGAGGTTTAATTTCTATATTTTCCAATAAGAGTTGGAATTGTTTTTATTCCTTCTAAAGAATATGCGATTGATCTTGTACATCCGTCGTCTATGTCATAATCAAAAATTTTGCATAAAGGCTCGTTATTCTTTCTTGCCCACGAGTTGTAGTCTTTTTCTCTCACTTCCCCGCCAGGAAAGACTATTACTGGGAACCTTGGATAGATAAAATCAGCTATGCTTATTATTGATTCTATTTTCTTTTTTGTTTCAGGAGGTATATCTTTTTCAGATCTTCCCTCTAATACTTTCCTTACTTCAAGTGCTGTTTCACTAACATTCCCTATTGTTAAAAGTATGTCCATGCCCTGCATTTTTGGCCACACCCCTGCATCAGATAGATTAATATCTGCGTTGTGCCAAGCCATTGAATCATATCTTTGGAGCCTTACTTTGTCGGTTATTCTTTTGCTAAGCTTATCTTCATTCAATCCTTGCAAATAATCTAACTCCCTTTTGTATTCTTCTACTAAAACATCTATTCCCAACTCTTTGTGATGGCGAAATTCTTCTTTCATAGCGTTGGCTAATAAAAACCATCTTTTTACTTCTAATGTGCTTATTTCACTTGTTTTTGAAGAAGAGGCCATATAGGTTTAGAAATAGCAGGGTTTAAAAAAATTGTGTTTTAAGGAAGAAATTTTCTCAATTCTTTAAAATTAATTTTATAAGCTCTAACAAAACTATCATTTACATGAGCATATAAGATTCCTTCTTGCTTGTTTAACTGAAGGAAGTCTGAAGCAAATGTAATTGTTGTTGCTTTTGGATCTTCTATCAGGGGTTTAGGCGAAACCCACGGAATTTCCCCTGTTTTTGGATTGAATAAAAATAATCCTGGACGGAATTTTCTGTAAATTGTTTTTCCCATTTTATGAATGCTGGGTTCTCTTCCATTAACAACTCCTAGCAATAATCCTTTGTAATTAATCATTTCTTTTGGGAATATTCTGCATGGAGAAGCATGGCCTTTTATCCAGGAATATTTCATTTTTCTTGGGTCTAAAACGATTTTTATTTTTTTCCAACCTTTATCTGGATGTTTTGAGGTTGAAAGTGAGATTACTGAAGTTCCTTTTTCAATATCTTCAAAGAGTAAGGCTTCATTAAGCATTAGATATTTTTCATTTAATTTTATCGGCGAGAAACACGATTCTTTAAAGCCATCTATTTTTGCAGTCGGTTTTAATATCGGTCCTGTTGCTTTTAATGATTCTAGGCTTTTCCCTTGTGCATGACCAAGATAAACTTTGAAACCTATTTTATTTTTTAGCTTGTAAGCAATAGTAAAATAAACATGTTTAATCCCTTTTTCTTCCCAAATATCTGGATCTTCTAATCCTATAAAGTATTTGTCTTTTCCCTCGAGATTTTTCGTAATTTTGTCTATGCCCTTAATTTTTAAGTCTTTGATAATTTTCCAATTTAATCCATCATTACTATTTACAATTGCTAATTTACTTTTGTCCACAAAACCAACAATATCAACATTACCTTTTCTTTTTGTTATAATTCTGGCAATTCCTTTTAATGGTTTTGAACTTTTGTCTATAGCTAAAGCCATTATTGGATGCTTACTTGAAAAATCTCCAAGAACTGGTTTATCCCAATAAGAAACAGCTGAGTTTAATTGAAAAGAAATCCCCACAGCTTGCTGTGGTTGGGTAAAAACTATATAGTATAATATT
>CAYQXU010000002.1:0-32083 GCA_964421685.1 Candidatus Woesearchaeota archaeon
GTATGAATGGAACATTAATCCAAGATTTATGATCTAGGATTTACACATAGCCGTTTGCGGGAATTCAGTAACCTTTAAAAACCTATTTTTTCTTCATAATTCATCCAGGGTAGGAATAAAATGATTTCCGCACTATTGATAAACATAAGAAATGGCAGCACCAAAAGCACCAAGGAAAGGAAGCCTGCAATATTGGCCGAGAAAGAGAGCTTCTAAGTTCTTACCTAGTGTAAACTGGGATGCAATTGATTCTGGAAAAAATCTTAAAGGTTTTATAGGATATAAGGCAGGTATGGTTTCTATTCATGTTAAGGATAAAACCCCTGATTCTATGACTAAGGAGAAAAAAATTATTATCCCTGCGACAATTGTTGAATGCCCCCCTATGAAAATATTTTCTGTTCGATTCTACAAATATGGAAAGGTGATGACAGAGGTTTTAAATGAAAATCTTGATAAAGACTTAAAGAGAATTGTAAAACTTCCAAAAAATAAAGGCAAAAAAATGGAAGATGCAAAGGATTATGAAGATGTCAGAGTTATTGCCTATTCAGAAGTTAAAAAAACAAATATAAAAAAAACTCCTGATTTAGTTGAGGTCGGGCTATCAGGGAGCCTTGATGAAAAAATTAACTTCATTAAAGATCATTTAAACAAAGAGATTTTAATTTCAGAGGTTTTTGAAAAAGGCCAGCTTATTGATTTAAGGGGGCTCACAAAAGGAAAAGGCCTTCAGGGTCCAATAAAAAGATTCGGAGCTACATTAAGGTCTCACAAGGCGGAAAAAGGGGTTAGAAAGATAGGGAGTATAGGCCCATGGCATCCGACGAGAGTTACTTTTAGAGTTCCTATGGCTGGGCAGATGGGAATGTTTTCACGAGTTCAATATAATGGAAAAATAATAGAAATAAAAAAAGAGGCTTTAAACAATATTAAAAATTTTGGGAATTTGAAAACAGACTATGTTCTTGTTTACGGGTCTGTTCAAGGACCTTCGAAAAGACAAATGTTAATTACTTCTTCCTTGAGGAAAACAAAAAAACAAGCTAAAAAAAACTTTGAATTTATAGAGGTGTTAAGATGAAAACATTAGTTTTGGATATTAATGGAAAGGAAAAAGGAAAAATAGATCTTCCTAAGATATTCTCTTCTGAAGTAAGAGAAGATATTGTTGCAAAAGCAATTGAAGCAAAAAAAACAAAACAACCTTACTCTCCTTCTCCTGTTGCTGGAAAGCAGTATTCTGCGATGGGAAAGATGAGACATAGAAGACATGTTTGGCAAACTTCTTATGGAAGAGGAATGTCTAGGGTTCCTAGAAAAGTTATGTCTAACAGAGGAACTCAATTCAATTGGGTGGGAGCTGAAGCTGCTGGAACAAGAGGCGGGCGAAGAGCGCACCCTCCTAAAATAATTGGAATGATAAACACAAAAAAAGTCAATAAAAAAGAGTTGAATATTGCACTAGCTTCTGCAATAAGTGCAACAGCTTCTGATAAGTTCCTGGTTAAAAGATATGAAAGCCTGAAAAATGAAAAAATTAACAATGTTCCTTTAATTGTTGAGGCAAAAATAACAAGCTTAAAGGCAAAAGACTTATTTAGCAGTTTAAAAAAAATCTTAGGAGAAAAATTATTTGATGTCTCTATAAAAAATAAAAGTGTCAGGGCTGGAAAGGGAAAAATGAGGGGGAGAAAGTACAAACAAAGCGCTGGGCTACTTCTTGTTATAGGAATAAAAGAAAAATTGAACACTAAACTTATTGAGGTAGCTAGTGTGGCAAAATTGGGAATTAATGATCTTGCAAATGGCGGCCTTGGAAGATTGACAATTTACACAGAAAAGGCAGTTGGCGATCTAGGAGAAAAGTATGGAAAATAAAAAAGCAATAATAAAGAAAGAAACAGTTAAAAGCGTGGAGAAAGAAAATAAACCACTTGTAAAACAAAAAGAAAATAGCTCTGTAATAAAAATCATGAAAATAACTCCTTTAGTTACTGAAAAAGCTGTAATGGCTATAGAAAGAGATAATATATTAACATTTAAAGTAGATAAAAAATTCAACAAACAAAATATTTTAAAAGAAATAGAAGATTTATTTGACATTAAAGTGGAAAGAGTTAGAACATCAACAAGAGGAAGTGAAAAATTTGCTTATGTTAAATTAAAAAAAGGATTTCTAGCTATTGATTTGGCTACAAAATTAGGAATAATATAATGGGAAAACGAATAATTGTTCAAGCTCGAGGGCATGGAAGCAAAACTTACAGGGTTAGAAATAACGCTTATAAGTTTAAGATAAAATATCCTAAAAAACTAGAAGGAGAATGTGTTGTTGCAAAATTAATTAATTCAACTGCCCATACTGCGCCTTTAGCTAAAATTAAATCTCAAAACGATGTATTTTTTATGCCAGCATTTAAAGGCATGATTGAAGGTCAAAACATAAAATTTGGCGGAAATGAAATAAAAGAAGGAAATGTTCTTTCTTTGAAGCATATTCCTGTAAAAACACAGGTATATTGCATAGAATCTAGGCCTGGAGATGGCGGAGTTTTTATAAAAACTGGAGGAAGCTCTGCTACAGTAAGCAGAATTATCGGCGAGGAAATTTATGTTCTTATGCCGTCAAAAAAAGAAAAGATATTTAATGCAAATTGCAGGGCAATTGTCGGAGTTATTGCTGGAGGGGGAAGATTAGACAAACCAATAGTTAAAGCAGGAAAAATGTTTTTTATTAAAAAATCAAGAAATAAATTATGGCCAAGAACTTCTGCTGTAAAGATGAATGCTATAGACCATCCATTTGGAAGCGGAAGAGGAAAAAGAATTAAATCTAAGATTGCCAAAAGAAATGCTCCTGCGGGTGCAAGAGTAGGATTGATAAGGCCGAGAAGAACTGGTAAAAAGAAATAACTATGGAAAAGAAAGAAATCACATATAGAGGAAAGTCAATAGAAGAATTGAAAAATTTAGATGTTAGAGAATTTGCTAAATATCTTAAATCAAAGCAAAGGAGAGTTTTACTTAGAAATTTCCAAGAAATTGAAAAATTCGTGACAAGAGCAAAGAAAAAAATATCTAACGGGAAGGCTTTGAAGACTCATAAGAGAGATCTAATAATTGTACCTAATATGATTGGAATGAAAATACAAATTTACAATGGGAATAGTTTCATTCCACTAGATGTAACAGGAGAAATGCTTGGGCATAAATTAGGGGAGTTTGCCCCATCAAGAAAAAGAATCCAGCATGGAAGTGCGGGAGTTGGCGCTACAAAGGGAAGTAAACACAAATCTAAAAAATAAAAATGGCAGATAAAGAAAACATAAACAATACTGAAAAGAAAGACAGCAAACGTCAAAATGTTTTGGATAAAGACGCTTCTAGCCAAAGTCAGGATATTGTTGATAACGGCAACAAGTCTGAAAGTAAAGAAACTAAAACAGAAAGCAATAAAGAAAAAGATGTAAAGAAAATAGAAAGGAAAAAGAGAAAGGAAGAAGCTTTTGTAAGTGCAAATAATATACCTATGTCTGCTAAAGAAGCTGCTTCAATATGCAAATTCATTAAAAAAAAGAAGATAATCAAAGCAATAAATGATCTTGAGGATGTGTTAAAATTCAAAAAGGCTGTTCCTATGAAGGGGGAAGTTCCGCACAGACGAGGAAACATAATGGCTGGAAGATATCCTGTAAAAGCTGTGAAAAATTTTGTAATTTTATTAAAGAGCCTTTCGTCAAATGCTGTTTTCAATGAATTAAATGAACCAATAATCGTTGAAGCTTTTGCAAACATAGGAGAAAGACCTTATGGAAAGTTTGGAAGTGTCAGAAAGAAAAGAGCAAATATATTTATTAAAGCTGCAGAGAAAGAAAAAATTGAAAAGAATTTAGCAAAGGGGGTTAAAATAAGATAATTTTAAAATGGAAGAGAGAAAAACTGTGGATTTCAAAAAAGCAGAATTTTCAGTAAGAGAGTATATTAAAGAATCACTAGGAAAGGGAAAAATAAGCAGAGTAAAAATTGAATATACCCCAATAGGTGAAAAAATTATAATTTCTACTAACAAACCAGGATTAGTTATTGGCAGGGGCGGAGAAAGAATAGATGAGCTAACAAGAGTATTAAAAACAAAATTTAAGCTTGAGAATCCTCATGTAGAAATAGATGAAATCAAGATTGCTGCGTTAGACGCTCAAATAACTGCAGATGATATTGCTTTAAGTTTGGAGAGATTTGGTCCATTAAAATTTAAAGTTATAGCCTATAAAACTCTTCAAAGCATGATGAATGCTGGCGCACTTGGAGCTGAAATAAGACTAAGCGGGAAGCTTCCTAGCTCAAGAGCAAAAACTTGGAGATTTACACAAGGGTATTTAAAAAAAACCGGAGACAGCGCGAAAGTTGTTGATAAAGCACAATCCCGAGCTGAAACAAAGCCTGGGACAGTTGGGATTAAAGTTAGTATTTTGCCTCCAGACGCAATACTAAAAGATAAAATAAAACTCGACGAGGAGTTCATTGAAAACTTGAAGAGAAGGTCGGAAGAAAAACCAGAGGATAAAGTGAAAAAAACAAAGCGGAGTAAAAAATAGCGATGGTTCAAACAAAATACAAAGACCTAAAAAATTTAGGCAAAGAAGATATTGAGAAAAAAATTAAAGAATTAAAGCTCGAGCTTGTTAAATCAAGAGTTAGCTCTGCAAAATCTGGGAGCTCAAAAATAAAGAAGACAAAAAGAATGATTGCTAAAATATTAACATTCAATAAATCCGTAAAGGAGAAGTTGAATAACAAATAACTATGGAAATATGTCCAAAGTGCGGCTTGCCAAAGCAAGCTTGTGTATGCGAGCAGATTGTAAAAAGTTCGCAGAGGATAAAGGTAACGACCGAAAAAAAAAGATATGGAAAGATCGTTACTATGGTAACAGGGTTCGACAGCGGCATTGATGTAAAGAAAATCGCAAAGGCTTTGAAAAATGAGCTCGCTTGCGGC
Source organism: Candidatus Woesearchaeota archaeon (assembly GCA_964421685.1). GTDB lineage: Archaea > Nanobdellota > Nanobdellia > Pacearchaeales > GW2011-AR1 > CAYQXU01. The sequence continues at coordinate 5,002 of CAYQXU010000002.1, forward strand.
GGAACTTATAAAAATGGCGCGATTGAACTACAAGGAGACCACAGCAAAAAGATTAAAGGTTTGCTGGTTGAAATGGGCTTTGATGAAGAATCTGTAAGCGAATAAATACACAAAACGGCATTTTGAAAAAATAAAATGGAAAAGAAAGAAAGAAAGCAGAAGGAAGCAGCTAAATCAGCTGAAGCTAGATGCAATGATATTGACTGTCAGATCCATGGAAAATTGAAAGTTAGAGGGAAAACATTTGAAGGATCAGTCATTAAAAAGTTTCCAAGAAGGATTACAATAGAATTTCAAAGAATGGTTTATGTCAGAAAATATGAACGGTACTCAAAATCAAAAACTAAGTTACACGCTAGGCTTCCAGAGTGCATGAAAGATCAAATTAATGTTGGAGATTATATAATGATTCAAGAGTGCAGGCCTTTAAGCAAGATAATTCATTTTGCAGTTATCAAGAAAATAAAAGACAAGAGGGATTTGAAATGAAAGTAAATCAAAGATTTCCAATCATTCGAAATAAAGAAAGGAGAAATTTCAAATGAAAGCTATAAGCGCGAAAGCAACTCAAGCTCTTAATTTAGGGGCAAGAGTAACTGCTGCAGATAACAGCGGGGCAAAAGTTGTAAGAATAGTTGGAGTTAAAAGAAGTAAGGCAAAAAAGGGAAAGCAGGTGGCTGCTAAAATGGCTGATTGGGTAAAAGTCAGTGTAAAAAGAGGAATTCCAGATATGAAAGGGAAAGTATTTGATGCTGTAGTTATAAGATTAAAAAAACCCTACAGGAGACTTAATGGGGAGAGAATCTCATTTGAAGATAATGCTGTAGCAATACTCAAAGACGAAAAGGGGAATCCAAAAGGAACACAAATTAAAGGGCCTGTGGCGAGAGAGGTAATGGAAAGGTGGCCTCAAGTTGCAAAAATCGCCTCAGTAGTTTATTAAAATATGAAAATTAAATTTAACAAAAAATGGGCAGGGAGTAAAATTCCAAAGAAGCAAAGAAAGTACTTAGCTAATGCTCCCTTGCATATAAAGAAAAAGCTGATAAGTGTAAATTTATCGAAAGACCTAAGAAAGAAATTTGGGAAGCGAAATGTTTCAGTTAGAAAAAATGATATTGTAAAGATAATGAGGGGAAAATTCAAAGGGAAGCAGGGTAAGATCATGGGAGTAAACCTTAAAAAACAAATAGTTATTGTTGAAAACGTGCAGGTAAAAAAAATGGACGGATCAAAGGTAAATGTACCGCTGAAAACTTCAAACCTTCAGATTATAGAATTAAACTTAGATGATAAAAAGAGATCAGAATCATTACAAATAAAAACAAAATCTAAAATAGAAGGAAAATAAAATGTATCTAAAAAGACAACAAGTGCCAAAAAATTGGCCAATAACAAGAAAAGGCACAAAGTATGTAGTCAAACCCAGTTTTGACCTAGAGAAAGGTATACCTTTATTAGTTTTGCTCAGAGATTTTTTAAAGGTTGCAAAAACACGGGATGAAGTCAAAAAAGCACTGAATGCAAAAAACATAATTTTAAATGGTAAAATTGCAAAAGACGATAAAGAAAGCTTAAGAATATTTGATACAATAAAAATTATTCCTTCAAATAAATGCTATCGACTATCTTTATCCAACATCGGGAAATTTTTTTTAAATGAGATAAAAGAAGAAGATTCTAAATATAAAATAAGCAAAGTTGTTGATAAAAAAACGTTGAAGAATAGAAAGACACAGCTAAATCTGATTGATGGCCGGAACTTTATCACGGATTTTAAATGCGGCACACAAGATTCTGTTGTGTTTAATTTTAATAGTGGAAAAATAACTAAGCTTTTGCCTCTAAAAGAAAAGGCTGGAATACTTGTTTTTGCCGGCAAGCATTCTGGTAAAACAGGCACGATAAAAAAAATAAATTTAGAAAAGAAAACTATAGAGATGCAGAATGAAAATGGAACATTCAATGTGTTAATTAAACAATTTATGGTAGTTGAATAATGACAAAAAATAATGTTATGAGAAGTGTGGCTATTGAGAAAGTAGTTTTAAGTGTTGGTGGAACAACTGATTATTTGGAAAAGGGGGTTAAACTTTTAAAGCTAATAACTGGGAAAAATCCTGCAAAAATGATGTCAAGGAAAAGAATTCCAACTTGGAGCGTTAGGCCAAAATTAGAGGTAGGGGCCGTAATCACAGTGAGGAAAAATTTTGAAGACTTGTTAAAAAGATTTTTAGTTACTAAAGACAATGCGCTTAAAAAAAAGCAGATAAGCGAAAACAACTTTTCATTTGGAGTAAAGGAATATATAGAAATTCCAGGTATGGAATATCAAAGAGACATTGGAATAATGGGATTTGACGTTACTGTTGTTTTCAAAAGATCTGGAAGAAGGGTGCAAATAAGAAAGGTAAAGCAGGCAAGAATTCCTAAGAGGCAGGTGATTTCGAAAGAAGAAATAATCAAATTTATGGAGGAAAAGTTTAATACTAAATTCAAATGACAGCAAGTGATTGGAAAAAAATATTAAAACAATTGAAAAGTAAACCTGCAGTGAGAGAGAAATTCCTGAAACATTGCAAACCAAAAGACAGAAATACTGGAATTGCCCTGCAAAAGTGTGAACGGTGTGGAAGATTTGGAGCACATATAAAATCATATGGATTAAATTTATGCCGACACTGCTTCAGAGAGATCGCTGAAGAAATCGGGTTTAAAAAATATAGCTAGGAGAAAAAATGTCACAAGATATAGTTGCAGATGCATTAAATATGATAAATAATGCGAAGAAATCAGGAAAGGAAAATGTAATCATTAATAGAATTTCTAATTTATTAATTGAAATTTTAAAAATTATGAAACAGAAAGGCTCAGTTAAAAAATATAAGATTGACAGTAAGGAAAAAACGGTAGAGATAACAATAGGTAATCTGTTTGAGTGTAAGGCAATAAAACCCAGGTTTACAGTTGACAGGGATCAGATAGAAAAATATAGGAGAAGGTATCTTCCTTCTAGAAAGATAGGAACAATAATAATTTCAACAAACAAGGGCTTAATGACACACGAAGAAGCGGGACAAGAAAAAATTGGAGGATGCTTAATTGCTTACTTCTACTAAAATGAGAAAAAAATTATTCAAGGAAATTGAAATTCCGGAGCAAATTGAAATAAAAATAGAAGACAAGATGGTAGTTGTAAATGGGCCAGAAGGAGAAAATAAGAGAGAATTTAAGCTTGGAAAGTTAGAATTTAGAAAAGAGGGAAACAAGATTATTATAGGCTATGAAAAAGCAACTAAAAAGGAAAAGAAAACGATGAATACCACTATAGCACATATTAAAAATATGATAAACGGCGTTCAGAAAAAGTTTGAATATAAACTTAAAATATGCTTTAGCCACTTTCCGTTTACTGTTGAAATAAGCGGAAATGAGGTAAAAATTAAGAATTTTTTGGGTGAAAAATCCCCAAGGTTGATGAAAATTCCTGATGGAGTCGATGTAAAATCTGATAAGGAGATTGTCGATGTTAGATCTTGTGACAAAGAATTGGCTGGCAAGGTAGCGGCTGATTTTGAAAGAGCGACAAAAATAAGAAATAGGGATAGAAGAATCTTCCAAGATGGACTTTATATTATTTCTAAAGCAGGGAGTGAAATCTAAAATGCCTAAATTCTTAAGACGAAACTGGAATAGGCACTCTAAACTAGGAAAAAGAAGGAAAAAGAAAAAAGTTTGGAGAAGACCTACTGGAAGGGATAATAAAATGAGAGAGAAAAGAAAAGGCTATGCACCAAGTGTAAGTATTGGATATAAACAAAATAAAGGTCAACGGGGTAAATTAAATGATAAAAAGCCAGTGTTAATTATGAACTTAAAAGATCTTTCTAATTTGAAAAAAGATCAAGTTGGATTAGTAGGAAATGTTGGGAGGAAGAAGAGAATGGAAATAGTTAAAAGGATTAAGGAAATGAATGCTAATATTTGGAATATAAAAGTTGAGAAGTTCATAAAGGAAATGAAACTTTTAGAAAAGACTTCTAAAAAAACAATAGGGGGAGAAAAATGAACTTAAAGAAGAAAAAATTATTGGCAGTTAGAGTTTTAGGAGCTGGAAAAGAGCGAATTGTATTTGTAAAACCAAGACTTGATGAAATTAAGGAAGCTATAACTAAGCAAGACATAAAAGACCTGCATAAAAGTGGCGCAATCATAATAAAAAATATTGGGGGCAGGAAAAAATCAGTAAAAAGAAAGAGGAAGAGAAGTGTTGGAAAAGTAAAGAAGATTCCAGACAATAGGAAAAGAGTTTATATAATATTGACCAGAAAATTAAGAAACTATATACAAGAAGCAAAGAAAAAAGGAGAACTAAATTATGAAGATGTCAAAAAATTGAGGAACAATATAAGGAATAGAATGTTTAGGAGTAAAGCACATTTAAAGGAGCAAATAAAGGAAATGAAAAATGAAAAATGAAGAAATGATGAAAGAATTGGAAGATAAATTTTCAAAAATGAAGAAAGAACTTGGCTTAAAAACCAGCCTGGATGACTTAGATAGAAATTTTTATCTAAAGGACTACATACTTAAAGAAGGATTTATTAGTGAAAATTTAATCAGGCAGGTAAGCTATAGAATTGTCGAAACATTCATGAGCTGGAACGAATATCTTCATAGTTTAATAATGCCAAACCCCCAAAACATGTTGAACTTGAGTGAAAGCAAAGTTTTAAGTCAGGAGGACAAAAAAGAGATAACTGAATTGATAAAGAAGGGAATGGAAATAGGCAGCAGAAATAGTGTTATAAATTTATCTCGAAATAAAAAACAAGAAACTATGTTAATAGAAGATGCCGTCAAGCTTTGGGAAACTGAATTTAAACCAGAACTAAGCAAAATCATGACAAAAATAAATAAAGAATGGAAAGAATCTGGATAATAAAATGAAAACAATCAAGAGAAGACGAAGGGAAGGGAAAACAGACTACTCAAGGAGGATTAAAATGCTTAGTGGCGGGACTCCTAGACTTGTTTTCAGAAAAACTAACAGGTATATTGTTGCACAATATTTAATCAGTAAAGAAGCAAAAGATGAAGTTAAAATTGGAGTCACATCTAAAATTTTATTAAATTATAAATGGCCAAAAGAAGCTGTAGGAAGCTTAAAGTCAGCTACAGCTGCTTATCTTATAGGGCTTCTAATTGGAAAAAAGATAGTTGCAAATAATTTGGAAAAACCAATTGTTGATTTTGGAATGTATAGGATTCTGCCTAAATCAAAACCGCATGCTTTTATTAAAGGAGTTATAGATTCCGGGCTTAAATTAGAAGATAAATCTGAAATGTTTCCTTCAGAAGAACAAATAGGTGGCAAATACTTAAAGAACAAAATAAATTTTAAAGAAATTAAGTCAAACATAGAAGCTAATCTTTTAGAAAAGACTTCAAAAAAGTCTAAAGGAAAAACACTAAAACTGGATAAATAAAATGACGAATAGTAAAAAACAAGAATTTGAAGACACGAAGAAAACAGTAGAAGCCTACGGCACTTTTTCAGAAGATGAAGTAAAAGATACTGCAAAAAAAAGCGAGGAAGTTACAGAAGAGCTTCTTGAGAATCAAAACCGCTCTAATGTAAAGAACGCTGAAAACATTGATAAAGAAAAAATAGGAAGAAGGCCATTTGAAATAAAAGCTAGAGAAGAAACTGTTTTAGGCTGGAAAGTTAAAACCAAGCTTGGGAAGGATGTAAAAAATGGAAAAATAACTAATATAGATCAAATTCTTAACAGCAAGAAAAAAATTCTTGAGCCAGAAATAGTTGATTTTTTATTAAACCTTAAATCAGATTTAATCTCTATAGGGCAATCAAAGGGAAAGTTTGGAGGAGGAAAAAGAAGAGCTTGGAGGCAAACACAAAGAAAAACAGAAGAGGGAAATGTCCCAACTTTCTCGACTATGGCAATAGTTGGAGATGAAAGCGGGCACATTGGTTTTGGGACAGGAAAAGCTAAAGAGACTCTTCCTGCACGAGACAAGGCAATAAGAAAAGCAAAGCTAAATGTAATCCGTGTGGTGAGAGACTGTGCAGGGTTTGATTGTGCGTGCAGCGAATTGCATACTATTCCTTTTAAAGTAAATGGAAAAGCCGGCAGTGTGAGAATAACATTAATTCCAGCGCCGCAAGGAACAGGGCTTGTTGTTGGAAATGAATTAAAAAAAGTTTTGAAGCTTGTAGGTATAAAAGATGTGTATAGCAAGACTTTTGGAACTCAAAGAACCAGTTTTAATCTTATTAAAGCCTGTATTGATGCATTAAAAAAAACAAATGTTAATTTAGAGGGAGAAAAATGATAGCAATAGTTAGAATCAAAGGCTCAGTAAAATTAAGAAGGGATATTGAAGAAACTCTGAATAGGTTAAGGCTTAAAAGGAAGCATGTTTGTGTAGTTTTGAATCCTACAAATGAAAATTTAGGAATGTTAAAAAAGGTAAAGGATTTTGTTGCTTATGGAGAAATAAAAAAAGAAACTTTTGAAAAACTTATAGAAAAAAGGGCGCAATTAATAGACAAAAATAAAAAAGTTGACTTGAAAAAAGCCTTGGAAGGAATAACTAGTGGTAAAGAATATAAAGAGTTTAACTTAAAACCTTTCTTTAGGCTAAGCCCGCCACGAGGGGGTATTGACATCAAAAAAGGTTTTGGAGATAAAAAAGGAGTTTTAGGAGACAATAAAGATAAAATAAATACTTTAATCGAGAGGATGCTATAATGAAAACGCATAAAAGAAGAAAATCATCGAGAATGCATGGGAGAAAAATGGGAAGCCATGGAAGGGGCGCTAGAAAGAAAGGCAAAGGCAGCGGACATAGAGGGGGATTTGGAATGGCAGGAACAGGAAAGAGGGCTGATCAGAAAAAAACCTTGATACTAAAGCTCTATGGGCATAAATATTTTGGAAAGCAGGGAATAACAAGTAAAAAAACGCAAAGGGACAAAAGAAATAGGATAAACCTTGGGCAAATACAATCAAATCTTAGCCTTTATGGTAAAAAAGTCGGAGAAAAATGGGAATTAAAACTTGATAATTACAAAATTTTAGGTGAAGGCGAGATTAAGGAAAAAGTTGTTATTAAAGCAGGAGAAGCTTCATCATCAGCAATTGAAAAAATTAAGAAATTAGGTGGAGAGATAATTTTATCTAATAAATAAAATGGGTTTCCAACAAATATTCAGTTTTATTCCTGAAGTTAAAAAACCTGACGAAAAAAAACTTGACTTTAAGACTAAACTAAAATGGACTCTAATTGTTTTGGGGGCTTTTTTTGTTCTTGCAAATATTCCTTTGTTTGGCTTGTCGGCTAACGCTTTATCTAGATTTGAATATCTTGCTATAATTCTTGGTACTGATTTTGGAAGTATAATCTCGTTAGGAATAGGGCCTATAGTAATGGCTTCTATTATTCTGCAACTCTTAAGCGGGTCTGGAATACTCAATATAGACCAAACAACCCCTGAAGGCAAAAAATTCTTTCAAGGGTTGCAGACCTTGTTAGTATTCTTCTTCATAATTTTTGAATCAGCGATATATGTTTTAATGCAGGGATTGCAGGCAAATCCAGGATTTACCGGAATCGTCATATTTCAACTAATCTTGGGCGGCTTGGCAATTTTCTATATGGATCAAGTAACGCAAAAATGGGGCTTTGGTTCTGGAGTGAGCCTGTTCATTGCAGCAGGAGTCTCTTGGAGATTGATAACTAGCGGATTTCAGTTCATAAATCAGCAAGGAAGAAACTGCTTAGTCGACTTTAGCAATACTGCCTGCTCTGGAAAAGTTCTTGTCTTGATACAGTCAATAATCAATAAGTATCCTATTGAATTTTTATCTGCCCTAGCTGCAATAATTGCAACAGCAGTTATTTTCATGATTATTGTATGGGCTCAATCGTTAAAGGTTGAAATCCCTCTATCATTTGGAAGGTTAAGAGGCTATAGTCTTAAATGGCCATTATCATTTTTCTACGCCTCAAATATTCCTGTTATATTAACTGCAGCACTAGTTGCCAATATACAATTATTCGGTGGACTAATACAAAATACAGCGACTCCATGCTTACAAGGTCTAGCTTGTACTGGGACTGCAAAATTTGCATCTTATTTTTCTTTTTTGGGGAACTTTGTTAATGGAAGAGCTGTATCTGGTTTAGCATTCTGGATGGGATCAACAGACATACTTGATTTATTTATTAGAGGGGGATTCCTACCAAGATATCTTCTTCAAGGAGTTACGCATATATTATTTTTTGTATTCTTTTCAGTAATATTCTCTATTTTTTGGGTCAAAACATCTGGAATGGATGCTAAAAAACAGGCACATAATATAGTTTCCTCTGGCCTTCAAGTATCTGGCTTTAGGCAGGACGAGAGAATAATTGAAAGTATCCTCGATAGATATATTATGCCGCTAACAGTAATGGGCGGGGCTGCAATAGGGGTTTTAGCTGCAACAACTGACTTGCTTGGAGCATTGGTTGGGGGAACTGCAATCTTGCTTGTAATTATGATTATGTATCAATTTTATCAGAATATTGCACAACAGCATCAGATGGATATGAGCCCTGGATTTAGGAAATTTTTTAATAAGTAGTTAAGCTTTAAATACAAAGTTCTCTACATAAAGCATATGGATAACAAAAAAGGAAGCTTCAAACTTGTATTCATTGTGTTGATAATTTCTTTAGTAATAGCCTCTCTATGGAATAAAGTTTCTTGGATTAGCAAACCTATACATTCTGTCCTAGATCCTTCTCTAGGAGCTTTGCTTAATTGGAATCTTTTGATAGGAATGATAATTATTGTCGCGATTCTTAACTTGATAACAACCTTGATACAAAAATATACTACTGACCAAGAAACATTGAGGTCCATAAAACAAGAGCAAAAAGCGTTACAGGAGGAAATGAAGAGTCATAGGGATAATCCCCAAAAAATGATGGAGCTGCAGAAAAAGAGCCTGGAGTTTATACCACAAACCATGAAGTTAAGTATGAGGTCGTTTACTTATACTGCTGTCCCGCTTATATTACTTTTTAGATGGTTCATTGATACTTTTAATGCTTTAGGCAACCCGAAGTTTTTAGGATTTTTAGGATGGATTTGGTTTTATCTTCTTTCGTCAATAATAATAAGCAGCATTCTCAGGAAGATTTTAAAAGTAGTTTAATTTCTCAATTCTATGAAATTAAAAGAAAAAAAACAGCCTGATAAAGATTCTAGGTTAGTTGATGAGCAAGTTAGCAAGGAGCTTATGTTCAAATTTGCAATTTTTGAGCAGCAAATACAACAAATACAGGAGCAAAATGGAGCTATAGAAAAAGCACTAGCAGACTCAAAGGCTCTTCTTGAAGGCTTAGAAAATCTAAAAGGATCTAATGGCAAAGAAGTGTTTGCTTCAATTGGAAAAGGTATTTTTTTAAAGGCAAAAATAATTTCCGAAGATTTAATTGTCGATATTGGAGGGAAAAATTTTGTTAGAAAAAACCTCGATGAAACACAAAAAATTATAGGCTCACAGATAAAAAAACTTGAAGAGGCAAGAGCTCAGCTGCAAGAAAACTTGGAAAAGATTAATGAAGACGTAGAAAACTTAATCAAAAAATCTCAAGAGAAGTGACTTGATTTATTTGTAAAATCACTATAATTTAAAACTCCAAAATCACTTATTATCTTTGTGATATACTTTTTTGGAACAAACGCAAAGGCAGGATTTTTTATTTTTATGTTTTTTGGAGCCTTATCCCAAACTTCATTAAGGTCTCTTTGTTCTATTGAAATCTTTTCTTTTGTAAATTTCCAAGAGTCTGCTATTATATAAACTGGTATTTTGTGGTTAAATGCAATTTCTGCAATCAAACTGCTGCCAACTTTATTTATTATGCCGTCTTTAACTAGCGCATCAGCACCGAGAAAAACTTTTGTTGCATAAATCTTATCTTTTTTGCTGTTCTTTTCCAAAGCAGACGCAAGTGCAGAGTCAACGAATTGAGTAACTTTTATTCCAGCCTTTGCTAATTCCTTGGACGTTTTTCTGCCTTGGAAGAGCGGCCTAGTTTCAGTGTTATAAACTTCGAACTTTTTTCCGTGTTTTTTAGCGTAAATTAATGCGTTTATGACATTAGTTGAATGACAATGGGTGAATATCTTATCCCTGTTTTTTATTATTTCAAAGACATTCTTATTGATTAAATCTTGGGCTTCATCAAAATGTTTTAAGATTTTTTTATAAGTCTCTTTTTTTGCCATTTTTATAACTTTTTTCATCATGGGCTCTGTTGGTCTTGAAGAAATAAGCTTAATTTCTGACGATTTGGTTGGAATTAACGAATAAGCATACAAGGCTTTTTTAGCGACACTTCTAGCTCCTTGGATCTTAACTTTTTTTATGCCCTCTAATATTTTATTGAAGATCCTACTCTTTTTTTTATGAGAAATTTCGCCCATATTCCTAATAGATTGAGAACATTTAAAAAATCTCTTCTTTTATTAATGACATGCTAGAGTCGCTAATTAATCCTAAAAGAGTTGAGAAAGGGTCTTGGAAAATGTTGTTTATAGGTTTAGTTTATGGGTCTCTCTCGCTTTTGCTTGTAAAATGGTTTTTTGCTAGTGATGTTGTTCTCTCTAAGTTTTCTGGGATGATTGTTGTTGCGTTCTGTGTTATGTTTTCTCTCCCTTTTATGTATTTTTTAATAAGACAGGAGGAGGAGGAGGATGAAACTGTGGAAGGGTTTTTCAGTGTTTGGAGGATGCATAAGAATGCTATTTATGCTTTTATGTGGCTTTTTTTAGGATTTGTTTTATCTTTTGCTGCTTGGTATATGATCCTTCAAGATTCTAACTTATTTAATGCTCAAATTGAAACATATTGTATGATAAATAGTCCAGGTAATATAGAAGGATGTGTGCAAAGATATGATATTGAAAATAAAGGAACAACAGGAGCTGCAACGAAAGAGCTCAGATTTCTTTCAATTATAGAAAACAATGTATATGTTATGATTTTCACGCTCATTTTTTCACTTATATTTGGTGCGGGAGCTATATTTGTTTTAGCTTGGAATGCGAGCGTCATTTCAGCTGCGGTAGGAATATTTACTAATTATCAACTTAAAAATATTCCTTTTGGCCTGCTTAGATACATGATTCATGGATTTCCTGAAATAGCGGCATATTTCATAACAGCTCTTGCTGGTGGAATTTTTGGCATTGGAGTTATCAGAAATGGGGTAAAAAGCCCTAAATTTTTAAGGATAGTTGAAAATGTTGTTGTTTTATTGTTCATTGCGATAATAATACTCATTGTGGCAGCGATTGTTGAAGTGTACTTCACTCCTATACTTTTTAGCTAGTATATTCAAGCTAAGAAATCTTTAAATACAGTATTTTATTAATAAAATGAAATGACAGCATATAGATGTAGAAATTGCAACTACAGGTTTGATTCACAAATTGATAGAACAGGAAAAAGCTGCCCTTATTGCGGTAAGAATAGTATCATCGAAGAACCAAATGTAGACCAACTTCTTATGGAAGAGTAAAATGGAGCCTTTGCTAGTTCTAGCACTTTTAGTAAGCTTTCTACTAACTCTTTTTTTCACTCCTGTTTGGATCAAAAAAGCCCATCAAATAGGACTTGTTTGGGAAGACATGAATAAGGCAGGACATCCAAAAAATGTTGCAGGATCTGGAGGAGTTGGAGTTATTCTTGGATTTTCACTGGGAGTTTTAGTTTATATTGCAATTAAAACATTTTACTTTAAAACTTCTGAAAATTTAATTGGATCATTTACAATATTAACTTCTATACTTATGATTGGGTTTATTGGGTTTATGGATGATCTTCTTGGCTGGCAGAAAGGAGGCTTGCCAAAAAGATCTAGAGTAATATTATTAATTTGTGCAGCAGTACCGTTAATGGTTATAAATGCAGGAGAGTCTACAATGCTTGGAATTCACTTTGGAATTCTTTATCCATTAATACTCATACCTTTAGGAGTTGTTGGGGTTTCTGCAACTTACAATTTCCTTGCAGGATATAATGGGTTAGAGGCAGGACAGGGTATCATAATTTTATCAGCTTTGGCTTTTGTAACCTGGAAAACTGGAAATTCTTGGATTAGTGTTATTGCTCTATGTATGGTTGCTTCATTAATCGCCTTTTACTTTTTTAATAAAAATCCAGCAAAAGTTTTCCCAGGAGATGTAATGACTTATGCAATAGGATCTTTAATAGCTGCAATAGCTATAATTGGGAACATAGAAAAAATCTCAATTTTTTTCTTCATTCCTTACATTATTGAAGTTGCTCTAAAAGCTAGAGGAAAATTGAAAAAGCATAGTTTTGCGAAGGTCAATAAAGATGGAAGCCTAGAAATGCCTTATGAAAAGTTCTATGGTTTAGAGCATTTAGCAATTTATATATTAAAAAAGGTAAAACCTAGTAAGAGAGTATATGAGAGAGACGTTGTTTGGCTAATAAATGGGTTCCAGATATTAGTGGTAATGGTTGGAATTTTATTTGTGCTGTAACTAAATAAAACTTTAAAAAGACATTGTCCTTAAGAAAGAAATGGAAAGTTTTGGGCAGGATGTATCTCAAAAAAAAGAAGGTGTTGCTGAGCAAAAACCTAGAAGCGATGATGTAGATGTAACAAGCCTTGTAAGAGGTTTTAAGAATTTTTTAGTAAAATCTAAAAATAATACCTCAGCTTTTGTTTTTCTTATATTATCATTTGTTTCTCTAATATTAACTCTTCTTGTTGCCAGCAAAATTAGTTTGGGCACTAATATAATAAGCAGATTCACTCAAATGTTCCCTCTGTGGATTTTGTTTTTTTTAACTGCAATGCTTTTTTTATCGTATCTTGCTGCTCGTTTCAATAAATATAAATTAATGTTCATTCCTATTATATTATGGATATTAGTCGTGGCTTGTGCAGTTAGGACAACCAATATTCCTCAATTAAAAGATATAAGTACTGGTGATTGGACTCTGGGTCCGGACTTAGATCCATTTTTATACTTAAGAATTGCGCAAGAGATTAATCACGGAGAACTACGAAACCCCGATATAATGAGGTACGTTCCTCTAGGTACAGAAAATTACGCTCTAGAGGATTTGATGCCATGGGCTATCCTCTTAATATTCAAAATAATAAACTTATTCAACAACATTTCGTTGACTTATGCTGCAATTATAACCCCAGTGATTTTCTTTTTAATATCTACTATCGGCTTTTTACTTTTTACAAAAACTGCATTTTCATTTAAATTCTCTAACAAAAAAGCTTGGCTAGGAGCCATCATTGCTAGTCTTTTTTATATATCTTCACCTGCAATGTTACATAGGACAACTGCGGGAATTCCTGAAATTGAGAGCTTAGGACTGCTTTGGTTCTGGTTTATGTTTTTGTTTTTGTGCCTTGCCTGGAAAAGTGATAGTTCTCGCAGGACAACAATATACAGTGTTTTAGCTGGAATTTTTACAGGATTAATGTCATTGACATGGGGAGGATACAGGTATATCTATATGATTATTTGTCTAACAGCTTTAATTATCTTCTTATTTCAAAAAGATGAAAAGAAGAACTTACAAATTTTTATTTCTTGGATTATTCCTGCCCTAATTATGGAATTTTACAGGGTTGGAGACATAATAGGAGTATTAACAAGTATAACTACTACGGGATTTGCCTTTTTTACAATGTTCATTTTATTTGTGAATTTAATTATCTCTAAACCAGGAGTTGAAAGAAAGATAAAAATAGACAAGATAAACATGCCTAAACCAATAAAGAGCCTTTTGTTAGGAATAATATTGCTTATAGTTTTATTCACTATAATGAAGAGTGGATTTATCTTAAATGCTTTCAAAGAAATTTCTGAAAGGTTCCTTTACCCATTTGGTAGGGGAAGGGTTGGATTAACTGTTGCAGAAAATAAAGTGCCTTTCCTTCAAGAGATACTTCAAAATTTTGATTATCTGTTTTGGACCTTTGTCTTTGGAACAATAGCAGTGTTTTATGCTACTACAAAAAATTTCAACACAAAAAATAAGATCTGGCTAAATTTTGCTTTCCTTTTTATGCTGGCAGGATTTGTTTTTAATAAATACTCTCCTACTAGCCTCCTTAATGGGGAAAACTTTATTTCAAAAGCTTTTTATGTTGGCAGCTTTATCATGTTTGCAGTTTCTATAATCTATATCTTAATAAAAGCTTATTTAAGAAAAGACGATAAAACACTGAACGATTTTAAAGAAGTTGATTTTTCATATATTTTACTTCTAGTATTTGCTTTTTGGGCGATTGCTTCTATGAGGGGAGCTATAAGATTGCTTGTTATAATAGCGCCAATTCTCCCAATACTTTCAGCATTTTTATTCATTAAACTTTTAGATTCTAAAACAAAAAGCAAAGATATGAGAAAAACAGCAATTATCATAATGCTGATTGTTGTTACAGGATTGTTTTTTGTAACATTTGTACATTATTATGAAATAACAAATTCTTCTACAAAATCAACTATTCCTGGAGCTTACGAACAGCAATGGCAAAAGGCTATGGCATGGGTTAGAGGGAATACTCCCGAGGGAAGTGTTTTTGTTCATTGGTGGGATTATGGATATTGGGTGCAAACAATAGGCGAAAGACCAACGGTCACTGATGGAGGACATCCAATATCCTATTGGGATCATTTAATAGGGAGATATGTTCTAACAACCCCTTATCCTGAAACAGCTCTTAGCTTCATGAAGGCTCACAAAGTCTCATACCTATTAATTGACTCTAGCGATATAGGCAAATATTCTGCTTATTCAAGTATAGGCAGTGACACGACAGGCCAAGATAGATTTTCTTGGATTCCAGTGATGATATCTGACCCAAAACAAGTTCAAGAAACTTCAAATGGAACTCTTAAGGTCTATGGGGGAGGCTTTGGACTTGATAAAGACATAATTTATGATATGGAAGGTAAAAAGATATTTTTACCTTCAGGCAGTGCAGGAATTGGAGCAGTAATTGTGCAAACAAAAAATAAAAATGACTCTATTTCGTTTGCGCAACCTGAGGGGATATTTGTTTATAATGGAAATCAAATAAGAATCCCTATAAGATATCTTTATTATAATGAAAGAATGCTTGATTTCAAAAGTGGCCTTAACATTACGATCGATATAATCCCATCTATTTCTTCAACAGGAGGAGGTTATCAAATTGACAAAACAGGGTCCATAATATATCTTTCTGAAAAAACCATGAATAGCTTAGTTAGTCAACTATACTTATTAAATGATCCTTTCAAGAGATATCCTACAGTGACTCTTGCTCATTCGGAGGACGACTCGTTTGTAAGTTTTGTTAATGGACAAGGGGCTAATGTAAAAGACTTTGTTTATTTCAATGGACTCAGAGGTCCAATAAAAATGTGGAAAGTAGACTACCCAGAGAATATAGCAACGAAAGATGAGTTTTTAAGAACTTCTGGAGGATACGGGGAATTTGATAATTTAACTTTTACAAAATAGGTTTTTGAGATACATAAAGCTTAAAACAGACTCACAGTCATAATTTAAATGAGGGGAGAATATCCTATAGCAATAATTATTGGCACAAAGGCAGAGCTGATAAAGTGCATGCCTATTATGATAGAACTTCAGAATCAAAAAAAGGAGTATTGGTTTTTACATACTGGGCAGCACCCACTTGAAAAATCTTGTGAGGATTTCAACGTGAAAAAACCGGATTTTATTTTGAGTAAAGAACCTAAGATAAGCACAAAGTTTTGGTCTAAGATAAATAACAGTTCCTTATTTTGGTTTTTTCTAATGATCTTTAAAATAAAAGCTAAGCTAAAGGAGTTAAGGCCTGTCTATGTGATATATCATGGAGACACCATGAGTACTGCTGCAGCAGCCATTGGATCTAGTAAGATACTTAACCCTAGTAAACAATGGAGAAACGTGCATTTAGAGGCTGGACTTAGAAGCGGATCAATATGGGAACCTTTTCCAGAAGAGATATCAAGACGTATAAGCGATGGTTTTTCAGATATACTCTTAGCAGTTTCTGATCTTTCAGAAAAAAATCTAAGGAATGAGTATAAAGACAGAAAAATTATATTAAAAATAGGAAATACTATCATTGACTCTTCATTGAGTATATATAAAAAGGCAGAAAAAAAATTTAAGGCAGAAAGGGAAGAGTATGTTTTAATTAATAGCCATAGGCATGAGCATTTAAAAAATAAACAAAATTTAATAAAAATTATAAAGATCATTAATTCCATAAAAACAAAAGGTATTTGGCCACTTCATGACAATACAGAATATCATTTAAAAAAGTATGGTCTTTTTGATAAGATTAATAGAGAGAAAATTTTGATAACTCCCCTTAAAAGTTATGAAGAATTTATTTTTCTCCTAGCAAATTGCAAATATCTAATTGCCGATGGTGGATCTATTCAAGAAGAAAGTCTTGTTTTTAAAAAACCTTGTTTAATTCTGAGAAATAGAACTGAAAGGCAAGAAGGACTTAAAACAGGACTTAACTTTATTACAATGAATGTAGGACTAGCTAAAAAAATAATAAATAATATGGAAGAAAACAGAATAAATGTTCAAAAATTCAAGAATCCTTATGGCGAAGAGGGGCTGAGCAAGAAAATTGTTGATGCACTTAACTAAATAATTGTAACTTTTCCTTCAATTTAATCAATCCTTGTTTTAACTGTGTTAGCTCAAAGCCAAGAGATTCTAATTTAGAAGTATCGAATGTGGAATTATGAGGTATTTTTATTTCGTATCCTTCGCTAACCCCTATGCCTTCAATTATAGAATCTTTTCTGACTAATCTCTCTAATTCTTTTAAAAAATCAATTATCATCAGCCTGTCAGATCCTGCAAGATGGAAGATTCCCGACAAGTCTTTTTTAATCATATGCTTTATTATTTTTGATACATCTTCGACAAACAAAGGCTGCCTTATTTGATAAGGCTCTCTCAATTTTATAGGATTTCCTGATAGGACCATGTCAAATACACCGTTTCCATTCAATCCGCCATGATACCCGTACATTATTTCCACTCTCAAAACAACATTTTTTGAATTCTTCAATACCTCTTTTTCTGCCATTAATTTAGTCTTTCCATAAACGTTCAGAGGGTTTGGCAAGTCCTCCTCATTATAATTTCCTTTTTTTCCGTCAAAGACATAAGATGATGATATGAAGAAAAGTTTTGAATTTATCTTTAAGCAAGCCTCTGCAATATTCTTTGCAGTTTGGTAGTTAAGCTGTTCAGCCAGAGAAGGATTTTGCTGGCATTTCGTCGAACTTGTTAATGCAATAGTGTCTATTACAACATCTGGATTGTGTTGACTCAAGAATTTTTCAACTTTTTCTTTTTTAGTTGCATCCAATTCAAATAAATTATTGCGTTTTCTTCCAAAATAAGTTCCAACAACTTCATAGTCTTTAGAAAGATTTGAATAAAGATTTTGCCCCAAAAAACCAGATGCTCCAATTACAGCTATTTTCATTCTAACGATTCGTAAACTTTTTTATATTTTTTGGCAACTTCAAACCAATTGTTCTCCGCAAAGTATTTTTCGCATCCTCTTAGCATTTTAGCATAGTTTTTTGGCTTTAAAGATTCTTTTATTATCTTTGGGAATTCGTCATCGGTTTTAGCTATCCTAATACAATCATAACTTTTTGATATCTCTAAAAAAAATGGAGCATTACTCGCGATTACAGGAGTTTTTGTTGCCATAGCATGAGTAAAAATGGCGCTGCCTACACCTCCTCTATAAGCCTGGAGGACAAAATCTGCTGCTGAAAAATACTCCCACCATATAGGCATTTGGTCACTAATCTCTTTTATATCAAATCTCACATATTTTGAGAGTTGGTGTTCTTTTACATAGTTTTGCAGAAAATCGAGGTGTTCTTTCAGGGCTTTTGCGTTTCTCGTATTTACTGCTATAGGGCTTGAAACAACTAAAATTGTTTTGCCAATTTCAGCGGCTTTTTTTACAGGCCTATCCGCTCCGTTGTCATAGTGTAAATTACCTATTATCAAATAAACATGGCCTTTCAAGCCTAGTTTTCTCTTCGCTTCATTTTTAGGGGTTATTTTGGCTCCTCTAATAATTCCCAAGGGCAAGGCAACTATTTTTTTTCTTGGAATCGCATAATCTCTCATTAAAACAGGGACAAAAAAATTAGAGTGAACAAAAATTTTATCAGAGGCTTTATTTATTAATTTATTTGCTAAATAATAAAGAGATTTTCTCAAAAAGTTTTTTAAAATTCCTCCTTTAAATTTTTCATTAAGTGGAAGGGCTGTGTGCATTGTTGTAACTAATTTATATTTTTTAAAGAATAAGAAGTAAAAATAAGCCAAGAACAAAGGAATTCCGTAATATCCACAAAGATTGTATTCATGCTGTATGTGAACTATGTCAAACTCCTTTAATTTAGGAAAAAGGCTGAAAAAAGATTTAGGGCTTCCTGCAGTGTAGGTCACTTTTTCTATGTCTACTTTGTTTTCAACTAAATTATCAACAAGACTAGCAGAATAACCAGAAATTGCCTTTTCAGATTCTCTGGTTGGAAAAACCATAGCTACTTTCATTTTCTTCAGCACTTCTTAATAATTCTTTTATTTTTTTAATTGTTTGTTCTGATTCTGCTCCCTTCTTAGAATTCGCGATTTTATTTTTCCACCAAGAAATAGTTTTTCGCAAACCTTCTTCTAAGGGGGTTCCTTGAGCCCATCCTAAAATTCTTTTTGCCTTTGAGCTATCTAAAACTAAGAAAGGCTGATCTGATTTTATAGGTCTTGATGGATACTCTGGAGGGTATTGTCCAAAATGAATTTTTGTTTGAGAAAATCCTAAAACTTCTGCAATTTTCAAAGTCCATTCGCGATTAGTATATCCTTTTCCTCCTGCAATGTTAAAGGTCTGGCCCTTTGCTTCAGGAGTCTTCATTGCAAGAAGATATGAATTTATATGATCATCTACATACATGTAATCTCTAATTGAGTCTGGCGCGCCGATATAAATTTCCCTGCCTTCAAGCATTTCTGTTATTAAGTATTCTGTAAAAAAACTATTGTCGTATTTTCTTCCAAAAGTGTTTGAGTTTCTTAAGATAACAACATTAAAACCATAAACTTGATGCATCATTCTCAAATACATGTCCATAGCTGCTTTTGAAACAGCGTAAGGGCTTGACGGCTCTAAACTTAAGTCTTCAGTTAAAGAGCTTTCTTTTTTTATACCATAAACTTCTGCAGTAGACGCTGCAACCATTCTCACTTTATCTGGGCCGTAAAGATCTAAAATAGCTTCTGCAAGATTTATTGTTCCAAAAAGATTAGTTATTTGATATTCAAATGGATGCTCAAAGCTAAGCCTTACTGGGGAGAGAGCTGCTAAATGCAAAACAATATCAGGATTTATTTTTTTTATAGAATTTCTTACTACAAAATAATCAGTTATATCACAAGAAATAAGCTTAATTTTATTTTTTATTTCATCAGCATACCCTAGGTCTCTTCCAACAGTATATCTTTCAAATCCAAAAACCTCGTGTCCTTCTTTTAATAGTCTGTGAGCAAGTTCACCGCCAATAAAGCCCGTTATCCCAGTTATGATTACTCTCATAAAGTCTGAATAAAAAACCAGTTTATAAGTTTTATTGAGGTAAAGTCATCATTTTAACATTTTTTCCAAACCTTGTAAATAAACTCTTGCTTTTTCTTCATCTTCCGGCTTTTCTGAAGGAGCCCATGAAGCAAATTCTTTGTAAGTATTAGGATCATATGGACCTTGAGTGATTTCTAGAATTACTGCCGGTTCATCAACAACTACCAAAGTATGGTATTCACTCTGTGGAAGATAGGTTAAAGGAAGGCTGTCTTTTGAGGAAACAATTCTATAATCTTTTACATCGCCTTCTTCAGTGAATGAAAAAGAAGCAATTTTTCCTTGTAAAGTAAACCAATACTCATCAGCATTTTCAAGAGGGTGTAAATGAGGCTGTATATATGTTCCTGGAAGCATAGCATTTAACAAAGGCCTTACTCCAATATAATCTCCTGGTTTTAAGGCTCTAGCTTTTCTTCTTCTAGGGTCAGCCATAGCTTGGGCTAACAAGTCATCAACATCTCTTGAACTAAAAACATTCATAAAAGAATCTAAATTAAAGAGTTTTTAAAGATTTAGGTAATTATCTTTGTAGTCAAGCTACATTATATTTTTAAACCGTAATGAAATTTCTAATTCATGATCTTAAAAACCGCTGTGATTATTGCTGGAGGAAGAGGAACTAGACTTGAAGAACATACTGAAGACTTGCCTAAACCACTTATTCCTATTGCTGGAAAGCCCTTGTTAGAAAGAGTTATTGAATGGCTTAAGAAAAATGGTGTTACAAACGTCGTCATCGGTGTTGCTTATAAAAAAGAGATGATTAAAAATTATTTTGGAAATGGTGAAGATTTAGGGATTAATATAATATATACGGAACACGATGAAAATGGGGGCACCGAAGATGCATTTAAGGCAGCAATAGAACAATCTGGAATTGAAGATGAAAATTTTTATGCAATGAATGGGGATCAAATAACTGACTTGCAGCTTGAAGGAATGACTAATTTCCATATAAGAAACAATTCAATTGCTACTATTCTAACAGTTGATCTTAGAACCAATTTTGGGATTATTAATAAAGATGATCAGCATAGGATTATAAAATTCAAAGAGAAAGGAGAAATGCCAGGGGTTCCTATTAATGGGGGAATTTATATATTTAGCAGAGAAATAAGAAAATTTCTTGAAGGGGGAAACATTGAAGAAAAGGCATTTAGGAAACTTATTGATGAAAAAAAAATTCATGCTTTTCACTATGGCGGGATTTGGACAACTGTCAATGACAAAAAAGAGTTGGAAAAACTTGAGGAATTTTTAAATAGATATGAAGAGTTGATTAAATAAAATGAAAATACTTATGATATGCAGAACAAAGGAAGATGAGGTTGGACAATTTATGCCTGGATTAAAAAAAGAGTTGGAAAAAGAAGGTCATTTTGTGGATCTTATTTTCAGAAATGAGGATCTTCACATGTCTACACTCTCAAGCTCAATGGAAGGACTTAAAGAATTTACAAATAATGAAGATAAAAAAAATAAGTATGATCTAATTTATACGCATGACTGGAGCATAGCTTTTCCCTTGCTATTCCCCTATAAAACACTCTATGAGAAGCATTGGTGTCTCTTCCATAACCTTCAAGAAGATGGGGATGCTAAATCAAAAATATTGAGCAAGATAACAGCTAATCTTCTTGGAAGCCATTTTTTAGTAAGAACTGAAGAATTAAAAAGAACTTTTCCAAAATCGACGCTTTCACAAAACGGTCTTAAAATAAAAGAATTGATTAAATGAAAATTAATTAACAAAATGATAAAAAAAATTAAACTGGCAGAAAGAGATAAAGCAAAAGATATCTTAGAGGTATACCGATCTGGGGGAGTTTGGCTGCCATATACTGACGTGGAAGAGATAAATAAATCAATAAAGGAAAATGAAAAAGGGAAAGTTTCAATCATAGTTGTGGAAATGGATGGAAAAATTGTTGGTGCGCTTAAACTTCACAGACCCCAATCGCATATAGGTAAAGGCGGTAAGGTAGCTGTTCTCCCTGAATATAGAGGCCATGGAATAGGAAAACTGATGTACAAGTCTGCAATAAAAATATTTGACATGGAAGGAAGGAGAAAGGTTGTTGATTCTTTGGTTGGGGATAACCCTTCTGTTTCTGCACTGTTTGAAAAATTAGGCTTTGAAGTAGAAGCTAAAATGAGAAAGCATACTCCTGGAGGACACACTTTATACCAGTTTGCATATCATATTGACGAATTAGGAGTTCCTGAATTAGGAAAAGATGTCATTTTTGATATTCCATTAACACAATATATGAAGGAGCTAAAGCAGAAAAATTTAGAATAGGATGGAGATAATAGAACTTTGTAAAATCAAAGACATAATAAAATCAGGTTCTCTTATAGCAATTGGAGGATTTACTATAAATAGAAAGCCAATGTCAGTGATCAAGGAGATTTGCAAAAGCCAAATATCAAAATTACATCTATACTTTCTTGCTGGTTCCATAGACGCAGATATGTTAATTAAAGAATCAAAAGTGTCTAAAATTTCAGCAGCATATGTTGGCTATGAAGGCTTAGGTTTATCGCACATCACACGCAAGGCCGTTGAGTCAGGTGAAGTTTTATTTGAAGACTTGACAGAGATTTTGTATTATTATAGTTTAAAAGTAGGAGCTGAGAAACTTCCCTATTTGATGACAGATTCTATAAAGAACACAGATATAATGAATGTAAACTCTGGCTGTGAGAGAATAATTAACGGGGAAAATGATGTAAGATGTAAGATTAACGCAATAAATCCAGACTACTGCATAATTCATGCACAAAAGGCAGATAAAGAAGGGAATATAATGATAAGTGAACCGGATTTTTGTGAGAAGGAAATGGCGCGGGCTTCAAAAATAACAATATTCAGTGTTGAAAAAATAGGAAAAATAGAGCCTGAAGAGATTACCATCCCAAAAAAGCATGTCAATTATATTGTAGTTTCAAAAAGAGGTGCGCTTCCAACAGGATGTAAAGATCATTATCTTCCAGACATCAAACAAATTGTTGGAAATTTAGAAAATGAGTAAAATATCAGATTTTTTAGCTGTTAACTTAGCAGAAGAAATTTTTGAAGGAGAAACAATAGTGCAGGGAACTTCTACTTTTATCCCTATGATAGCAACTCTGTTAGCTATGAAAAAAAAGAGAATTAATCTTCTTGGGGGTTTTTATTGGAATCCAGAAGTTTTTCCAAAAGTGCCATCTACTTTTTGCTTTGAAAACTACAAAAATGGAAAAAGTATAGGGCTGTCTGGATTTTTAGATATGCTTGTGCAGGGAAAAATAGATTTAGAATTTTTGAGGCCAGCCCAGATTGATAAATATGGTAATGTAAACAATACGGTTATTGGCAGTCATGATAAGCCAAAAATTCGTCTTCCTGGCGGGATGGGGATAGATGATGTAGTGCATTACTCAAAAAAAGCAATACTTTACGTACCAAATCACAGCAAGAGGGTTTTTGTTGACAAAGTTGATTTTATCACTGCAAGCGGGTGGGATAAAGGAAAGGGCCCTCACAAAATTATAACGAATATGTGTATATTTGAGTTCATAAATAAGGAAATAACACTTACTAAAATAAATCCTGATTATACAATAGAAGATGTAAAAAACAAAACTGGGTTTGAGTTTAATATCGCCTTTAGTGTTGAAAAAATGCTTGAAGTAAGCCAGGATATTTCAAATAGAATAATGGAATTGGATCCGTTAGGAATGAGGGATTTGGAAATTAAAGAAGAAAGACCAATAATATTGGAGAATTTATTAAAAGCGAGATTTAAGATCTCCAAAGGTTAGATCTCTAGCCTCATCATAATCTTTAATCGGCTTAGCGGGAATTCCAACAGCTATGACTCTATCTGGAATATCTTTATTCACTACTGCTGAAGTTCCTATAATAGAATTTTCTCCAATAGTCACTCCATCTAGTACAATGGCGTTTGGAGCTAACTGGGCTCTTTTTTTAATTCTTACAGGAGCTATAATAATAGGATCATTAGGATTTACATCCTGAAAAACAGAATTATGGGCAAATATCTTTACGCCTACAGAAAGTTTCACGCCATCTTCAATAGTGACCATAGAAGGCACTGCTGTGTCTATGTGGACAAACGCGTCTATAAACACATTTTTCCCTATTTTAACTCCACGAGCCCTATTTGCAGCAACTCTTATAGTATTTCCAGGGCCAAAATAGCCAAGAAGATACCAAAACCTGTTCATAATTTTTTTGAAAAAACCTATTTTTATTTCTTTTACAAATCGTTTTCTTTGATCTGTTATTGCCATATTCTAGTTTGGGAACCTTTCTAAAAGGTTCATTGTCATTTATGTGAATTTTATTGGAGTTATTTATATCTTTCGTATAATTGATACTGTGAAATAATGATTATTGAGGTTGATTTCATAATCTTTATAAATAAAACCTTGATTTAGTTCTTGATGAAGAAAATAAAAGTATATCTACAACATCCTTGGAGATTCCCGGATTCTCCTTATTATAAATACTTAATTGGATATCCACCAAGAAATGTTGAATATTTTAACACTGAAAATCAAAAAGGAGCAATAACAAAGAAAAGCAAGTTTATTTTGTCTAGCTATCTAAAAAGGGCAAGGCACTACGCTAACAAGTTGAGATTGCCTTTTCCAAATATGCGATTAACTAAAGAAGGGGATTATAATCTAATTCACTGTACTCATTGTTTAAGCCGAAATAAGAATATGCCCTGGGTAGCTGATTTTGAAAGTTACTGGCAGTTTTGGCTTTCTGGCAGAAAAACCAAATTAGGTGAGAAATGGACAGGCAAAATATTGTCAAGGAAAAACTGCAAAAAGATTATTGCCTGGACAAATCTAGTTAGAGATGACATTATAAAAATATTCCCAAACCTTCAAAATAAAATTGAGGTGGTTTATCCAGCAGTACCTACTCAAAAAAGTAAAAAGAAACATAAAGGAATAAATTTGTTGTTTATTGGAAGATACTTTTACGGCAAAGGAGGGCTACATGCAATTGAAGCTATAGATAGAATAACGAAAAAAAGAAAAAATACTGCAGCGTGCATTGTTTCAGACACACCTGATGAAATATTCCGAAAATACTCGGGAAACAAAAAAATAAAATTCCTTGAGATAGTTCCTCAAAAAAAACTCTTTGAAGAAATTTACCCTTCATCAGATATATTTGTTTATCCGGGTTATAGCGATACTTTTGGCTTTTCTATGCTTGAAGCAATGTCTTTTGGAATTCCTACAATAACTGTTGAAGGAGATGTTAAAGAAGAAATTATAGATGAGAGAAAAACAGGATTTATAGTATCATCTGGAAACGCTTCATATAGAGAAAATATAAAAAATTACAATAAAGAAGTAGTTGAAGAGATGGTAGAAAAAGCTCTTAAGTTAATAGACAATAGAAAATTATTAAGAGAAATGGCAAAAAACTGCATAAAAACAATTAAAGACGGCAAATTTTCCATAAAACAAAGAAATGAAAAATTAGAGAAAGTGTATCAAGAGGCGCTAAGATGACGAAAACATTCACGCTGCGTGTTGACCTAGAGTCAGAAAAAGGAATAAAACTAGGATTGCCAAGACTATTGGATTTATTGAAAAGATATAACATAAAGGCTTCTTTTTATCTGGTTATGGGGGGGGAATCAAATATAATTGAAATTCTTAAGTACAGAAATAAACTCAAAAGCTCTGGAGAGAGATCTATTAAGGTGTGGTCTATAAAAGACAAGATTAGGATGACTTTATTTCCAAAAGATTTTGTTAAGAACAATATTCATATTTTAAGAAGAGTTATCGCTGATGGTCATGAACTAGGAATACACGGCTGGAAGCACAGAGAATGGACCAGGGGATTGGATAAAATAAATACCAGAGAGAGAATTATTATGGCAAAGAAAAAATATTTTTACTTTTTTGGGAAAAAACCGGTAAGCTTTTGCTCTCCAGGATTTAACACAAATGAAAAAGTTTTAAGGGTTTTAGATGACGAGGGAATCAAGTTTATAAGTGATTTTCAGGATAAAAAAGTAAAGGAATATTTTAAAATTAAGAATGTTCCAATAACAATCCTTGGTGAAGAGAGGACACCGATAATAGAGTTTTTAGTGGGAAAGGGAAAGAGTGATGAAGAAATACTAAGCATAATAAAAGAAATGATGCAAAAAGAAGAAATTTGCTCATTTTATATGCATGATTTATTTGAAGCTAGGTTTAAATTACCTCTTCTCGAAGAAATTTTCAAATATGTTAAGAAAAATAAAATTCTAAATAAAAGGATTATAGATTATTAACTATGAAATTGAATAAACAGCCTAAAGTATCTATAGTATTTGTCAACTGGAATGGGAAAAAATATACCTTTGATCTTGCTGAATCACTAAAAAAGATTAATTACAATAATTATGACATTATAATTGTCGATAACGCCTCAACTGATGGTTCTCAAAAAGAAATAAAAAGAAAATATGGGAAAAACGTCACATTAATAGAAAATAAAGAAAATACTGGCTTAGCGGAAGGAACAAATATTGGGCTGAGAGAGGGGCTAAAAAGAGGCAGTAAATACATTTTAACAATGAATAATGATATGATTGTAAAACCTAATTTTTTAGATATTCTAGTAAATAGTATGGAAGAGCATCCAGAAGTTGCAGTTTCAGCTCCCTTGATATACTATATGTATCCAAAGAACTTGATATGGTGTGCAGGATGTAAATACACAATAAGAGGGTTTAAGCCACTCTATCAAGGAAAAAAAGATACTGGAAACCTTGAAGAAAAATATGTTGACGGGTGCGATTGTGTTTTAATGATGAGATCTAAAATTTTGGAAAAAGACTGTTTGTTGGACAAAGATTTTTTTGTAATACATGAGTTTACTGAATGGTGTCTGAGAATCACAAACAAGGGATACAAGTGTCTTTTTGTTCCAGAATCAAAAGTTTGGCATAAAGTGGAAGCCTCATTAAAAGGGAATAATAAAGAAAGTGAGATCTCAGCATATTATAATATAAGAAATTGGCTTCTGACTGTTAAAAAAAATAAAAGCTTTTTTTATTTTGTTTCCGTTTTGATGCTTGAATCTACAATACTTGCATTCTTTCGTTTAATAAAATGGAGGCAAGTAAAGTTAATCAAAACATATTTTACAGCAGTCTGGCATGCAATAATAAATAAAACTCCAATGAAATTATATCCTTATTAAAATTACCTTTCTTCTGATACTGTCAAATTATAGTGATATAATTATGCCTGACAAATCTAATTAAGT
>CAYQXU010000003.1:0-31854 GCA_964421685.1 Candidatus Woesearchaeota archaeon
ATTAAGGTATTTAGTCAATATAGAAAATCTAAACACTAATTTTTACACATAGCCTGTTAAAATTATATCCTGCTTGCTTTCTAAGTTCAATCTCATGTCTTCTGACAGCAGGAATATCTTTTCTAAGTTGAGATTGAAGTTCTTCCAAATCTCCTTTATGTTTTACCACATCATTTAAAAACTGTCCTTCTAATTTAAGAAGTTCTTCCATTAATCTCGAATTACGTGCTTTCCCAACTTTTCCAGCAACATAAGCCATAACATCAGGAGCTGTTAAAGTATATTCACCCCACACAACAATATCTCTTTTAGGATCAGCATTAAGATATTTTCCCCAGCTAACTGCCTCGCTTCCAGTAGATCCTGACAATCCACCAGTTCTTTCATCTGCTGTTGTGAATCTTATGCAAGCGTCAGATCCATCAAAAGGGATTGCAAAAATCTCTGCTGCAGTTGGAGCAGTTGTTTGAGTAAAGTTTCTCGGACCGCCCTCTCCTAAAAATATGTTAAGTTGAGGCTGCTTATATAAACTTATTGCCGCAGCCTGATGAATATCTTTTGACGGACTTGAATCAGCGCATAAACCTTCTAAAGTCAGCAATGAAAAATCCATTCCTAAAGAATGGTTTGATCCTGAATCTAAAAATATTGGGACTTTATGTTCAGCAGCTTTCAAAACAAAAGATCCATGCCTGTCTACAACATATTCTGAATTTGCGAGCTCTTTACCAAACTCATAAAGCATCATTGCAGTTGAAAAAGGCGGTTTCAAATCTCCTCTTTTAAGAACTCTTCTAAAAATTTCTTGATTTATCATATCTTGGCCTTTTAAGGTAAATTTATTATGAATAAGTTGAGTATAAATTCTAGTTGACTCATCTTCCCTAAGCTCATCATCATTGACGTATTCTGATCCGTGTCTTACAGGCAATCCGCAGGCAAAATGCAAATCATGATAAACATTTGCTCCTGTTGAAACAATTACATCAACAAGTCCTCTCTCAATAAGGTCCGCAACTAAACCCCCAATGCCAACAGGAGTTGCTGCTCCAGAAATTCCTAGCCAAATATACTCTCCTTCATTTACTCCATTAACCCATCTTTCAGCTGCCAAATACTTTTTCTCTGCCTGATATCCTGAATTCCGATCTATTTCATTAACTCTGTAAGTAGCAGAATCAATAAACTTAGGAGTTATTCTCAATGGAATTTGAGCTCTGCTTCCGTCTCCCATAAATCTGCTGCATTCTAAAGGATGATCCATATATTCTAAAGAAAAATCTTATTTTTAAAGAAATCTGTGATAAAAAGATATATTTGGTTTAATTCTCCCTTTATTATTTAACAGCTACAGTAAATTTATTTTTATCTTCTGGATATAAAATGACATTCGTTTCTTTTTTTAATCCCATAAATTTTGCAAGTTCTTTAGGTATTCTAATTATTAATGAATTTCCAGAATAGCTTATTTTTGTTTCTTTTGACAAGCCAAACAATCCTAGTTCTTTTTCCTTTTCTTCAATTTTCCTTGCAGTTTCCTCATCAAACCACCTCTCACCACAGGAATTACAAACTAAGGCATTAAATTTCCCAATGCTTTTACCATAGATTTTATAATCTGCTAATTTACTTCTTAATTTTCCGTCGCATAAAGCACATTTATTTTCCATTTTATTTGTCTTAATTTTTGGAAACCTTTTTTTAAAAGGTTTATTTCCTTATCATAACTGTTATCACAAAATACTTATCATTTATTTTCCTGAAGACTATCCTTATATGTCTATAATCGGACACTATTTTTTCATCTTGAAGGAATTTTGCTCCTTTCTGAATTGCTTCTTTAATCTCATTTATGCTAATTCCTCTTTCTCTAGCCTGATCCAAGGCATGTTCACTGAATAATAATTCCATGTAAGTTTATTCACTTATATGTGAGTGATAAGATATATTTAAGCTTTTCTACTGTCTTTCCTCAATTTCTTTCTTAACTTGTTTAATAAACTCATCAACCTTAATAGTCTTTACTTTCCCATGGCTTCTTACAGCCAAAGCCTTGGATTTTTCTTCCTTGTCTCCAACAACAATTATGTAACTAACTTTCATCATCTCAGCATCTTTGACTTTTCCAGGAATTGGGGAGTCTCTAAAGTCAGCGTCAAGCCTTAAATCAGGAATTTCTTCGCCTAGTTTTTTTATAATTTGCTTGGCATACTTTTCATTTCTAGAAGTAAAACTTAAAATCCTAACTTGTATTGGTGCAAGCCATAAAGGCAAACGCCCGCTATAATGCTCTATTAAAATTCCTATGAACCTTTCTAAACTCCCATAAATAGTCCTGTGCAGCATTACTGGTCTTTTTCTTTTATTTTCTTTATCTATATACTCAAGCTGGAATCTTTCAGGCATTGAAAAATCTAATTGTATTGTTCCGCACTGCCATTCTCTTCCAAGAGAATCTTTAACATGAAAATCTATCTTTGGCCCATAAAATGCACCATCTCCAGGATTTAATTTAAATGGCATTTTTTTCTTCTTAAGGACTTTCTCAAGAAGCTCTTCAGCTTTGTCCCATACCAAATCTGATCCAATTCTCTTTTCAGGTCTAGTAGACAATTCAACTCTAAAAGGCAAGTTAAACTTTTTGTAAAAAAATCCAATCAAATCTATAATGCTTAAAATTTCATCTTCAAGCTGTTCTTCTGTGCAAAACAAATGAGCATCATCTTGAGTAAATTGAATAACTCTAAACAATCCTCCTAAAACCCCGCTTAACTCTTGTCTATGCACAACTCCAAGTTCTGTAACTCGCAATGGAAGGTCTTTGTAAGATTTAGTCCCATTTCTAAAAACCAACATTCCGCCCGGGCAATTCATTGGCTTTAAAGCATAAGTCTTTTTTTCATACTCACTAAGGAAAATATTATCTTTGTATTTATCCCAATGCCCTGAAATAAGCCAAAGCCTTTTGTCAAGAATTTGAGGTGTCATAATTTCTTGATATTCATGTTTTCTGTGGATTTCCCTCCAAAAATTAATAAGCTCATTCCTAATTATAAGTCCATTATTATGCCAAAAAACCATTCCAGGAGCAACTTCATTAAATGAATAAAGATCCATTTGCTGCCCTAAAATTCTATGGTCGTTTTCTTTAAGCTTTGAAGTATCAAGCCTGTTCTTTGAAATTTCATTCAAAAGCTGCTTAGGATCATAGTCTTCTTGCTTTGCAGGCTGTTTTTCTAGTTTAGTTGAAGATTTAATAGTCTGACTTGAAGAATGAATTTCTCTTGATAACTCACTTAGTGGATGCCCCTTAACCTTTAATTCAAACTCCTTGTAATATCCAAAAGGAGCTCTTACAACATGAAACTCTTTAGACAAACCTTCCTCTGCTTTTTTCAAAACCTCAAGAGCAAGATCAGGAGCTGATAAATTATTAGAAAGATGAGCATAAGGATATAAAATAATGTTCTTAGCCTTAACTTGGCCAGACACATCTTTAACATTACTTATGAGATCTTTAACATTATCTAACGAGTCTCCTTTCTCAACAGCTACAAAAACTCCAAGACAATCCTTAACTTCTTGCTCTTTCTTTTCCTTATCACTAAGTTCAGCCACGCTCTTCAAAGCCTTCTTCAACGGCTTGAACTTTATATAATCGCAGTGCAAAAATAAAATTTTCATAAAACAGATAAGAAGAAGGATTTTATAAAGTTAATTAAAAACTAATTACAACTCCAGCTATAAACTATCAAAAATAAAAAACAATAATATTCATCAAATTTCTCATAGATTTCCCGCTTCAACTTTTGATCTAATTACCGCAGGATCTTCTGTGGATTCTAAAGAAATTGGAGGTCCTTTCATCTTCTCTCTCACGTCTCTAAATTCTCTTTTTTCAAAATAAAATAAAGAGGCCACATTTGCATAACTAAGATGGAAGAGAGTATGAGGTGCAAGTTCTAGTGTATACATTTCTTCAGGATTATCTGAATTATAATGAACTTTTCCTCCAAACCTTTGATTATGTGCAGAATCAAAAACAAAAATTTCCTGCCCTATCCTAGAAGATAATTCAGCTTTAATCTGGCTCTTTCTTTTTTCAGGATCTGAAAACAATGATAATGCAAATGGACCTTTAGTAGCACTTTCAAGTGTTGCAGCACGCGCTCTTTCTATATCGCTCATTTTAAAACCATATTAAATTCCTTTTTATAATTTATTGTCCCATAATAATTATTTTTCACATTTTCTCTTCAAACTTGCTCGAAATCACAGAAATATTTATATACTCTTTGCTATTACAAACTTAATTTTTAAATTCACAAGATTTATCGATGGATTTTCAAAATCTGCGATTAATCTATACTACTTTAAAAGGACATCAAAATGAAAAAAGCAAAAACAATAAGAAACACATTATTAGGATTAAGTCTAGCTTATGCTTTATCAAACCCTGCTCCAACTTATTCTCAAACTAAAGCTCAAGAAGAATTTTCATACTTAGCCAGAAAAAATATAGTAGATTTAACTTTAGAGGAAAAGAGAACGCTTGTTGGAAGGCTAAGTTTTGTTGAATCAACTAATAATCCTAATGCTGTTAACATAGTATTAAAGAAAAATAAAAGAGGTGAGGTTGTCGAGAAAATTTATTCTGTGGGGCAAAATCAGATTAATATAAGCGAAAGCGGCGCCTTAGCAGACTACAATTCAAGTCATGAACAAGATTTTACTCCTCAAGACATGTTCAATCCTCAGAATAATGAAATTGTCAGAGATTGGTATTTATTTGAAAGGCTTCCTAGAATATTAGAAAGCAAAGGAATTGAAACCACAGTTGCAAATTGCGTTGGAGCTTATAATTGTGGAGCAAGAAGACTAAAACAAACAGGAAGAGATGCAATAAAATATTTTCAAAAGCTCCCAGAGATAACTCAACACTATCTTAAAATGATTCTCGGAGAAGATTTATTTAGATAAGAATTTATCAACCTCTTTTCTTGCCTTCTCTCTGGCTACCTGATGTTTTTTTAAGAATTTATTGATTTTTTCAATTGTAATTTCCTTTAGCTCACCAGTTGTCATTTTTCCACTTTTGTATTCATCATAAATCTTCATAAGTTTTTTATCATCTTCCTCAAACAAAAACTTAAGATACTGGAATGAAACATCAACATCTGGATTTCCTCCAAGTTTTCTATGCTCTTCTAGTGTGTCTCTTCCGCCGGAAAATGCATATTTTTTGATTTTTGTTTCAACTTCCTTTGGTGAGTCGGTAAGAGAAATAAAAGAGTTAGAATCTGATGAAGACATCTTTCCTCCCCCGAGCCCTGGAATAAATATATTATAAGTCGAACTTAATTGTATAAATGAAGGATTTTTTATTCTTTGAGACATATCTCTAGCAAGCCTTAAATGAGGATCTTGGTCAATACCAACAGGAACAACAACAGGAGTTCGTCCTTCAAACTCAGGCAATTGAGGATGCAGCATATCTGAAGCCTGTAAAAGAGAAGAAAGCATTTTTCCAGGAGTTATTTCTCCATAAACTGCCTTGAATTCGTTAAATGTTGTATGTTTTGCAAGCAAATTTTGCAATCTATAATAAGCACTTGCCTTTTTTCCGTCACTAGACCTAGAACTTTGAAAATAAAAATCGCAGTTCTTAGGTTTTAAACCAAGAGCAATATAATTCAATAAATAATCTTCAATTGCATTTTTTCTGCTTTCTTCAAGGCTTTGCCCTCGAGTATTGTAAGCTTCCAAATCAGCAACAGCAATATAAACTTTAGCTCCAAGCTTTTGATAAAAAATAAACTGTTTTGCAATAGCCATATGTCCTATATGGAATCTCCCAGTAGGCATAAGCCCTGTAAGCATAGTAAATGGCTTTTTTGCCTTTATAGACTCGAGAATTCTTTGTATGTCTCTATGTGCAAAAACAAGCTTTCTTCTAAAAAGTATTTCTTCATTAAAAACAGGGGGAAGATCTTTCAAAGGGCTTACTCCAAACTCTTTAATTAATTTCTCGTAATCAACATTTCCTTGAACTTCCCAAGGTGTTACTTTATTTGGCATGATAAAAATAAGAAGAGGGATTTTATAAAGGTAATTAAAAATAAAATTTTATCTTTTAATCTTTTTCTTAGAAACAGGTATTCTAGAGCTTGCTGTCTTCTTAGGAGTTAATTCAATAAAATGTACATATTGGTTTTCCCTCCCATCATGAATATAATTAACATTCCAATTAGCTTGCCTATATCTTCTGGTAATTTCATCTATCATTTTGGGAAAAGCTTCTCTATAAACCCCTCTAGAATAATCAGAGATATCGACCCTGACCACTGAACTCGGTTTGCCATCAAAATTTACTTGAATATAGCGATCTATACGAGCTTCCAAAGCATTAGCCAACGATGTTTGATCTGGAGTAAGATTTATCCTAATTCTTGGAGTTAATGCCATTATAGAATAATAGAGTTTTCCTTTTTATATATTATTGTGATGAAATTACCTAGAAAATACTATAATCTTTAATCAGTTTAAAAGTTTCAGCGCTGTCAAGAACCCCATTTCTATCTAAATCATACTTCTGCATTATATAATTGCTTTTTTCTGTTTGCCTGGTTCTTTTCTCATCACCAACAGGGATATAATAAGATGCAAGAAGAGATAAACCCACTAAGGTTACAACTACCAAGCCAAAAGCGGTTTTTTCTCTAGGACTAGACTTATTTTCTTCTCTTAATCTTTCTAGCTCTGACATTGTTGGTTGATATTCAGCATCCATAAAAAACCTAAAAACATCCCATTTAAATATCTTTCCAAAGCATTTCATCCTCTGCATTGGCCAAGCCTGGACGATGCACCAAGAAGCTATGCTTCCTGCTTTCCCTTCTTTTTCATCCTCCAAATATTTATAAATAAGAAAAGATTATTTTTACTAAGGAAAAATGAAAAAAATAGGTGTATTATTCATACTCGCAATAGCTTTGATTTCTTCTGTGTCAGCAGAGATTATAATAAACCAGCAGCCAGCCTCAACATACAATCTCGGAGAAGTTATTACTATTCCTCTAACAATAAAAACTCTTTCAGATATTTACGGAACTCTCGAGATGAACTTGATATGCAGCGGGCAGGAGCTTAATTTCTATAAGAATGGAGTTTATCTTTTAGCAGGAGAGCAAAAGCAATTTGAATCTGCACTTGTTTTATCTAAGAAAATGATCGGCTCTTTGTCAGGATCCTGCAAGATTAAGGCAACACTAGAGCAGGATTATGTTCTCACGCAGGATTTTTCAATTTCCAGCTTAATAACAATTCACGCACAAGCAACTAACACTGAAGTTTATCCAAAAGAAAATATTTTAATTGAAGGATATGCAACAAAACAAAGCGGCAAGGAAGTGGATGGTTTCGTCCAAGTAGATATTTATTACGGAGACATAAACGCAAATACAACAGCATACTTAAGCCAGCTCGAGGCCATAAATAACGGATACTTTTTATTAAACGTTACTGCTCCAAGCGACATAAAAGCAGGCGCATATAAAGTAAAATTAAGAGCATATGAAAAAGATCTTACACAAGTAGTCACCAACGAGGGTTATGGCGATGCTTCTTTTGTAGTTAAACAGCTTCCAACATCGCTTGACGTTGCATTCGAAAGCCAAGAAGTTAATCCTGGCGAGTCCTTGAAAGTTAAAGCAGTTCTTCACGACCAAACAGGAGAGAGCATTCCTTCCACAAATGCTTCAATTACAATAAAAGACAGCAATGGAAAACTAAGAGAAAGGCAGGATAAGCTTACTGACGAATTTCTTGAATTCCCTATATCGAATAGCGAGCCTCCTGCAGAATTCAAAGTAACAGCAGAATCAGCTGGACTTACAAACGAAGGAACATTTAGTGTAAAGGAAAAAGCAAATGTGGAAATTCACATAGAAAACGATTCTTTAAGAATAATAAACACTGGAAATGTTCCTTACTGCAACAGATCAGTATTGGTTAAAATAGGAAATCAATCTCTTAACATTGATGTCTGCATCCAAGTCGGCAAGGATCAAAAATACTTGTTAACAGCCCCAAACGGAGAGTATGAAGTAGAAGTTTTAACAGATAATGGCGATAGTGTTAAAGGCAAAGCAATTTTAACAGGAAAAGCTATAGATATTAAAGACAATCCGTCTGGAATTTCTGGGTTAACAAGGCATCCTTTCATATGGTTCTTTGTCGTGCTTATTTTAGGTTTTGTTGCATTCACAATATTTAGAAAAGGCTACAAAAGAACAATTATCGGCAAAGTCTACAATGTGAAGAAGGCAAGTACAACTCCTGTGCTGGGGGAAGGAAAGTCTTTATTTCCTTTAAGAAAAGATTCTTTGATAAAAGCAAGAAACAAGGCAGAGCTTTCCTTGTCAATTAAGGGCGAGCAGCAAAATGTAAGTTTAGTGTGCCTTAAAATTAAGAATTTAAGGGAAATAGAAAGCAATAGAGGAAGCGGTGAGGAAACACTTCAAAAAATAGTTGACATGGCAGAAGATATGAAAGCGTTGACTTATGAAAGCCAGGATTTATTGTTCTTTATCATTGCTCCTGGAAAAACAAAAACTTTCAAGAATGAACATACAGCAATAGAGTTGGCAAAGAAAATAGTGCAGAATTTAAAAGCGCACAACGCGCAATTCAAGCAGAAAATTGAATTCGGAATTGGCTTAGGCTACGGAACAATTGTGGGGAAGCAGGAGCAAGATTCATATAAATTTATGAGTATGGGGACATTAATCAACGGAGCAAAGAAAATCGCATCAGTTTCAAATGAGGAAATTCTTCTAAGCGACAAATTCAAGGAAAAAG
The DNA here is from genome assembly GCA_964421685.1 of Candidatus Woesearchaeota archaeon. Taxonomy (GTDB): domain Archaea; phylum Nanobdellota; class Nanobdellia; order Pacearchaeales; family GW2011-AR1; genus CAYQXU01. Next base: position 8,860 of record CAYQXU010000003.1, read on the forward strand.
TGCCTGAAATAAGAGCTGAAAAAGAAGACAGGAATAATATAATAGTTTACGTTATAAAGGAAATAAAAGACAACAAAGACCACGAAAAGTTCATAAAGAATTTCATGCAGAGAAATAGATAATTAGTATAAGTCTGGATTTTCAAGTTGGATTAATGCCATCTTAATCGCATCTTCTGTATATTGTTGCCTATTAACTCTGCCTTTTGTTAATATTCCAATAGCGCCTTCAGATGAACCTATTCTCTTATCTTTAGTTAATTTTTCAGCTAAAAAAGCGTCATTGATATCCAAGCCTTCTTGAAAAATTCTTTTAACAACATTAAGTGGTAGCTCAAAGCCGCGAGAAATTCCTAAATAATGATCTTTACCGTTATAAATTGCGCAAACGCAAACATCCATATACCCAGTTTTTGATCTAGGAACTTCCATCAATCCAGATTCTAAACCAACGCTATAATCACAATCTTGAAAAGATGCTTTAGCCCTAGTGATTGAACCCATAACAGTTTCCTCTAAATTATTTGGTTGCTCTGAAACGCGTGAGCTAACCTCTATAGGAATGACTTGAGCTTTAGATAAAAGAGGATAATCTAAAATAACTCTCTTGACAGCATCTATCTTAACTGGGTTTTTTGAAGCCACGTTAATTCTCATAAATAAAGGCAAAGGAATAGGTTAATAAATATTGCGAAAAAACAAATTTATAAATCTAAATATATTAAGAATATCATGAAAAGAGGGGAGAAAAAAGGACTTTCTACTGTAATAACCACTTTAATAATAATAGGGCTGTCTTTAGCAGCAATCATTATTATATGGGTTGTTATAAGAAACATTGTCGAGACAGGCTCACAGCAAGTCGAGCTTGGAAAATATACTGTAGACATGAAAATCCAAAAAGTTGGCGAGAGTCTTTCAGGCACCAATGTTACAATAAAAAGAAATGCAGGTCAAGGCCAGGTTACAGGAGTAAAAATAATAATCTCAGACGGCATAAGCGAAACATCTTTTGATCAAAAGATGCCAATAGAAGAGCTTGAAACAAAAACTTTTTCAGTAAACTACACTGGGATTGTAAAAACTGTTTCTGTTGCTCCAATAATTAAATCAGGAGACAAAGAATCAACAGAAGATATAGCAAGTACTTTAAAACTCTCTGGATATGATTCAGCAAAAAATCTGCCTGGCTTAGTTTCCTGGTGGAGAATGGAAGGAAATGCCAATGATGAAATGGGAAGGAATGATGGAGCTCTAGTAGGAAACCCTCAATTAGTGGATGGAAAATATGGAAAAGCTTATAATTTTAGTGGAACAGGAAGCGACTATATTAACCTCCCAGATAATCCTTCACTTAGACTTGAAGGATCAAATACAAGTATATTACTTTGGTTTAAATTAAATAACGATGCTACGGGTCAAATTCCGTTGTTCTTTAAAGGAGGCAGTGGATGTAGCGATAGCGGTTCATCTCCAGGATATTGTCTCGGTTTAGAGGAAGGGATATCTAACTTCAGGATTAATGCTCGAACTAATGGCTTTGGGCTTACAACCAATGAAATAATTCAAAAAAACGTATGGAGTAATATAGCTTCGACAACCAATTTAACTTCTTTGCCAGGGACAATAACATGGAGAGCTTATCTAAATGGTAATTTAAACAAAACATATTCAAGAATTAATGTGCCCAATTTTAACTCTACTGGGGTTATCCCACAAATTGGATCAGATGATAACTTTCATGCTATGTATGGCATCATCGACGAACTCATGATCTTCAACAGAACTTTAAGCGATCAAGAAATTCAAGTTTTATACAGCTTAGATTTAAGCAATTAATTATTTTGCCTTTTAAAGATTTATATCCTTCACTTCTTCTTTGCCTTGCCCTGATTTTGAGGCTGCTTTTTTATCTCTTCCTTTTTGGCTTTAGCAACTTCTTTCTTCACAATTTCCTCAACTTTCTCATCTGAAACTTCTCCTTCTTTTTTCTTTGAGAAATGCTCAGAAATTTTTATTCCAATGCCAGTAATCTTTATTACAATTCCAGCAATCAGCAATAGAATGCCCAAAATCAAATTTATTATAAATATTTTGTAAGCATCAGACAAAAATACTTTAGAAAATGCTGAAAAATTTCCGCCAATTAAAGAAGCAGCTACTGATTCAAGCTTCATAAATGGCAAAGAAACAGCTATTAAAATCGCACCTGCAATAATAAATGCATTTGACTTATGTTTAGCTAAAAGCAGCATTAAGGCAAAAAATACTAGAAGAACAATAAACGTAAGATAAACTTTAGACGAAAGATATTTTCTAAAATCTTCAGAAACAAAATATAATGCAGTTTTTTTATCTTCAAGGCATTGTGAAGGGCTGCAATTATATTTTTTATAGTAAAGCTGATCTACTGTTTCGCTGACAAGTTCGTTTACAACAGCTTCATTGCCTTTAGAAGCATTTTCACAAGAGATGTCTACGTTTATGCCTAAATCAGAAAAGCTTGAATTAATAACATATGACGAGTGGCTTTGGCAGTGTGATTTTATCTCATTAATATCATCTTCACTTATCAACTGGCTTGAGTTAGCTTCGCTTTCAGCGAATGATTTAATAGCGCTTCCTAAATTTTCCTTAACACGACTATGCTCTAAAGAGCCATAAACACTAAACAAAAGATTTCCAACAAGCAATCCTACAAAAAATAAAACACATATAATAACAAGCAAGCCACCTCTAATGATTCCCATTTTAAACTAAAAGAGCATTCGTGGAAATTTTACATTTCCTCTAATAAAGCCCATTAATTAGAATAGGAATTTTGGATTTATAAATTTTCTTTGTTCTGAAATTCAATAAAAAATGGTGATTGAGCTACTTTATAAGGAAAGTTTTACAATCGCAATCCCCTTCATGAAAAGTGCCGTCGTCAAATTTGCCATCTCCATTTAAATCATAAGAAATGTAACCATTTTTCAATCTTGCTATGACCCTAAAATCATAAAATTTCTCCCTCTGCAATCCTGTAAGATTTGCAAAAATACGCCAATGAGGACCAAAACCAGGATGTGATGTGTTATAAATCCCGTTCCCTAAAAGAGACCAATTACTATTAATATCAGGATCGTTGTGCCTCTTGTCAAACAAATAAACGCTATCTATGCCTGAAATATTAGTTGAGTCTAAATTAAGATCAGCAAGAAATAAAGCAGCTGCGCTCATGAATACAGTATCAATGTGGAATAAGGAATCTCTTGGAGTATATCTTTCCCATTCAGTCCAAAAACATAATGGTGGTGTTTTAATGTCAACTTTAACTCTTGTGCAAGGAGAAGTGTATGTAGCCCCATCATCACGATATGCTTTTGCCTGAAGTAGTATTTCTTCACCATTTTTTTTTTATCCATCCAAGGTCATTAGTATTCCACCATTGCACGCAGGCTACGCCGCTATCATTTTCAACCGCTCTTGAAGGCTGAATTGCAAAATTTCTTTCCAAAGAAGTATCGGTGCAACTTTCTAACCAATTATAATCAATCTTTACAATGCTGTCAAGATTAACAACACTAGAGTCAATTTTCACGCAAACATCTATGGGGTCAAGCATAGATCTCGAACGTCTTATTATCCCGCCATCTTTAGGCTGAGTTATAGATATTTGAGAAGAGGTTTTTAGAGAGTCATTAGTTCTATTAGATGAATATCCATACTGATTTGACTGAGAAGCTATTGGCTGGATAGGTTCTGCTGCTTGAGTTGTTTGGTTAGGCGACTTATCTATTCCTTCATCTGGGGGTGTGCAGCTGATTTGTAGATTTAGCAGAGTAGCAGTAGCAAAAGGAACTAAAATTTTGTTAACAAGACTTTTCATTAAAAACATAGAGAAATTATATTTTTAAGCATTTATGTAAACTAAGAGCTATCTTTGAGAAGTTGTGTCTTTAGGCAAGGAATCATCAGCAATATAGTAAATTATTTACTGATATTCTTGAGTCATCCTTTTTTGATCAGAACTTTTGAGATTTTCAAATGGTATTTTATCATGAGGAGTGGTGTGTGCGGCTGTACGTTCTGGAATGCCATCTAAATACTTAGGATAGCTTAACTCTGTAACAGCTATATAATTAGATTCCATAGGCAACGAAGTAGTAACTCCCAACTCAGGAACTCTTGCAATAAAAAACTTCTCTCCTTTGTGGATATCAATTGTTAGTTTCATAATAACACAATCGAGCCATTATATTTAAATCTTTACATAAGCCAAAAATTTATTTATAATGTCTAACTTTCTCCCCATAAAGCTGTCTAATATAACTAATATCTTCTTCATCTAATCTTCCCAATCTAAAAATAGACCTTAAAGTTCTCATATAATCCTCATCAAATTTTTTATCTAAATTTTTCATTTTACATCCTCTCCAGAATCTTTATCCTCTCTGCTAGCGGCGGATGAGTTGAACTCCATCCCTTTAAAGGATTGCTTATGAATAAAGGAGCAACAGCCTTGCTTGCTTTTAATTCTGACTCGTCTTTTCCTATTTTTTTCAAGGCACTTATAAGGCCTTGAGGGTTTCTAGTGAACTTAACAGAAGATGCATCAGCCATAAATTCTCTCTTCCTTGATATTGACATCTGGACAAAAAACACAACAATAGGAGCAAGGATTGCAAGCACAATACCTATTATCATAAAAATAGCATTTCCCTTATTATCATCTCCTCCGCTTCTAAACCATAAACTTCTTAAAAAAATCTGGGATATAATTGAAACCATTCCAACAGCAACCGCGACAAGAGTCATATACCTTATATCATAGCTTGCTACATGCCCAAGTTCATGTGCTAAAACTCCTTCCAATTCTCTTCTCTCCAACTTTTGTAAAGCTCCTTCTGTAACACAAACAACAGCATGTTTAGGGTCTCTACCTGTTGCAAAAGCATTAATTTGTGAAGAAGGCATAATATAAAGTTTAGGCATTGGCAAGCCAGAAGCAAGAGTCAACCCCTCTACAGTGTTATAATAATCTTTATACTGAGTTCTCGAAGCTTCTTTAGCTCCAACACTTGCAATCGCAATCTTATCTGAATTGTAGTAGCTTATCCAAACATAAAGTATTGATATTATTGTCGCCAAGATCATTATTGTAAAAAACAATTCAGGCTGCGTCGCCATTGAAATCACATAACCAAGAACAATTATTACAACAAATATTCCAATCATCAAAAAAAAGCTCTTTGTCTTGTTCCTTGATATTTGATCGCTGAAATCTATTCTTTCTGGCATGATTAGAAGAATGGGCTTGGGTTTTTAATAATTTTCTATTGCATTATTTTGCTTAAAATTCAAAACTTACAATTAATCTTCCTTTTTTAACATTGAAATAGAAACTATATCTTTCATAGAAATTCCTTTTTTACCTTCGGCGCTTAACTCTCCAGGACTTCTAGTAAGATAGTGGTTAAACCAATTATCATACTCCCCGCCTAAAAGAGAGGTATGGGCCAAATCAAGAACTTCATCAAAATATTTACCAATAAACCCAATAAGTCTGCTATTTTTCTTTTCTATTTCAACAACAGAACGATTAGGAGCATACTTATTAACCAAAGATTCAAAATTTTGTGGAGAACAATCTATTCTTTCCTCCACCATTAATACTTTCCAATCAAAAATTCTTGAATAGGGTATCTGAACCACGTTCCAAAAATGAGGAATGGCGTTGCGTAACCATAAATTGCCTAATTTCAAAGTGCGTGTAGTTGTTATCATAATTTGTAAATCCAGCATAATAACCAACCACTACCTCGTGATTATTTAAACAAACCAACATTGGCTGTCCTATATCATAAAGCATATATTCAGGGTCTATCCCTGGCTGGAATACACCAAGAGTCATTCTTTTAATAAGCCCTTCTGGTGATTTAATTTCTGAGAGTTTCCATTCATCTCCATGATTACTGTTAAAAAGCTCCTCTAACCCTGAGTGGTCTGTCATATTATCAATTACAATCCCAAAGATTAGTTTATATATCTTCCTAAGCAGCCCTTGCAAGAAGGTCTCTTTTTATAGGCCCAAGAAGTCCAGATGAAGTTCTTTCAAAAGATTTATACATAACAACATCTTCAACATTTTTATCATAAATAGGAGCCCTCAATAATTCTTGATATCCTGAAAGCCTTGTCATATTCAAAACCTCAATTCTATCTGATCTTGTATCACAAATCACTGCATCAAAATCTCCTAGATTCTCTTTTTCAGCCTGCCTAAACATAAACATTCCAAAATATCTTCCTCTTAATTTAGGATGAACTCTTAAATTCTTCAATTCCCTTATCCTTGGAAATTGTTTATGCGACTGATAAACTACATCTCCAACTAAAAATCCATCGCTAAAAGCCAGGATTGAATTTTTATATCCTGAAAGCAAATCAGTTCTTGCTCTTTCAACCCAATCTCCGTAATCTGGATAATTTAATGGCTGTAAAAGCAGAAATTTTGCAAGCTGGTCAATCTCTTTCCTGTCTTCTGCAAAGCGAAATTGAAAATTAAAAGACATATAACACATATAAAAATGATATTAATAAGGATTTGTTTATTACAGAACTATTGAATAGTATAAACAACCTTATTAATTTCCTTTATTTTGTTTGTAATCTCTGTGCTCATTTCTCTAATAAATCCAGCATTCCAAATCACTTGTTCATTCTTAATTACTCCTATCTCAACAGGGTGCCTATATGTACGCTCATCACCCTGGACTCCAACCGTCCATATATCATACATAACTATTACGTTTATTGAGTCATATTCAAGGCTATGCTCTTTCAATTTACTAGCAACAACCTTCTTTATCCTATCTTCTAAACTTTCTTCTCCCATAGTTCAAAAATAATTTAGTTCATTTAAATAAATTTATATCCTAGAAACTTATTTTTTCATAAAATTAGTCAAAGAAAACACTTAAGTTTATTTAGTTAGAACTTATATTTTCTTTTAGGAATATTAGAAATCGGTGAATTTAGGGGGGCAGTATAATAAAATCCAAGGCCAACATCATAAGCTTGATGCAAAACTATGCCTTGGTTAGGATTACCATTAGCTGGAATTATCAATCTTTTAGGAGTCCTCACTTCAAATTTTTTATCTAAGCTCATTTTAATGTTTGCTAAAAATCACCTTCCAGCGTTTTCACGAAGTAAAACGATGCAAGTAAAATTCATTCGAATTTTACGTTCACAGCTTTCCGTTCAGCTTCTGCAATCTTGATGTATTCTTTTGTTTTTCTTCCATACATTCCAGCAAAGAATTTTCCAGGGAAAGTCGTGCATAAATTATTATAGCTTAGTATTGAATCATTGTAAAACTGCCTTGAATAAGCAACTCTATCTTCTGTATTTGAAAGTTCTTTCTGCAATTCAACAAATGTCGTATTAGCCTTCAAGTCAGGATAGCCTTCTGCAATTGCGAAAATAGTTTTAAGTGCTGATGTAAGGCTGTCATTAGCTTTTACTTTTCCAGGCAGATCCTTAGCTCCCAACATCGCTTTTCGAGCATCAGTAACAGCAGCTATCGCTGCCTTTTCATGCTTCATATAGCCCTTAACACTCTCTATAAGATTAGGAATAAGGTCAGCTCTTCTTTTCAATTGAACATCAATCTGGCTTAAAGAATTGTCAACTCTATTGCTTAAGACTGAAAATCTATTGTAATAACTAAAGAAGATTATAATTAACAATAATACAAAAGCCCCTAATATCCAAGCTATTAACATAGAAATATTATAAAAAGTAAATTTATAAAGTTATCTAACATTGATAATTAATGGCAATAAAAGTCGATAAAAAGAAGTGTATTGGGTGCGGACATTGTACAGCTATTTGCTCCCAGGTTTTTGTTATGGACAAAGATGGAAAGGCAAAAGTCAAAGCTCAAAAAAACATTCCATGCGTTGACAAAGCCATAGCAGAATGCCCAAGCAAGGCGATAAGTAAATGAACCTTTTCAAAAGGTTCCCAAACCAGAATTTTAGATAAAGGTTTTTCCAACAAAAACCTTTATTAAGTTTATTTTTGTTTTTAGAATATTAGCTGATAATGAAAGTTATTTATACAGAATATGCTAAAAATACATTAAAAGACAGAAAAATCGATAAAAGTTTAATTGAAAGCTCTTTAAAATCTTCTGATGAGATTATTAAAGGCAGGAAAAATAGAAATATTGCCCATAAAATTATTGGCAGTAAGCTACTTAGGATAGTATTTGAAGACAACGGAAAAACTTATATAATCATAACAGCTTATTATTCCAAGCCACAGAGGTATATAAAAAAATGAAAATAGATTTTGACACTAAAAACGATGTAATGAGAATAAAGTTCCAGGAAGGAGAGTATGAAATAAGCAAGGAAATTGATGACGGGATAGTAATAGACATGACTAAAGATAATCAGATTATAGCTATAGAAATATTAGATGTCTCGGAAAAAATCCCGAAAAATAACTTAAAGGAATTTTCTATGAGCCTCTCTGAATAGATAATATAAAACTCTTAGCATTTGCAAAGTCGGGTTCTTAAGATAGTTTTAAAAAACTAAAAGAATTATTAATAATATGCAAGAAAAAGAGGAAGTTCCGTTTGTAAAATGGTTTTCTGAGCTAAATAAAGACTCAATACCCATAGCTGGCGGAAAAGGCGCGAACTTATCAGAAATTTACAACCTTAAAGTTCCTGTGCCTCCTGGATTTGTTATAACAGCCCAAGCTTATGATTATTTTATAAGAAATGCTAATTTAAAGGAAAGAATAGAAAAGTTATTGTCAAGAATTGATTATGAAAATACAAAAGAGCTGGATGAAACAACAAAAGAAATTCGCGAATTAATTGTTTCTGCTTCTTTCTCTAGCGAAATGGAATCTGAAGTTCTTGATTCATATAACAGCTTAAGCACAGATGAAAAACTTCAAGAAGCGAGCGCCTATAACTTAGTTCGCGGAGGAACCGAGCCTGTCTTTGTTGCAGTGCGTTCTAGCGCAACAACAGAAGACCTTGCAGAAGCAAGTTTCGCAGGTCAGCAAGAATCATTCCTAAATGTTAAAGGAAACGCAAATCTTATAGAAAATATAAAAAAATGCTTTGCTTCTTTATTTACGTCAAGAGCAACGTATTACAGAAACAAACAAGGCTTCAAGCACACTAAAGCAAGCCTTGCAGTGGTCGTGCAGCGAATGGTTGACAGCGACAAATCAGGAGTGATTTTCTCAAAAGATCCCTCTTACAAAAATGACAACATAATTATCGAAGCTGTTTGGGGTTTAGGAGAAGGAATTGTTTCAGGAATGATAACTCCTGACACTTATCGAGTTTCTCAAGACTTAAAAATAATAGACAAGAAAATATCCGAGAAAAAAATAGCGATAACAAGAGATTCTGGAGGAAATACAAAAACTGTCCAGTTAAGGGAGGAAAAATCCCGCTATCAAGTGCTGAAAGAATATGAAATAACCAAGCTAGCTGAAATGGCTTTAAAGCTTGAAGACCATTATAAAAAACCCCAAGATATTGAATTCGCAATAGAGAATGATGCAGTTTATATTGTGCAGACAAGGCCAATAACTACTCTTGGAAAAAGATCTGATGAAGGAAAAGACATACACGGAGAAGTTATTCTTACAGGTCTAGCAGCCTCGCCAGGAATTGCATACGGGAAAGTAAAAATAGTTATGGAAATGAAAGATCTGGAAAAAATTACGAAGGGGGATATTCTTGTTACAAAGATGACTAACCCTGACATGGTTGTTTCAATGCAAAAATCAGCTGCAATAGTAACTGATGAAGGGGGTTTAACAGCCCACGCTGCAATAGTGTCTCGTGAAATGGGAATTCCTGCAGTTGTTGGAACACAGGATGCAACTAAAAAATTAAAAGATGGAGATATAATAACTGTTGATGCATTTAAAGGTAAAGTTTACAAAGGCAAGGTGTCAGAAACAGTTTCTCAGGAAGTTCTTCCAATAGAAGCTAAAACAAAAATAAAAATAAAAGTTATAGTAGACTTGCCATCGGCAGCAGAGCGAGCTTCTAAGTCAGGGATTAGAGAAGTTGGCTTAACGCGTCTTGAAGGCATAATTGCAGAATCAGGAAAACATCCTAGATATTTTTTAACTAAAGGAAATATAAAAGATTACGAGGAAGTTATATTCAAAGGAGTCAAGGGAATTGCGGAGCACTTTGACAAGCTATGGGTAAGAACATCTGACATAAGAAGTGATGAATTTCAGAACCTTGAAGGTGCGCTTAAGGAAGTTGAGGCAAATCCAATGTTAGGAATGCATGGTATAAGATATTCATTAAAAAATCTTGAGATCCTCAAAACAGAGCTTAATGCATTAAAAAGAGTGTCTGATTTAGGAAAAGAAATCGGAGTATTGCTGCCCCAAGTTATAATGCCAGAAGAAGTTGCAAAAGTGAAAAAATTGCTAATTGAAATTGGGTTTAATCGCGCAAAAGTAGGTGTTATGGTAGAAACTCCTGCAGCTGTTCAGAGAATAAAAGATTTGTGTGAAGAAGGAATTGATTTTGTTTCTTTTGGGACAAATGACTTGACACAATATATTCTGGCAGTTGATAGGGGAAATAAAGATGTTCAATATCTTTACAACGAGATGAATCCTGCAGTGCTATACCAAATAGAGTTTGTAATAAGAGTCTGCAAAAGGCACGGAGTTCAAACAAGTATTTGCGGGCAAGCGGGAAGCAACAAAGAAATGGTTAAATTCTTAATTGAAAAAGGCATAGACAGCATAAGTGTTAATGCAGACAAAGCAAAAGAAATATCAGAATACGTTGCGCAGCTTGAAAAAAGCCTAGTTGTAGGAACAGATAAGGAACCCAGAAAATATGAGCAAAAAACGCAGGAAGAAAATTTTAAGAAAGACCTTCATAAAAAAGATTATGGAAAAAACATAAGCGAAAAAGAAAAAGTCAGGATAGAAAAAGATATTGAAGAAATAGAGAAAGAAAAAAGAGAGTATCTAGAAGCACACCCTGAAGAAGAAAAAAGCGCTCAGGAAGAATATGAGACAACACCTGAGCAATTCGCAGAGCAAGAAGACAAAGTAGAAAAAGATTCAACTCAAAATGAAAAATATGAAACAAAGCCAGAATTCGCATCAAAAGACGAAATAGAGAGTGATGTGGAAAAAGATTTTGAGAGTATATTTCAATGAAAATTATGCAGCAACTAAAGTAGAAAAGGCATTTTTAACACTAAATTCTCCATGAATTCTTCTTCCGTAGGAGATGATTCGCCCATCAACTCCAGTGTAATCATGGATTCTTGGCATGGGAATATATTTTTCTAATCCTTGTATTCCTCCAACAACAATAATTCTAGTCTCATCTATAAAACTAGCTAAAAAATTATAAGTTCTCGCGTTAGCCCTGTCATCAGGTCCTAAGTCAAATATTACAACTTTCGCTTGTGGGCGTCTTGAGTCAGGATTTGTATGCTCTCTCCAAGCATCTTTCCTATCTTGTTCAGTTATTGGTGTTCTAAGTTGAGAAGCTAAATTTGACATTTTAAAATTATGTAATGCTAATTTAAATAGATTTATGTTAATCAAAACATCCTAAGTGGACTATAGTTTTTTAAATTATCTTTATGGGAAAACTTATAAATCTCATTTGTCTTAATAGAACATGCCAAAAAAGGGTGTGAAGAAAACAGTTTCTCATAAAAAACCAGAACATCATATTGTACATCATGTCAGCGAAGAGCCGAAAGTTGACAGGGTTTTAATTGAAAACTTCGTTTCACTGCAGAGAGTTTTGACAAACTTGGCTGTAAAGCTGGATGGGGTTTCTAGCCAAATGTCTAAACTGCTTGATTTATTTGAGATTTCTGCAAAAGCCCTTGCTGAAAAAGATTTTCATATAGGCGCTGATAACAGGGATGTTGTTGACAAGCTAGACAAATTGCTAGACCAAAATAAAATACTGGCAAGAGGAATTTCCTTAATGCATGAGAGAATTCCAAGGGAGCAGTACTATCCTTCAGTTCAGCAGCAAAATCCGCCTCAAATGCAAAAACAGCAGATGCCTCAAGCTTCTCCATATATTAGAGAAATGCCTTCTCCTAAACCTATTGAATCAATGCCAAGAACAGGGCAAAGAATGTCTTTTTCTCAGGAAATTCAGGAAGATGAAATAACCCCTCAAAGGTTTGAGTCTCCTATGGAATAAGATGGCGTTTTCTAATACAGATAATTTTCCAAAGGGAAAGCTTGCAAATAGTTCTAAAGAATTTAGAGCTTTATTTTTATTGTTTTTTACGAAGGAGCTTATTAAACACTCGAAAATAAGCGATGTTGACAAACTTGAAACAATAATAAAGAAAAAAATTCTTCCTCCAAAGAAAGACGATTTTGATAAAATAATAAATCCAGATGAAATGATGCCAAGCATGATGTATCAAAACTTGCCAATGCCGAGGAGGGTGTCAAAACCTCCTTTGAAATTTCCAGCGTCGTCTCAAATTATGAGCACAAACTCTACAAACCAACCAATTTCTCAAGGAAGTTTTATGCTTAAGAAAAGATATGAAAGAATTCCAGAGCCTCAACTCCCTCCACAGCTGCAATATATAAAGCCAGTACCAACAGAAACTCATTTAGATCTAGGAAAACTAAATCAAATTATGCAAAATCCTGAAGTAATGTCTATTGAATGTAACGGCCCTGAAGAGCCTCTAAATATTAAAGGCACGAGAGGAGCAAATACTTTAAACATGAATTTAAGCAAGGAAGAAATTTCAAGCATAATTCAAAAATTCTCAGAGGCAACAAAAATTCCAGCTCATGAAGGAATATTCAAGGTAGCTTCAGGAAATCTCATTATATCTGCAATTATTTCAGACGTTGTCGGATCTAGATTCATCATAAGGAAAATGGCTCCGCAAAATCCAATGATTAGATATTGAAATATTTTATTTAGAGCATTTTTGATTCAGCTGATGTAATAATCTTATAATCCAATCTAGATTTCTCAACCAACTCTACAAGAACATCTAGGTTGCTCTCTTTCACATTGCAAGAATCGCTCCTATTAAGAGTATATTTGCCTGAAGGTGAAAGCGATGGCATGATAGTTCTTTTACTATAAGCGGCACTATAAATTCTACTCAAAGAGCTATCTAACAAACAAGCCTCATGGCTAGAAACGTCAAAAAGAGCTGGCTCATTTGGAAATAAGTAAACAACATTATTATTCCTAGAAGGATTCCGATTACTATAGTAAATAACACCAACAGCAGTAGCTCCTAAAACAGCTAGAGAAGTAATAATAGCACGTCGAGATATTCTAGATTTGCCAATTGAATTGATCATAGGAAATATATAATTTAAACATTTAAAAAGATTTATATTAAAAATCTTCACCAGAATAAGGCCCTTCAAACATCCTATTTTTCTCCCTTAATCCGGAAGAATTTAACATTTTACGCACAATACTATCTCTACGGCCATATGAGAGTGATGTTGTGAAACCAATTTTATAGTGTCTATTTGAAAAATTATAAACAGTTGTAACACTCTCGTTAGATGATAAGGCAGTTGTCTGAATGACGCTATCCAAAATAGCAGCTTCGTGAGAAGAAACATCTTCAAAACAATAAGTAGACCCTCTCATTCCAGAGGCAACTGAAGCACAAGAAACACTATTATCATCGTTAAGATTATTCATTATTTTTGGGATGGTCACAGCACCTATAGTTCCTAAGGCAATAATTGAACCTCCTAAAATAAGTAAATTTCTTAATCTATTAGCCATTGATAATAAACTCCCAAAGCATTTATAAAAATATGTGTATTTTAATAAATCATGGAAGATAAAATAACAAAAGCCAAGCTTGAAAAATACTTCAAACTAACATCTACAGCGCTTGAAAAAGTTAAGAAGTCAATAATAAAAGGCAAAGAAAAAGAAGCCAAAGAGATTATAAGTATGGCCTCCAACTATTTGTCCGATGCAAAACACTTTGAAAGCAAAGGAGATTTTGTAAATGCCTTCGCTGCTTTAAATTATGCTCATGGTTGGCTTGATTCTGGAGTAAGATTGGATGTTTTTAATGTTGACGATAGTAAATTATTTACAATTAAATAAATATCGTCTTGCGATTTCATAAGAGGCAATTAGAAATCGCCTTTCAGAATTTAGAGGAGATTCAAAAAGAACCAGAGGGTTCTTTTTAGATGATAAGTTATTTACGGTGAAGTAAACTAATGTAAAATACCACAAGTTGTAAGATAAGAAGCGTGCGGGCAGGTTTTCACATCTTTAAAAAGCCACTCTCTAATTTTGTCATTTCCAACATAGATTTCTCCCAAGCCACAATATCCCACATTTCCTCTTTTAAAAACAGGAAAATCTTGTCCCAAGAAATGTACAGGTGCTCCAAGCTCGATACTTTCCCTAAATTGGATAGAATCATTATGCATCTCAGATGAATCTATCTTAACAGAATGAACAGTCCCAATAACAAGTCTATGAAAAGGAGTGTGAGTATTGGCAACTAATCCTACAAGATCTCCTTGTTTTACAGATTTTAATTTTTCCCTGTCCATGATAAAAAACAAATTAAAAAGGTTTATAAGAATTATTGTGTTATAATAATCATGCAAAAAAAAGTGGTTGTTCTAAGCCTTGGCGGAAGCTTAATTATTCCAGAAGAGGTAAACATAAACTTCTTGAAAAAATTTAAAGAGGTTTTAGAAAAAAACTCAAATAAGTATAAGTTTGTTGTTGTCTGTGGCGGCGGAAGTGTTGCAAGAAAATATATTGATGGCTTGAAAGCTGCTGGCAAGTCAACTATGTTTCAGGCAATGGCAGGAATATCTACTACCAGAATGAATGCGAGATTCATGACTTATTTATTTGGCAAGGATGCAAATGAAGGCATTCCTCATGATATGAAACATGTTGCCTCATTGTTAGCTAAAAATGATATTATATTTTGTGGGGCATTAAGATACGCTCCCAACGAAACCTCGGATGGCACAGCTGCAAAGCTAGCGGCTTATTTTATGTGCCCTTTCATAAACCTGACAAATGTTCAAGGTCTTTATAATAAAAATCCTGCGAAATTCAAGGATGTGAAATTCATTCCAAAAATATCTTGGAAAAAATTCCACGAAATGGCAAACAAAACAAAGTTTCAGCCGGGACAGCATTTTGTTTTAGACCAAAGCGCCTCAAAAATAATTCGTGAAAAAAAGATAACGACATATATCCTAGGCCAGGACATGAAGCAGCTCGATAATTTGCTTAACAAAAAAGGGTTCAGAGGGACGACTATTTTTGGGTAATTATAGGTAATATTTTTCTGCAATATGGGAGATAACTAAATCCAAAATATTGTTAATCAAATCTATTTCTTCTCTCGTCGTGAATTCATTATGGAGATATCTAAAATCGTGCTGTCTAAATATTTCAACCTCTTGGGTTATGCATGGATCAGCGATTATGCCATCATTAATTGCAGACGAAAAAGTTGCAGATAACCCAAATATGTAATTTCCTCTACACTTATAATTATCCCCGATAAAGGTTTTTCCATCATCACTAAGTGTTGCCAGGTTTCTGACATCAACAGCAGGTAAATCGTTCAAAAAATTATCTCTTTTATGTTTAAATCTTTTCAGATAATATTGCGGTAGTTTTCCATCTCTGGCGGCAATGAAATATGATTTTAGGGCTTCATCTAAGTTCGGTTTTTCCAGTAAAATTTCTGCTGCTCTTTCAGGACTTATTCTTCCTTCATTCATGAAAATGATTAAAATTTAACGTTTATAAACTTAATCAAATTAATATCTCCATGAAACCTCAAATCATAATAAAATCTGAAAACTTCGAGAAAGCCCGTTTAGCAATAAAAAAAGCAAGCAAACCTATAATTTTCACAAGCAATGATGATGAACTTAATAGAAAGATACTCGAGAAAGAAAAAATAGATATCCTTCTTCTGAGTTTAAGAAATAGAAAAGACTGGCAGAAGCAAAGAAACTCTGGGTTGGATAATGTAATGGCTCGTGAGGCTGGCAAAAAACAAGTTATTATAGGAATTAATTTGGATGAATTAGTTAACAGCAATGAAAAAGGGAAGGAGATGATTCTAGCAAGAATAAGGCAAAATATAGAACTATGTAAAAAATACAAAGTTAAAATGACATTTATAGAAAAAGAAAAAAAGGATATTTATGATTTAAAGGCCCTAGGTCTTGTCTTAGGGATGCCGACTTGGATGTTTACAGAGACAAAATGATAGGATATTCAATATCAAAAAATAATGTAAAAATTAGGCTAAATGAAGAAAGATGGTTTCATATAACAGAATCTCATGATTACATGTCCGGATTAAGCGACGAAACGCTTGAAACGATAAATAATCCTCAAGAGATAATAAAAGGGAATGAAGGAGAACTAATAGCTATCAAAAAGCTTAATAACAAGTGGATTGTAGTAATTTATAGAGAAGTCAGCAATGAAGATGGATTTATTATTACTGCATTCCTGACTTCTGAAATTGAAAAAATAACAAAAAATAGGAAATTATTATGGAAGAAAAAATAATGAACAAAATTGAGAAAATGATTCCAGAATTTGTAAAGATAGCTAAGCCTTTATGGGTAGATTATGATAAGGAAGCAGATGTTTTGTATATTAGCTTTGAAAAGCCACAAAATGCAGAAGATAGTTTGATGGAAGGAAATGTGATTATTCACAAAAGGGGAAATAATGTTGTTGGGCTAACAATTCTTAATGCAAGTAAGTTTGAAGCTTAATTCTCATTTAAGCCTGTATCTTTTAGCAATCCCGTGCTTTATTTTCCGCCCTATTCTTTCTGCATCTTCTTCAGTCAGTTCACTTTTAGAGAGAAGTTTGTCCATAAAATCTAATTCTCTTAGAGAACACGCCTAAAAAGTTTTGCAAAACTTTTTTACCCTAACTCTCTTCTTAAAAACATGCCAGATATAAACAAAATACTAGAATCTTTAAGTCCAAATGAAAGGAAAATTCTGCCTTACTTAGAAGAGAAAACTCCTCAAAAAATATCGAAAAAATCAGGCTTAGATGAAGTCTCTGTAACAAGGGCATTATCTTTTCTTGAAAATAAAAGCCTTATTAAGCTAAATCAAAAAAACCAAAAGACAATCGATGTCGGAGTTAACGGAGCCTTGTATAGAAAAAAAGGCTTGCCTGAAAGAAGGCTTACCCATATTTTAGGAGAAAAAAATGTTCTAAGTCTTAGCGAAGCTCAGAAATTAAGCTCCCTTTCAGATGAAGAATTCAAGGCATCACTAGGTGCTTTAAAGAAAAAAGCAATGATTGAGATCAAAAATGAAAAAATAATGCTGGTGGCAAACAAGGGAGAAATTGCAAGAAAAACGCAGGAAGAAATATTTTTAGAAAGCCTGCCGTTGGAATTGCATTCTCTAAGCCCTGAGCAGAAATACGCTTTAGACTTGCTAAAAAACAGAAAAAACATAATAGAAACCATTGATAAAACAATAATTGAGGTAGAAATAACAAGCCTTGGTAAAGATATAACTAAAATTAAAAATATTAGCCAAGATTTAATAGAAGCTATTACTCCTGAAATGCTTGCTAATGAATCGTGGAAAAGTAAAAAATTCAGAAGGTACGACATAACTTCCCCTCTTCCAGAAATCTATGGTGGAAAAAGGCATTTTGTCAATCAGTCAATAGATTATGCAAGAAGAGTATGGACAGATCTAGGATTTAAAGAAATGACAGGACCTTTAATAGTAAGCAGCTTCTGGTGCTTCGACGCATTATTCCAGCCTCAAGATCATCCTGCAAGAGAAATGGCAGACACCCTTTTCTTAAATCGAAAAGAAGAAATAGACGCAGACAAAAAAACAATTAAAAATGTAAAGGAAGCGCATGAAAAAGGAGTTGATGGAAGCAAAGGCTGGAGCTATGACTGGCAAGAAGACATTGCAAAGAAACTTGTTTTAAGGACTCACACTACTTCAATTTCTTCAGAAACTCTGTCAAAACTTAGCGAAAAAGATTTGCCTGCAAAATTCTTTGCTATTGGAAAAGTTTTCAGAAATGAAACAGTAGACTGGAGCCATGGCTTTGAGTTCAACCAAACAGAAGGAATAGTTATAGATAAAAATGCAAATTTCAGGCACCTCTTAGGCTATCTAAAAGAATTTTTCAAGAAAATGGGCTATGATAAAATAAGATTTAGGCCTTGTTATTATCCCTATACAGAACCTAGTGTAGAAATATCTTTTTGGCATGAAGAAAAGCAAACGTGGCTTGAACTAGGAGGCGCTGGAATTTTCAGGCCAGAGGTAACAATACCTCTTCTAGGAAAAAACATTCCAGTTCTAGCTTGGGGCCCTGGATTTGATAGAATTATTATGTCTTACTATGGAATAAAAGACCTGCGTGAACTATACAAGAATGACTTAGATCAATTAAAAAAAATTAAATTTTGGGTGAAATAATGAAAAACTGCATATTTTGTAAAATGGTTAAGGGAGAAATTCCAAGCGTTAAAATTTGGGAAGATAAAAATTTCATTGCAATCCTAGACAAATTTCCAAATGTGAAAGGAATGACACTCATAATTCCAAAAAAACATTCCAACTCATATGTTTTTGATATGCCTGACAAAAATTACAGTGAATTAATGATTGTTGCAAAAAAAATTGGGTTGATGCTTGATAAAAAACTAAAAGTGAAGAGAACAGCAATGGTTATGGAAGGCCTTGGAGTAAATCATGCACACATAAAGCTCTATCCAATATACGGCTTAGACGAAAAGTTCAAGGAAACATGGGCTAAAGATAAAGTTTACTTTAATAAATATCAGGGGTATATCTCAACCCAGCTAGGGCATGAAAAATCAACAGAGGAACTAAAAAAGGTTGCTGAGGAGATACTAAATAAAAGGGAAAATCGAAATAAATTAATGCGGGATCAAAAACCAGCATAGGTTTTTATTTTAAATGGCAAACGTAAAGATAAACAGAAAATTATTTGAAAAAGAAATAGGCAAGTTAGATGAAAAAATGCAGGACAAAATTTCTTTGATGGGAACGCCTATTTACAATTTAAATGAGGATGAAATTGAAATTGAAATTTATCCAAACAGGCCTGATTTGCTTTCATATCAAGGGTTCAAAAGAGCTTTTCTTTCATTCTTAGGAAAAGAAAAAGGCATTAAAGAATACAAAACTCTACCTCCAAAAAAAGATTACCAAGTAATAATTGACTCTTCTGTTAAGGAAGTTCGTCCTTACACAGCATGCGCCATAGTCACTAATCTTAAGCTTGACGATGAAAAAATAAAAGAGATTATTGACATGCAGGAAAAGCTGCATTTAACATTGGGGAGAAAAAGAAAAAAAATGGCGCTTGGAATTTATCCACTGGAAAAAATAAAGCTCCCAATAACTTTCAAGGCGCTTGAACCTGAAAAGATAAGATTCATGGCTCTTGGAGCAGAAAAAGAGATGTCAGGGCTTGAGATCCTCCAGAAACATCCGACAGGAAAAGAATATTCTCATTTGCTTGCAGGAAAAGCAAAATTCCCCATCTTTTTAGACAGAGAAAATAAAATATTGAGCATGCCCCCCATAATTAATTCGCAAACAACAGGCAAAATAGGTGTCAACACTAAGGACGTTTTCATAGAATGCTCTGGGTTTGATTCTTTCAGCTTAAGCAAATGCCTTAATATTGTTGTTACAGCCCTAGCAGACATGGGTGGGAATATTTATCAAATGGATCTTAAATATGCAAAGAAAGAAATAACACCTAACTTAAATCCTGAAAAAATGAAGCTGTCTATCAGTAATGCAAATAAACTTCTTGGCTTAAGCTTGAAGGAAAAGGAGATTAAAGAGCTCCTGGAAAAAATGGGGCATAATTATCAAAAAGGTTACGTGGAGATTCCTTCTTGGAGAATGGACATTATGCACGAAGTTGATCTCATAGAAGACATTGCAATTGCATATGGGTACAATAATTTTGAAGAGGTTATTCCAGAAATTTCAACTATAGGGCAAGAAGATAAAAAAGAAACTTTAAAAAGAAAAATCGCAGAAATACTTGCCGGGCTTGGAATTTTAGAAATTTCAAACTATCACTTGACAAATAAAAGTGATCAGTTTTCAAAAATGGGAATTCAAGAAAGGCAGCTTAAGGACTTCATTGAAATTCTTGAATCGAAAACAGAATATAACATTTTAAGAAAAGATCTAAGCCACTATTTATTAAAAATTCTATCAGAAAACGTTGATTCCGAATATCCACATAGAATTTTTGAGCAAGGAAAGGTTTTTGGTTCATTAAACAATAAGGTTGTTGAAAAAGAAAGCCTTTCAATCGCGTTATCCCCTGCAAATTTTACAGAAATAAGGCAGGCATTGGAATATCTTTCAAGAATGCTGGGAATTGAAATTGCCCTAAAAGAGCCAAAGTTTAATCTAGAACAGTACATTGACGGCAGAGTTGTTGAAATAATTTTTGACGGTAAGCCGATTGGTTATTTAGGCGAAATCCACCCAAAAATATTGAAAAATTGGAGAATCAGGATGCCTGTTGCATTGCTTGAAATAAGTTTGGAAGAAATCTTTAAAAGACTGGTTTAATTTCTAAAAACATAAATATTAGTTGCCTGAGTAGCTCAGTCGGTTAGAGCGCAACATTGGTATGAACCTTTTGGAAAGGTTCCCAAACCAGAAGTTTCCAACGATGTTGAGGTCCTGAGTTCAATTCTCAGCTCAGGCTTTTATGAGAGAAATTTCTTCGAGAGAAAATTAGATTCTATCACCTAAATGACTTAAGAAATAATAAAATAAGCATTACAATTAGAAGGGACAGAGATACAAATCCTGTTAGTATTGAAAGTATCCAAAATAAATTATCCAAAATTTTATTTGTTGCAATAAGGCCGAATATCACAGATAAAATAAATAAAATGAGGAATAGTAAAAAGTTTTTAAGGACAATTTTCATAGCGCTTCTTGATTTTGATCGAGCCTGTATTGGCCTTTTCGCAGATCTTGCAACATTCAGGCTTCTAGAAGTTCTTTTCACTCTCTTTCTTGGCATATTATATATAATTAATAATAGTTTATAAATATTACTCTGGATTCCAGTCAAGCTTTATTGCATTCCCAGTCATTGTTTGTATATTCCCAAAAAGTTTTTCTGTCCATGAAATCCAGATATCTCCAAATTTTTTCAGGTTTTCTTGATTTTTCAAGGCTAGATTATTGTTGCTTATTATCAAAAGAGCGCCGAGCATCAATACCATAATAATAACTAAAAGAAATCTCATTTTCCTTTTTTGGTTTCGTTTCCATTATTCCAGTCAAGCTTTGTAGCATATCCTGTAATTGACTTAACATTCCCAAAAGCAGAGCCCAGCCAGCTTAAGTAAATCTTTCCAGCACTAACAACCCCAGACGCTGTTTTAAAATTCACATTTTCATTTCTAATGGCAATCGCAAACGTAAAGACAAGGAAAATAAGCAATAGTATCAAAAAATGAGAGAAAAATTTATGCCTCGCTCTTCTAAAAAATAGAAAAAACCATATTAAAAGCACAAAAGCCCCTGCAATTAGTAGAATGCCGCTTATTTCCATAAATAGTTAAGCAATAAAAACTATAAAAACATTTCGAATAACTTAAAAAGAATGAAATTTAATTAATTACAGAAAACTTTGCGTTAATTATGCGATTTTCATCGGAGGCAACGAGAGTTTACACAAGATAATCCAAATTGAGTGTGGGCTCGAGCAAAAAATCGCCCTTCCGAAATAAAAGGGAAAATCGAAAATGAACCTTTAGAAAAGGTTCCCAAAAATAGGCAGGTTGTTTTTAGCCCCATAGTATAGCGGTCAAGTATACGGCCCTCTGGTGTTTAATAGCAATGGAGTGAGGCTGTGACCCAGGTTCGAATCCTGGTGGGGCTATTTATTTTTAAAAAACTGTAAAGATAGGGTCCAAACTAAATGCTTGAGTTATGTCTCTTTGGCTTCTTTGAGCCATTTTCATAGCTTTAATTACCTCTTCTTGAGAGAGATTAGAAAAATAGGCTTCCACTTCTTCAATTGACGGGAAATTTCTTTTTGCATCTAGAGTATAATAAAACTTTCTTCTATAACCAAAAATTTGTGTATTTGAAACATATTCACCATTTAATCTAATTCCAAAAGATCCATCATCATGTTCCTTAACCCAAGTCTTGCCCTTAAAATCTCCAAAAAATGTTCTATAATTGTGAGGTTTGATATTATGTATAGGCATATTAATTAAAGTTTAGAGCTTTATCCCCAACTCTTCAGCACTTTTGATTTTTGAATCATGCTGATCTAAGTCTCCATTCATAAGACAATCAAAACAAGTATGAATAGAGCCGTTCTCTTCTTTTACTATTCCTTTTCCTTTGCATTTAGGACAATTTGGATCTGCCATAAAATCCAGAGTATTCTGAAGCATTTAAAGATTTCGTAAGTGCAGAAGGCATATCAATCATCATAAAAAGCATTAAATTAAGCGCCAGCATTAAAATTTTGTCTAGATATTTCATCCAGCTGCCTGTTAATTTCATAAGCTACAGCTAATCTATACATTGCACAAACATCTGGAGAGGTTGTAGGAGTGTATAATAACTCTCCAATATCCCTACATAGTTTAATCCTATCTTCCTTTCCTTCTAGGATAGAAATAGCTAAGGTATCTATAGCTAAAGAAGTATTATTATAAGATTTTGAAGAGGATCTAGCCAGTTTTTTATATTTTCTAAGATTTTTCCTAACAAGAACCTCTAAATTTTCAGTTTTTACCATTCTCCATTGAATGAGAAATGCTATATAAGCATTTATGTATTAAATCATAATTGTCTTATCCAGAAATAATGTCATCTCGACAAATAAGATAAGTCCTGTTGCAAA
>CAYQXU010000004.1:0-28072 GCA_964421685.1 Candidatus Woesearchaeota archaeon
TGATATTTGTATTAAATGGGGCGTGATTAGTCCGGAACTTACCTAATCACCTTATTTTTTTATATCTATTTTATAGGGAAACACATTTACTTAACCATAGCAATCATTTACTTTGGCCAAGCCTGAACGAAGTATCAAAAAACACTTTTGTGTTTTTTTAAACACAGCAATGCTTAAAAACAACAACACTCAAGAATATGTATGTTAATTAAACTTGATAATCCTAGCCTTCTTTTAAAGGCTGTTGATCTTATTTCTGAGTTAGTTACAGAGGTAAGAGTAAAGGTCAACGATTACGGTCTTTCTATAAGTGCAATGGATCCAGCTAATGTGGCAATGGTTGGCTTTAAGCTACCTAAGTCTGCATTTAGTGTTTTTGAGACAGGAGAAGAAGTATTAGGCATCAATCTTGACAATTTGAAAAGAGTCTTGAAAAGGTGCGGTCCAGGCAGCTCATTAACAATAAAAAAGGAAGATAATCTCTTGGAAATGAACATACAAGACAGGATAAAAAGAGCATTTAGCTTAAGCCTTATTGACATTGAAGGGGAAGAAATTGATTTTGAAACTAAATCTAAAAGAATGACTTTTATCAACAAAGTAGAGCTTAACTCAATAGACTTGATAGATGCCATTGAAGACTGCGGGATTGTTGATGATGCCTGCTCTTTCATAATCCAGGATGGGAAATTCATAATTGAAGCCAGAGGCTTAAACTCCTCGAGAGCTGAATTTTCAGGAGATGAGGCAAACATACAAGGGGAGAATGGGAAATCAAGATACAGTTTAGAATATCTTGCAAAGTTTGTGAAGGGAGCAAAACTTTGTGAAAAAACTCTTGTCCAGTTTGCTGACGACCACCCTTTGAAGATTGATTTCTCTCCTGCAGGAATGCAGCTGAGTTTCGTACTCGCGCCTAGAGTTGAGACTGAGGATTAGTACGAGTCATTCTGATACAAACAACGAGTGCTGATTCGAGCAGAGGACTAAAAAGAGGGTAATTAGCACATTCTTGTCAAAAGATTTAAATAATGATTTTTATTAGTATTACTAAGTATACTTTATGTGAATAAGTATATTATTTATTACTAAGTATATTAAATATATTTAGTATGATAAAGTAATACTTTGGGAATAGGAGTAATAATGAA
This sequence comes from Candidatus Woesearchaeota archaeon, assembly GCA_964421685.1. Lineage (GTDB taxonomy): Archaea > Nanobdellota > Nanobdellia > Pacearchaeales > GW2011-AR1 > CAYQXU01. The sequence goes on from CAYQXU010000004.1 coordinate 1,152, forward strand.
AGAAAGAGTTTCTGCAACAATAGACAAAGATACTTCTAAGATAATTGATGAAATGTTAAAGGAAGGAAATTATAGAAATAAATCCCATGTTATAGAAGATGCAATTAAACTACTAAAGGAAAGAAAAAATGGGAAGAAATAATAGAGGTCAAGTCACAATTTTCATAATTGCAGGAATTGCCTTGATTGCAATTATCTTATTATTACTTTTATTGAGAAGCGGGAGCAAGCCTGGCACTGGGGGAAGTCCTGAAACGAATGCAGAAACATTCCTGCAAACATGCCTTCAGGACAGTGTTTCAGAAGCTGTAAATGTTATTGAAAAGCAAGGAGGCTATGCAAATCCTCAATTTTACCTAGATTTCAAATTTACTAATGAGCCAGCACCTGTCAAAATTGCTTATTTATGTTATACTGACAATTATAATGAGCACTGTGTTGATCAAGAGCCTATGCTTTTCCAGCATGTTAAAGAAGAAATTAAAAATTATATAAGCCAGGATGTTGAAAATTGTTTTTCAGGGCAATCAGGATTAACTTCGAGCTTAAGCAAAGAAGGATATGTTGTTGAAGTAAGGCATAAAATAGGGGATTTTAACTTAGATATAAGCAGAAATCAAATAAGCGTGAAGATTAATGGAGAGTTAGTTTTGACTAAATCTGGAGAGACTAAAAAAGAGAAAGATTTCAATGTAAAAGTTTCAAGCGGTCTCTATGATATTTTAATGTTTCCTGTGCAAGAAATTCTAAGAAAAAAAACAAGCTCGCTTTCTTGCTATTTTGATTCAGCAGGATACGGGCTTCTTTATGATGAATTTAATATTCAACCAACCACTTTAGGAAATGGAACAGAAATATACACAATAGAATACAAGAAGACTAAAGAAATGTTCAGATTCGCTGTAAGGAGCTGTATAGAAAGGTCTGGCTATGGTGCTTAAATTTAAGTTAAATAATACAAGCAGGATTTTAATACTGGCAAGCATGCTGCAAATTATTTTATTAGTTAACAGCAGTTTTGCATATAGCTATATTATAAGTGAAGGCGATAACAATAATGGAAATAGTGTTATTGACATTAAAGGATTTGAAAATATTTTAGCAAAAGGAATGAGATTTTTTGTAAGTTTTTTAAGCATAAAGCAGATAGGAATTGTTTCTGCAGCAAATGTCTGCTGTGAAAAGAAAAATAATGGAGAATTATGCGCAGAAGCTGATTCAAGTGAGTGCGACACTAGCGATTCTTCATTAAGTGTTTCTCCAGAAGCTTGTAAAGACACGCCTTTTTGCATTACAGGATCATGTTATGACCCTAACTCTGGGTTTTGCTCTGAAAATTCTCCAAAGGCAAAATGCATAAGCGAGCATGGAGAATGGACTCAAGATTACAATGATAAATGCCGGCCAGGATGCTGCGAGCTTGGAGTAAATAGAAATTATGTTAGTGAAAAAGCCTGTGAGAATTTGGGAAATGCGCTTGGAATAACGCCTGTATTTAGTTTAGACAAAACAGAACAGCAATGCAGATATTACACTCAAGACGAGGGGGCTTGCATTTTAGAGGATAATAAATGCAAGTTTACAACTGAAAGCAATTGTTTAGATACAGGAGGAATAGGAGGTTTGGATTTCAAGAAAAATATATTTTGCAGTGATCCAAATCTTGGACTAAACATTACAAGTCATGCTTCTAAAGGCTGTGTTGAAGGAAAAGAAGATGTTTATTATTTTGACAATTCTCCTTACAAAAATCCAGAAGACGTTGCTCAAGACTGCAAGATAAGAGAGGAAACATGCGATGATTCTAGTGGAACAGCTGTCTGCAAAAACTTAAACTGCGTTGATAAAAATAACAAAACACGAGTTAATGGAGAAAGTTGGTGTGAATACGACTCTTATGTTGGAGATGGAAAAGATCTTCCTGGATCAAGCCACTGGCTTTTAAGTTGTGCTGACGGGAATATACAAAAGCCTATTGAATGCGGAGGAGATAAAAGAACACAGGTTTGCGAGGAAAAAATAGTTGATGGGATTTCTCAAGCTCAGTGCAGAGTAAATCTTGGGGCTTTATGCTTTAGGATTGACAACCAAGCTGAATGTGAAGGTCCTACAGGAACTCCTGATTGCATGTGGTTTAACTTAAGCGTCGATGAGCAATTCAAGTTTGATGTGTGCTTACCTAAGTATAATGAGGGTTTTACTGATCAAAGTCAAGCAGAAAAAGTCTGCGGCATAGCAACTCAAACCTGTACAATTGTTGAACAAAAAGGATGGGATTTAAGCTGGAGTTGTAAAGTTAATTGCAACTGTGAGGGAAAAGAATTTCCAAAACAAATGAATAATTTCTGCACTTCTTTAGGAGATTGCGGGGCAAAGCCAAATTATGCTGGAAATGGAAGAGACAATTATCTAGTTCAAGGAGAAACCTATCTTACTTTGGAACCCCTTTGCATAGCAAATAATGTTTGTGGCACAGAATGTCTTCAAGAAAAAGCAGCTAGAAGAGGGGGGGGTTGGGATAGCGAAGAAATTAAAGACCCAATCAGTGGAGCTGGCACAGGAGATTATATGAATTGTAAAGGAGAAAATCCTTTAATGAAAGCCCCTCTATGGCGAAGGTTAATAAAAAAGATTTGTAATGATAACGGCCAGTGTGTTGCTGGGCAGTATGTAATTGACAAGCCAAGAAGCAGTGATTTTATGAGCTATCTTAATAAGACAAATGAAGTTGGAGTTAATACTCCTGAGTATATTTCAGATCCGAATGATGCTGGAACTTATGGAGATCAATTTAATCCGCAAGGAGATACTCAGACAGATTATAGAAACATAAATGGTTTTTTTGAAATTCTATTTAGTAATTGGGGGGCTCATGTTCTTCTCATACCTTTTATGGTTTTCGCACCTATTACATTTTTTCTTAAATCAATATTTGGAATCGGCAAGACAAGAACAAAAGATGTTACATTTACTTGCCAGCCATGGAAACCTCCGATAGGAGGAGTTGATTGCGGAAAGTGCAACGCAGATCCTTCAAAACCTTGCACACAGTATAGATGTGAAAGTCTTGGAACAGCCTGTGCTTTAGTAAAAGACTCGTATGACAATGAAAATCCTTTATGCTATAATGCATATGCAAATGAAACAACTCCTCCTGTAATTTCTCCTGACAAAATAAAATCAGGATTAAAATTCATTCCAGGAAATAACAGTGTTTCAATAAAAACAGCAGATGATCAATGCATAAGAAATGATCAGATGTTAAGCTTTTCATTAAAAACAGACGAATACGCTGAATGTAAATGGAGCCAGTATCCTCTACCTTTATTTGATAATATGCCTGAATTATTCAAGGAAGGAAATGCTTGGGGGCAAACACACACAATAGAAGATCTTCATCTTCCACCTCATAGCGGCGGAAGCAGCTATAGAATGTATGTTAGATGTATTGATCATCCTGGAAATTGGAACAGGAATGAATATATTGTCGACATATGCATAAATCCTGCACCGGATAAAACACCCCCAATAATAACTAGAACAGAACCTGCAAATGGAAGCTACTTAATTAAAGGAATTACTGAAAGTTCTTTGAAAATTGTGTTAAGTGAGGCTGCAGAATGCAGATACAGCAATATTCAGAATACAAAGTATGAAAACATGTCTGAAAATATGGCATGCAATAATGAAGCTGGAGAAAATGGGACTCAGGTTTATGAATGGAATTGCAGGACTCAGCTGCAAAATTTAACTCAGGAAAAAAACAGCATTTACATAAAATGCAATGATAGTGCTGGAAATTTTAATAATTACGATACTGAATATGTTTTGTATCAAACTAAAGAAGATTTGAGGATTGTTTCAACATCTCCTGAAAATGGAAGCGTTATAGATCCTATTAGCCAGAACTCGCCTTTTTATCTCGAAGCAACAACTGCTGGTGGAATGAATAATGGAATTGCTACTTGCGGATACAAGTTTATAAAAGAAGGCTGGAGAGATCAGTTCACTGAAACAAATGCAGTAAATCATAGATATAAATTTACAAGTATTCCTGAAGGATCTTATGATGTTGAAATAAAATGCCACGATGTTGCAGGAAATGAAGCTAAAGAAATTGTGCACTTTAATATAAATATTGACAAATACCCTCCAAAAGTAATTAACATTACTAATGAAGCAAATGGAAATCAAGTAAACACTAAATTAACAACTGACGAGCCTGCCCAGTGCTATTATAATAATGAAAAATGTGAGAGAGACTCGGAAAATCAAACATCAATAACTCTTGGTTTAGATACAGAGCATTGGATTTACAGTTTAGATCCTAAGCAAGATTATTATGTTACGTGCCAAGATGAATGGAAAAATAGAAATGAAAAGTGCGCGATAGTAATTAATGCTACTGAAAAAAATGACGGGCATGCGCCTAACTTTGTAAGGGTTTACAATGACTTTGGAACTTTAAAATTAATAACAGATGAGAATGCTAAATGCTCTTACACAGGCAATAGCTGCAACTTTAATGTCAGCGCAGGAGAAGGAACATTTATGACTGCTGTTGGTGGAGAATATTCAAAAGAACATGAAACAGAATGGAATCAACAATCTACCTATCATATTCAATGTGAAGACAGCTGGCATAATGCAAATCAAGGATGCTTGATTGTTGTTAAGCCTTTTGAAGTGTTTGCAAGGTCATAATTTATAAAATTAAAAAACATATAACTAACTATGAAAAAAAGCATTAATTCAAAAAAAATAATAGGGAAGATTGAGCAGAATAAAAAAGAAATAAAAAGCAAAGGAGTGAAAAAAATAGGAGTATTTGGATCATTTGTAAAGGGCAAGGAAAACGGGAAAAGTGATATAGACATTCTTGTTAGCTTTAACAAGGTATCCTACAAAAATTACATTGAACTTTTAATTTTGTTAGAAAAAATGTTTAATAGAAAAATTGATCTTGTTATAGAAGACGATTTAAAACCCGAATTAAAATATGTAAAAAAAGAGGCAAAATATGTCAAAATATAATCTTTATCTAAATGATATATTGAGGGCGATATAAAAAATAGCTAAAGAATGGGTGAGAAAAATGAATAGAAAATTTAACAAATCTGGGCAGGTCACGATGTTCATAATTATTGCGCTAGTTGTTGTGGCTCTTGCTGCTTTGATTTATTTTTTATATCCGAAAATTAAATCAGGATTTGCTTTTGAAGAAGAAACTCCTGAAAAATTCATTCAAACTTGCCTTGAGTCTGACATTGGAGATACTGTGGACTTGCTTTCTTCTCAAGGAGGGAGCCTTGCTCCAGAGCATTACATTTTATATAAAGGAGATAAAATAGAATATCTTTGCTATCAAGAAGAGAATTATAAAACTTGTGTGATACAGCAGCCATTATTGAAGAAACATATTGAAGCTGAAATTAATAAAAATATTCAAACCCGGGCAAAGCTGTGTTTTGACCAGATGCAGAAAAAATACCAAGACAGCGGCTATGATGTCAATTTGAAAAGAGGAGAAATGCAAGTTGAGTTATTGCCGAAGAGAGTTGTTGTTAGTTTTAACAGCTCGCTTGCATTGACTAAGGGAGGGAGCTCTCAGAGAATAGAATCATTTAGAGTGATTTTGAACAATAATCTTTATGAATTAGTCGCGATTACTAATAGCATCTTAGAATGGGAAGCAAAATACGGCGATGCTGAATCAACAGTTTACATGACTTACTATAAGGACTTGAAAGTTGAGAAGAGCAACCAGCTTGATGGAAGCACGATTTATATTTTAACTGACAGAAACAACGGATTCAAATTCCAGTTTGCATCAAGGAGTGTTGTGTGGCCTCCAGGATATGGATAAGGTGATGAATATAATGAATAAAATAAAAGAAGCTTTTAATGAAAGGAACAAATCAGGGACAACGCTATTATTATTTGGAGCAGGAGCTTTTATGTATATTGGGACTTTATTTTATGGCATGGCTTCTACTCCAAATTTAAAAGTTGCTCGTGAATTTGATTATTGCGGTAAAAAAGCTAAGATAATTGTTGAAGAAAGAAAACTTACTTTCAATGGAGGATATGTTTTACTAAATGATCGTGATGTAGTTAGAGGGACTTTCATAAGCGATGATGGAGATACTATAAAAACAAATATTGATGGATATGTAATTAATAATGACAGTACAAAATGGTGATGAAAAAAATAGAAAAAATTTTGGGAGCTGCAAGCATTGGATTAGTAGCTGTTTTAGTGGTTGGTAGCTTTGGGATTGGCCCTACGACCAGAAAAGTAGCTTATGAATTTAATAAATGTGGGACAAAATTCCAAGTAATGCATGAAAAAGTTGGTATTGGTGGGTGGAATGATTCTTACTATTTTACTTCAGATGGAGAAAATGTTGGAATTGACAAATTTGAAGATGATCACGGAAATATAATTGATGTTAGAAATACAAGTTATTATCTCAATGGAGTTAAGCAAAATGAATAAAATGTTGAACAATTATAAAAATTACAGGGTGTTTTTAACCTTAATATTAGTTATGTCTATTATACTAATTATCCTTCCTCTAATAAATCCTGTTGGAGAGAGTTCTTTCTGTTGTGAAAAAACAACTGATGGAGCGTGGTGTCAGGATGCACCTCAAAATAAGTGTGACACTAAATACTCAATTGTTCCAACTTCCTCCTGTGAAACAACATCTTATTGCAAACTTGGATATTGCTATGACAGCCAAGAAGGAACTTGCCTGCCAAATACACCTGAAAGGGTTTGCAACGACGCTGGAGGAGTGTGGAGCCAAGGAGACCAAATACCTCCGCAGTGCTCTTTAGGATGCTGTGTTGTCGGAGATCAAGCTGCGTTTGTAACGCAGACAAGGTGCAAGAAAATTTCTGCAGATTATGGTTTAGAAACAAACTTCAGGGCTGATATTCAAGATGAAGTTTCATGCTTAGCAAGTGTTACTTCTGACGTTATGGGAGCGTGTGTTTATGAAAGTGAATTTCAAAAAACGTGCAGGCTTTTAAGCCAAAAAGACTGCCAAGATTTAGGAAAGAATTCTCAGACAGATGTATCTTTTCATGCAGGATATTTATGTTCTGCAGAAGAGCTCGCGACAAACTGCGGGCCAACTCAAAAAACAACCTGCGTTGAAGAAAAAGATGAAGTTTATTTTTTAGACACTTGCGGAAATCTTGCAAATATTTATGATGCCAGCAAAATAAAAGATAAAGATTATTGGGCAAGAATAAAAGATAAAACAGAAAGCTGCGATGCAAGTCAAAGCAACGCAAATGACCCTAAGTGCGGAAACTGTGATTACTATCTTGGAAGCACGTGCAAAGCTTATGATAAATCTAAAGACAGGAGCAAGCCAAGTTATGGAAATAATATTTGCAGGGACCTAAGTTGCACTTGGCAGGGAAAGCCCTATGATCATGGAGAAACTTGGTGTCAGACTAATACTAATAACGGAAATGCTCCTGGATCAGAAGCTTACAGGCTTGTGTGCTATAATAATGAAGTCACAATAGAGGCTTGCAATTCATTCAGACAAGAAATATGTATTCAGTCAGAAACAAATGGATTTCTTAATGCGAGATGCTCTCCAAATTTGTGGAGAGACTGTATAAGCCAACAGAAAAAATCAGACTGTGAAAACAGCGACTTAAGAGATTGCAGGTGGATTTCAAATGGAGGAAAATGGAATGAAACAGATCCTGAATTAGACAGGGAAAAAGGAAAAGACAGCTTTGTCTGCGTGCCTAATTATACTCCTGGATTTGATTTCTGGAACTCTGGAGGAGAAGCGCCTGGAATTTGCGCTATAGCTAATACTCAGTGTGTTGCAAAATTTGAAAAAAACGCAGTGTTTGGTGGAGATTGGAAATGCAAGGAAAATTGCAACTGCTGTGTTGATGGAGTGTATAATGGGGATAAATATGAAGGATGCACAGGAACAAGTTGGCTTACTAATCAAAAGAGTATTTGCAGTGCGCTTGGAGATTGCGGAGAAAAAGTAAATTATCAAGGAACTAAAGGCTATGCTAACAGCACAATTTACAGTATTAATGGGAAGGTGATTTAATAAAATGCTGGAAAAAATATTTACATCAAAAACAAGAGTGAGAATACTTAGTTTTTTATTATTTGAAAAAAGAGAAGCACATATTAGAGGAATCTCAAAAATGTTAAGAATTCCTGTGAGCTCTGTAAAAAGAGAGGTTGATAATCTCTTAAGCATAGGGATAATTAAAAAACAGGAAAACAAAATTCTGATTAATGAAAAAAACAGCATTATTGGAGATTTAAAAAATATTTTCGTTAAAACTGATTTTATTGCTTATCCTCTTGAGGAGGCAGTTAGAAAAAATAGAAAAATAAAATATGTATTAATATTCGGGAGTTTTGCAAGAGGGGAATATAAAGAAGATAGTGATATTGACTTGATGATTATAGGAGACATAAAACTTGATGAAGTAATAAAAATAATAAATCCAATTGAAAACCAAATCAAAAAAGACATTAATCCTATTGTATGGAATGTGAAATACTTAATAGAAAGAAAAAATGAAGGTTTTGTCAGGGATTTATTCTCTAAAAAAATTATTATGATAAAGGGTGATGAAAATGAACTTCGGAAGATTATTAAAAGACAATAAAATAGAATTGGTTGAAAAAACAGAGTTTGAAATTGAACAGATATTAAAAGACATAGACTTTGCTAAAAATGGTTTGGAGACCGGGAATTACAATAGAATTATGGCTATTTCTTATGAAACAGTCTTAATGGCAGGAAACAGATTGATGAATTTTTTAGGGTACAGGGCTATTGGAAGAGAGCATCATAAAAACACTTTTGAATTTTTGAATACGTTTGGAATTAACAAAGAGTTAGTTTTTTATTTTGACAAAATAAGAATCAAAAGAAATAATTTTGTTTATAGAGGAGCTGATGAAATAAGCAAAAGTGAAGCAGAGCAGATAATTAAAAAAGCAGAAATTATTGTTCAGGAAATTAGAACATTTGTTCAGGAAATTAGAACATTTGTTCAGGAAATTAGAACAAAGGGGAAAAAGGAAATTTAAGATGTTCAACAAAAAAACAATTTCAATAACTGAAATATTTATACTTGTTATTGGGATAATTGCAATTGCTTATGTTTTGGGAAGCGAAGTGAAGGTTGTTAGTGCAGAGCAAATTTTTCCGAGCCAAGGAGATTTAATAGGTCCTGGAAGTACTTGTAGCGGTCAAAAAATAATCACATGTTCGCAAGGGCAAACAATAAATTGTGATAGTGGAAAACAAGAATGTGTTAATACACCAACTACATGTACTGGTCAACCTCCAAATTGCAATTCAGGGCAAACAGCGACTTGTAGTAATGGAAAATATACTTGTACAGGGACACAAACACAAGCTTCATGCACTGGATCAATACCAACTTGCCCTCCAGGACAAACAGCGACTTGTAATAGTGGAAGTAGTAAATATACTTGTGATGGAAAGCCTGCAGACGAATCATCCCCTTCTGGAGCTGCAGCACCACCAACATCAAGTGTAGTACCGATGGCAGGCTATTATCTTTTTAACCATTTTTTTCTTACTAAAGCGGGAGCAACAGCAACAGGAACTGCAGGAGCGACAGCTGGAACAACTGCAACTGAGGGTGCTAAAGTCGCATGCACCAAACTTTTATGCAGACCATTTTTTAAGGCAGCCGGCCAAATAATAGAAAATTTCGCTGTTGCTGAATTAATAAAATATGGAATAAAATTTATTGGGCCTTTTCTGCATCTTAACAAATCAGCAATTGATTCTGCGTCTAAAGCTGCTTTTATTGGATATTTTGCATACTCTTCTGCAAATACATTATTTGGCACAAAAGAGATAATTGGAGAGGGCGGGAAAAAAATAATAGTCAATGGACCATTAAGACAATTAGTTGGAAGTAAGATAGCTGGAATTTTAACAAATCCTTTCTTTGGTATAGGTCTTGCAGTAGCTATTTTTGTACTAACATATAAAAAATCTCAAGAACAGAATATTGCATTTCAATGTCTTCCTTGGCAGGCACCATTAGGAGGAGCAAACTGTGAGCAATGCAATAAAGGGCCTTTCCCGTGCACAGAATATCAATGCAAGAGTTTAGGGCAAGGATGTGAAATTATTAATCAGGGGACTCTTCAAGAATTATGTGTGTGGAAGAATAGGAAAGACACGAAACCTCCTGTGATACAGCCTTGGCAGGATGCTTTAAGCGACAGCAAACTTTCATACAAGCCTGACGGGAAAACATCCCCTCCTGATAGAGGAGTATTTGTAACTTACAATAATAAATGCATTCCAGCGTTCATGCCTTTTTCATTTGGAATTACTCTTGACGAGCCTGCAATCTGCAAGGCAGATACTGTAAGGAAAAAAACATTTGATGAAATGCCTTTATACTTTGGAGGATCAAATACAGCAAGCTATAACTTCACGCAGACAATAAGCCTTCCAAGCAATGAGTCTTTGGCTGCTGAAAACTTGACTCTGCAAAATGATGGGAATTTTGAAATATATGTAAGGTGTGTTGATGTCAATGGAAATCCTGTAACAAGCTCTCCTTCTTCAAGTTTTGTATTTAAGTATTGCGTTGATAAAGGTCCTGACACCCAAGCGCCAATAATTCTTGGAACTAACCCTGTAACTCTTCCAGACGGCGTGCCTATAGGATTCAATCAATCTTCAATAAAGATGGATGTTTATGTTAATGAGCCTAGCGAATGCAAGTGGGCACATGATAGAGATTTAGATTTCTCGCAAATGGAAGGAAACATGTCCTGCTCTTCAAGCGTGTTTGAAATGAACGCGCAAATGTTATACAAATGTTCAACAACTTTAACAGGATTAAAGAATCAAATAAAAAATGACTTTTACTTTAGATGCAAGGATAAACCTAAATCTGCAGAAAAAGATAGAAATGTTATGAGTAAAGGCTACAAATTCACAATACAAGGAACTCAGCCTTTAATTATAGACGAGATTGCTCCAAATGGCACAATAAAAGATTCAACATCTCCTGCAAAAATAACCTTAAAGGTTCAAACTTCTGCTGGCTACAAAGAAGGAGATGCTACTTGCTACTATAGTGAGTCGTGCTGGGAAAAAACTGGAAGAAAAGATAAGTATACAATGTTCTACTATTCGCAAGGGACAAGCTCTTACTCTCATAGCCAAGATTTATGGATAGAACAAGGAAGCTATCAATGCTCTATAAGATGCGTAGATCTTGGAGGAAACACGGATACTAAAGAAGTCTCGTATAAAATTGAAATTGATGATCGATCTCCGCAAATTGTGAGAGCTTATCATGAATCAAATTATCTAAAAATAATAACTGATGAAAATGCAACCTGCGTTTATGGCACTAACTCTTGCAGTTATTTATTTGGCGACGGGATAGTAATGGACACATTAAATGGAAATGAACATTTCACGGATTGGAATGCTGATAACACTTATTATATAAGATGCAAAGACTCTTATGGAAATGAGCCATTTGCAAATCAATGCTCGATAATTGTCAGACCTTTTGAATTGTTTAAAAGAGGGCAATAATATTAATATTCTGTAAAACCTTATAAATTCTGATTATTTAATACGAATATGGAAAAGTTGGTACTATATGCTATAGGAAATTCTGGAAAATTTAATTATTTCATCTTTAAAAAAGATAAAAGATTATTGGAAGTATTAGATAAAATTTTTAATAAAGTCTTTGAAAGATATCTGCAATTATATGGTGATGACATTGAGCAATTAAGAGGGAGGGATGTTTTTAGGTTGAAAGATATGCACGATCCCATAAATATCAATGGTAGGGGGCATAGGATAGATATTTTTTATGGAGATAAAAGAGTTTATGTTAGTGTGATTTGTGAAGATGAAGATAGAGTATTCATCAATGAGCTTTTAGAGGAATATGCCGAAATGCCTGAGCCAAAAAAATTAAAGAAAATAAAAAAGAAAAAAAATGGTAAAAAAAGAAACTAGGGCTCAGATGCAATTATCATTTGGCATGATTTTTTCTATAATACTCATTATTGTTTTCATTTTTTTTGCATTTTATGCAATAAGGGCATTTCTAAGAGTAAACGACTCTGCAAAAGCAGGAGATTTTGTTACATCTTTTCAAAAAGATATAGACTCTATGTGGAAGGGGGCGCAAGGATCACAAAAAGTAACTTATTTGCTCCCTTCAAAAGTAAGTGAAATTTGTTTTGAAGATCGAGGAGATAAAAATCTTGAATTTGTCGATAAAGATAATAAAATTATTGACGGGCTGCCTCTTGTAAATATTCAGCATATAGACCTTAATAAACTTCTTCCAGGAAATACAAAAAAATTTTGCTTTAGCGCGGTAAATGAAAAAGTTTCTATGCTTCTAGAGAAAAAATTCGGAGAGGACGTTGTAACTTTAAAAAAATCTGATTAAAATGGTAAATAATAAAGCCTCTGTTGAAATGCCTTTTGGATGGCTTTTTGCAATTATTGTCGGCGCTGTAATTTTATTTATGTCAATTTATTTTGCAACTCAATTAATAAAAACAAATAATCTGGAAACTAATGTTGTAACAAGCAAAGACGTTGGAATAATTCTTAATCCTCTTGAAATTGGGTTTGAATCAGGAAAAGTCACTTCACTTGAACTTCCTGTTGAAACTAGATTTTACAATAACTGCAGCGAAGCTGGCAATTTTGGAAAGCAAACAATAAAAGTCTCTCAAAAAAGTTTTAACGCTTGGACTGAAAACGGCTTGGAAGCTTCGTTCGAGAATAAATACATTTTTTCTGAAAACTCTTCTGAAGGCAAAAACTTTTATGTTTTCTCAAAACCATTTGAACTGCCTTTTAAGACAGCAGATTTAATTTATTTAATTTCAAAAACAAAAATTTATTGTTTCATTAAAGCTCCTGAAAATATAACAAAGGAAATAAGAGATTTAAAGCTAGATAATGTTATTAATGCAACAAACTCGGCAAGTTGCCCTCAAGAAAGTGAGAAAATCTGTTTTACAGGAACAAGTTGTGATGTCAACATTAATGTGGCTAATAAAATATTAAAAAGGAACAATGAAGAAGCTATTAAGTTTGAGGGAGATTCTTTAATGTATGCTGCAATATTCTCTGAAAAAGATGTTTATGAATGCCAGCTTAAAAGACTCATGAAAAGAGTTGAGATTCTAGCGTCAATATACGATCAAAAATCAATGGATATCGCTAGGAAAAACTGCAATACCAACTTAAATCTTGTTGGTTTAGAAGAGAGTGCAAGAAAATTTAATAGTTCTAATGACTTAACAATACTTTCTTTAATATCTAATGAAATTAAAAATGCAAACGACAGGGCTTATTGCAAGCTGTGGTAAAAATGGCAAACGATAATGGATTAGTTGATGAATACGAAAAACTGCAGAACTTTAAGAAAGAACTAGATGAAAAAATTGAAAGATTAAAGATAGAACTAATAAGCCTTGCTAACCAGAAAAACACAGATATTCTTTTTGGGCAAAAGAAAAAATGCAGCATAAAAGGTTATTTTAAAGTAATTTATCCTGAAGATAAAACTGAATTAATAGAGCTAATAAAAAATAAGGGATTTTATGAGAAATTCTCCTCAATTAATTACCTAAAACTTGGTTCAGCAATTGTCAAAGAAGAAATAACCCAAGATATACAGAGATTAGTTAAAAAAGAGAAAGCCTTTAGGCTTTCATTGTTAGATATTTAAAAATGAAAAATAAAGCAATTCGCGCCTTGACTTTGAAATTAAATAATAAACCTTTGCCAAAGTCAAAACGCTCACAAATGAAAATACAGCAAACAACATTCATGCTTTTAGCTGTTACTTTGTTTTTTGCCTTAGTTGGCCTGGCTTTTGTAAGCTTCAAATTTTCTGGATTAAAAAATGAAGCTACAGATCTTAAAGAGAAAAATGCCCAACTTTTAGTGGCTAAATTAGCGAGCTCTCCTGAATTTTCTTGCGGAAATAGTTTTGGAAATGATAAAATTGACTGTATAGATGCTAATAAAGTTATGGCTCTAAAACAGGAGGAAAATAAATATAGCAGTTTTTGGGGGGTTTCAAACATAGAAATAATAAAAATTTATCCTAAGATAAATGGAAATGTAGAATGTACTAGTGCAAATTTTCCGAATTGCAATATAATAAAAATACATCCTGGGGGTGTTTCTGGCACTTATGAATATAATTTTGTAACATTATGCAGAAAAGAAACTAGTCATGGCAATTTTTATGATAAATGTGAGTTAGCTAAACTTTTAGTTAGTTATAACGTAACATAATGGAAAACAAAAATTTAAAAAAGAAACATGGGCAAGAAGAGCTTATAGGTTTTGGAATAATAGTTGTGATTGTACTTATAATTTTGCTTGTTTTCCTAAGCGTCTATCTTAGAAAGCCATCTCAAGATCAAAGCCAGAGTTATAAGGTTGAAAGTTTCATTAATTCTGTTTTAGAATACACCTCTAGCTGTGAAGATGTGAGAACAGGTTTTTTACCTATAAGAGAGCTTTTGTTTGAATGTTATGACAATTCTACTTGTGTGGATGGAAAGAATAGTTGTGCGATTTTAGGTACTACAATTGGAAATATTACTAAAGAAAGTTGGGTAGTGACTAATGAAAGTCAGTATAAAGCTTATTCTTTTAATATATCTGGAAATGGAAGAAATCTAGTCTCTTTGGAAAAGGGTATTAAAACGCCTAATTCAAGAGGTTATAAAGGGTCTTTTTCTAAAAAAGGAGTTTCTGTAGAAATAGTATTCACAGCCTATTACTAAATCTTAATATTTATGGTTATTAAGTCAGCTGAAAGAATCGGTTTATGTCTTACCCTATTTTTTGTCTTTTCTTGTGCAATCTCAATAAGTCCAAACCTTTCAAGAAGCTTAATGTCATCGCTCACTGATTTAAAGGTTCTGCCTAGTTTCTTAGCTAAAGAATAAATTGAAACTGGCTTTTCTACCTTGATAAAATGCAAAATTCTGGCTCTTTCATTGCTTAAAAGTGCTCTTAATGCTGAAATTCCCTCAAAATCGTACTCTTCTTTAGAAGGTGTCAGCTTCTTTAAAAAAGAAAATGTTCCTTCCTCTTGCGTAAGGGAAATCTCCCTAATTTTTTGCTTTGTCATTTTGTCGACGGGATAAATATCTATTTTTGTTCAATAGATATCTTAAATATATACTATCTACTTATATATCTTTTCTAAGTAGATATAAACTAGGAGTAAATGTGCTTAATAAAGCTTTTGATTTTTTGGGGAATAAACAATGATCTAAATTATGTATTAATATGGAAGTGACACCATAAGCTTTATAAGTAAACTAGCCCAAAAAATGGGCTTTTTGCTTAAAATAGAAAAAATAGGCGATAACCTTTTTAAAGGGAAATCCTTAGGAGAGTTACGCTCTTAGGGGCAATCTAATAGGGATTAGATTCATACTCACTTAAACATATAGTTTTCCCTATGACTGTGTGATTAAGGAAGGTTGTCATAGACAACATAGTCCATAGAGTTGAAAGGAGGTTATAAATTATAAAAAATGAGATTAAATTTTAGAAAAATATCAGCACTTGCAACTAGTACCTTATTGGTCGGAATGACCATGGGAGTTGCTGCTGCAGCAAATTATCCTATGCCTTTCGTGGCTGGAGGAGCTGCAAATGTAGCAATTGTCTACGGTACAGGGCAAGGAGTGTCCTTTTTAGACGGTCTTGAAGCTGGAAACATACAAACAGATCTTCAAAGATATCTAAGCGGAGGAACTGGCGGAACAACAGCTACAACAAGTGGAGAAGTTGTGTCTTTGGACACAAGCCAAGATAGAATTTGGATTAACACTTCACTAAATGCTGTAAAGTCAACAATTACAAAGAATGATCTTAAAACAATTCTTGCTGACTATGCTTTCTCAGGAAATGTGAACTCTAAAGTCACATCTACTATAAAGCTTATAACAGGAGGACCAGATGGAGATAACTCTGGAAGAGTTATATTTGAAAAACAACCAACAAGTAGTGATGACCCTGCAATCGGTATAAGCTTGAACAGTTCAACTACTGGAACAGGAGGATTGTATAATGCATCAGCTACAATGGCTGCAATTAACTTTACAAGCCCAGACTCCCAAGGAGAAGAAATTCAGTTGTTTGGTCAGAAGTTTACTATCTCAGCAGATACTACAATCTCTGATACAACTAAGATAGTTCTTTTAAAAGAGGCTCAAACTATTACTTTAGATAGTAATAACCCTTCATCTACTGTAACAATAGGTGGAGCAACTTATACTGTTGAATTAATTTCTGCATCTGATACCAGTGCTAACGTAAAAATAACAAACAGTGCTGGAGTTTCCGAGAACAAAGAAATTAAAGAAGCAGATTCTAAGAACGTTAATGGAATTAGTGTAGCAGTTAAAACAGCTGATGAAACAAATCTTAAGTTGTCAGCTACTATTATTGTAGGGGCTGATAAAATAACTCTTACTCAAGGAGGAGTTGTTACTATTGGTGAGGATAATGATCCTATCCAAGGAACTTATGCCTACATCACGGGAGGTGCTGCTGCAGCAACAGAGATAGCTATTGCCGTATCTAGACCAGATTCCTCAAATGATGCAATCCTTGAAGGAAAATCATTTGTTGACCCTGTGTTCGGAACATTCAAGCTAGACTTTGCTGGACTAAGCTCTCCTTTCAATGATCCAAATAGAGGAATGGTCTCTGTGAAAAATTCCGGAGACAATACAGTTAGTGTTGAGTTTAAAGATGATGCAGGAAACATGAAATCTGTTGACTTTGCACATAATGAAAGCGGATCATGGTCCTTAGGAGATAACTCCAACTATAGCATTTCCACTTTAGAAGGAACTAACCTTTCTTATAACGCTGCGAAATCTAAATATGCAGTTGTTGGTAATGAGGATTACGGACATCTTATTGAGTTGTATGACGTTTACAATCAGACAACAGGATCTAACGCTATCACCAATGATAGAGTTAAATTCAGAGATGTTATGACTGGTGAAACTTACGAAACAACTTTCACAAGTACAGAAGGTTCTGGAACAGTGGATATTGATGGTAAGAGATATACTGTCACATTTGGAAATAGTGGAGAAACCGCTGGCGTTATTATAAAGTATCCAGTTAGTGACTCTGGAGCTGGAGAGTATGTCATCTACCCAACAATAAAGATGAATAGTGGTTCTTTGTTAGGGCTATACGCCCCTCAAAGTTTCAGTTTAACTGGATTTGGATTGGCTGGCGCTACAACTGTGTCTAAACTTTGGTTCCCAGATGGAGATGGGTATACTGGTGTTACTGCTGTTTACAATGGTGCATCTGCTGATGGAAACTCAGTAAATTGGACAATTGGTGGTGCAGGAGGATACTTAAACACATCTGCAGCTGCGCTTGCAAACTATACAAATGTTACAATTGGAAAATTAACATATAGTTTCACATCAACAGGCACTGCAAATAGAACAAAAGTATACTTGCTAAACCCTGAAGATGGATTGACACGTTTAGCTGAACCTGGTTTGACCATCTTTGAAGGCAAAGATGATGATACAAATTACCACGCTGTTGTTGTAGATCTAGAACCAAGACCTGCTGGAACAAGTACAGATGGTGTTGGTGTAAACGATATTTTGTTCTCATCAACAAAATACCACAATGATGCTACAAAAGCTAGCGACAGTGATTTCACTGATGATGTTGACTGGTACGGAACATTTACAGAAAAAGATTCAAGTGATTCTGATCAGAAAACAGCTACAATCAGTATTCCAACATCACAAGTATACGCACAATTATATGTTGGAGAGATTAACTCTGCCGTAACGCCTGGAACAACAGGAACAACAGGAAGCACAACTTCAATTGGAGGAGTCTTAGTAAAGGACAGTGAAGTCAGTTCAGTAAGCACAAAGAACCTTATTGTTGTAGGAGGAAGCTGTATTAATTCAGCTGCTGCTACATTAGTAGGAGGAGCTTACTGTGGAGATGCATGGACAACTGCAACAAAGGTTGGAGCAGGAGAATTCTTGATTAAAGGCTACGCAAGTAGTACTTTGACAAGCAAACTTGCCTTACTTGTTGCTGGTTACAATGCACCTGATACTGTAAACGCTGCTACATATCTACGAACACAAACTGTAGATACAGCAATGAATTACAAGGGAACTTCATCGACAAGTGCCACTGTTGTAACAACAACTGCTTAAATAGGAAATTTATTTTTCTTTCTTTTTCTTTTTTTCTTTTTATTTTTAAGGTTTAGCGAATGCTTAATAATTAAATTTTGGGAACCTTTGGAAAAGGTTCATTGGAACTAAAAGAAAATTTTATTTGCAGTTTGCTAATAGATAAACCTATAGGAAGTTATTTATCCATAAAGAAAGCTTTTTATATTAGAAAATTGACTTTAAAACATGAGAAAAATAATGTCTAAGGAAACAGAAGATAAAAAAAGGAAGAGAAACCAATTGTTGATAGGCGCTGTTTTGATAGGGCTTATGGTAATGAGTACAGCAGGATATTCTTTTTTAAACCAAGACAACACCGCGGCATCTCAAAATAAAGTTAATTACAAAGGATTTATATTTTCAAATAATAATGGATTGTGGCAGCTTGTTCTTGGAAATTTTAATTTTTACTTTAGCTTTAATCCTAATCAAGTAGCCTCTTTAAACACCAGTGTTAATCTCCTTAATAGCTACTCTGGCCAGCCTCTTTACATATCTTCCCAAGATACTAGCGCAGAATTTGAAATTTATAGAAATCTTGATCAGGTTATATTAAGAAGGCAATATGCTTGTCTCGAGGGCGAGAAGTGCCAAGATTCAAGCTTACCTGTAAAAAACTGTGATAATAATTTTATAATAATAGAAGAATCAAACACTAGTGAGATTACACAAGACAAAAATTGTGTTTATATTAAAGGACAAAAACAAGATCTTGTAAAAGCAACTGATGAATTTTTATTCAAGATGTTGAATATTAAATAGAACTTATAAATAAACATTTAGAAATGTTTCCAAAACGAACGAGGTTCCAAAAATGAAAAAAGAAACAATGGAAGAAAACAATAACACAGACATTGAAAAACAAAAGCTGGAAGAAAAAAGATATGATAAAATAGTCTTAAATCTTTTCTTATTTCTAGGAGTTTTAGTTTTATTTTTCGGAATCTGGATGTTTATAAGCTACAAGCAAACGCATTTTACATATCAAGGAGTTGATTTTGCAAAAGTTAAAGAGATAGCTCCTTACAGAACTATTTTAAAACTTTCTTATTCCTCGGGAATTACAGGAAATGCTGTTAAAAATGTAGAGCATTCATTTTACCTTAGGAATGATCCCCGAGAGCTGGAAAAAATTCCTTTTGATGGAAATATAAGCAAAAAATCAATTATGGTATTTAATAGTAAAGAGGATTTTAACTGCAATGGAGATGGAATTATAGGAGTTCAAAACCTGGCACTTTTATATCAAGCTTTAGGATCTAAGGTAATAAAAGACAATAATGCCTCCTGCAATGATAAAGAATACATGCTTATAAAAATAGAAAGGGGAAATGAAACCAAGATTCAGCAAATAGGAAACGCGTGCTATGTGATGGACATAAACAGCTGTGAAATTCTAAAGGCAACTGAAAGATTTATGACTAAGACTTTTGTTGAGTTAAAAAGTAAATAGAACCTATTTTCTTAGAGATGACATTTTGTAAAGAGGCTGCAGGTCAGAATAAACAGGTATTTGCTTTATTTTGAATAATTTAACTTCGAAAAACCATATGCCAACAACAAAAATAATGCTTAAAGAGTACCAGAAAAACTTATGAGCTATATCAAAAAGCGAAGATCCAGAAGCTGCTAATAAAGACAGCAAGAAAATCCTAAAAATGTTTATTAAAAGAAGCACTAAAAAGGAAAATAATATCAATTTAACTCTTTTGGAAAATTTTATTTTAGGTATAGACAAGTTCAAAAATAATAAAAGGAAATAGGCTGATCCTGCAATGCATGCGTCGATAATTTCAATAGGAATACCAATAAATATTATGTTATGATTCAAAGAAGCATTAAAAAATATTCTCAATAAATAATAGACAGGGAATATTGTCAAAGGCCTGAAAATAGTGTAGATAAAATCAAATGCAAAGACAGCGATTAATGCCAAGAAGACATATCTTGAAAAAAGACTTAGGATTACTTTATCTTTGCCTCTCATCTAAATAAAGCGGGAAAGCTATTTAAATAACTTAACACTAATTAAAAAATGAGAAGTAAAAAGCTAGTGTTGTATATAGTATTTTTTGCTGCCTTGATAATTCTAAGCTTTTACCTAGACGCGAGAATTTCAACAGCATTTGAAAAGATTAGAAATTTAGTACTTAATGATATTTTTAGCGGAGTTACTTTTGTAAGCACAATTATTATTTTTCTTTTCCTGACAAGCTTGTTTTTGTGGAAAGAGAGAAAAAGAAAGTGGATAATGCCCTTGTGGTTTACTATTTTTCTAAGTGTTGTGACAAGCTTTCTTCTAAAGATAGCTGTTCAAAGACAAAGGCCTTACATTCTAGGAATTGTTTCAACACCCCAATTCCTTCAAGAGGCTGCACATATTGTTTGGGATTTTTCATTTCCAAGCTTCCAAGCAATGCTCGCGTTCTGCGCGATTCCAATATTAAAAAAAGAATTTCCTAATTTCAAGTATGTCTGGATTGTTTTTGCCTGCCTAGTTGCATTATCTAGAGTCTACTTTGGCCTGCATTTTCTCAGCGACGTTATCGTAGGAGGATTAATTGGATATTTGCTTGGAGTATTAATTATTAAGATAGAAGATGAAAATAAGTTTTGGGAAAGATTGTATAAAATAATGTTTAAAAGAAAGTAAAATCTTTCAAGACGTTTTACTTCGTGAAAACGTCTGGGGAAAAACTCTATAAGGGAATTTTTGGGAAGAGGTAAAATTATTTTTTTGACGCAGCGCCTTCGGCGCTGACGACGACCACCCGACCGTCCTCGTTAGAGCCAGCAAGATCCCCGCTGCCCGAGAACAGGCTGAGACTCACGTCCAGGTAAACCCCAGAAAGTCCAGAATCTCTAGTGTAAAGAGTCCTGTTTCCTTCTCCTAACTCTTTAGGTAGTCCTGTAGATTTGACAGTTACAGAAAATGTTTTTCTATTATTCTTTGCAGATAAAATAGGAGCATAAATTAATTCAGCATCATCTCTTAGCTTAAATGCCAATCCATGAGGTGAATCTGGGTCTTTGACTAAATCCAAGCTATATAACGGAATCATTGCAGGCATCTTTTGTTTTGAGTCTCTTGTTTTTACTTGGCTTAGTAAATTACCTGCTAAATAAGAATTTGGATCGCCTTCATCTCTTAAAACTAAAGCACTATCTTCATACTGCCCTTGTAAAGGTAAAGCTCCTGTTTTTAAGACTCGTTCAAGATCAGCTGGACTTGCTGTTCTAAGGTTTAAGCCATTAGCTCTTAAAATTTCATTTACAGCAACAGCATAAGAAGGATTTGAACCTATTACAATTTTATCTTTTTTATCATAGGCAATTTCACGATTAGTTCCCCTAACTGAAGGAAATTTTTTGTATTTTGCAAAAACTTCCTCGTGGATAGTTCTTCCAAATTTACCTTCTAGAAAAGTTGGGAGAATAACTGTCTTATTTCCACTTCTCTCAACAAAATTAAAATCATAAAATTTTCCATCCATTTTATTCAATATTAAAATAAGTTAATAAATTTACTTCTTTGCAACTTTAACTGCAATTACAATTATAACCACAACAAGAATAACATTCAATGCGCCTATAAGCCAAATATACCAGTTGTTTCCGAATATTGAAGACAAGCTTGTTTTTGATTCTGCAATTGCAACAGACACTGGCTGATTTGCAACAAGCTGATTATTTGAAACAACTTCTATGTTGAATGTTTGATCGCCAGACACTCCTTTATTTACATTGAATGTGAATGTTGCGTCCCCTGATTTTCCAGGAGCTAATGTTAATGTATCTGGATTTGTGCTTACAAGTGTTGCCCAGCTGCCATGACCTGCTGCATTTAAATTGTATGTTGCTTGATTGTCTCCTGAATTTGTAACTGTTGCTTTAACAACAAGCTGACTTCCTGCTTTTGCCTCTGAAGCAAGATCAGCAGAGACTGTTGCTGTTGGAGCTTTGTTTATAGTGCAAGATGCAACTGTCAAAATTGCATTTGTTCTAGAATCATCTTTATTGTATTTGTCCTGGAAAATATCGCCATTCTCGTCATAAACTTCAAATGTTAATGTATATGATTTCTGCTTAGCAGTTTCCGGGATAGGAATATTAATATCAACTTTCTTATGTTCAAACGAGTTTATATCGCCTACATCTACATTTTGATTTATCTTCAACTCAGTATTAACAACCTTTAAGTTAACGCTCTTTTCATCTTTGCTTCCTATGTTCCATAAATCTCCTGTTAAAGTGACATTGTCCCCGCATGAGATGCTGTCAGAAAATTGAAGAGGCTTAAGCACTACAAAGTTTCTTTCAATAATAATTGAAGAATCTTGGGAATCGCTGGCACAAGTATTATCTTTATTTGTGTTGTCAACTTCTCCTGTTGCTCTTACATAAAGAACGTAATTATTTCCATTTTTCAAGTCCTGAAGATCTTCATCCATTTTATCATCTATCTTGAATTTTACTGTATAAGTATCATCGTTTCCGTTGCTAAGGTCAAAGTTCTCTGCTTCATCTGGCTTAATAACCCAATCATCTCTGGATTTATCATAAATACCCCATTCTAAAGATATACTATTAACATCATCATTTCCATTATTTTCAACCTTTACATCAAATTCTACTTGATCAAAAGGAAGCCATTCGTGATTGCTGCCAAATCCTGTAACTTGAAAGTTTTTTATGCTTACTCTTAAATCTCCGGGATTTTCTCTAACTCCATTATCAAATGCGCAAAAACTAAATTCGCCTTGAGGAGTAGTTGTTAATGTAACTGTAAACGGCAAATCTTCAGGAGTTCCTGATTCAGGAACAGCATGAATATGCCCGACAATTGATCCTGTCTGGCCATTAGTAAATGAAACTACTGCTGTTATTTGCTTAGGCTCGTCTTTATTTAGTGTTACTTGGCTAGAAACTGAAATTGTTGCAGATCCTTGAGTTATAGCTGATCCTGAAAGATCAACATTAATTGAAGGAAGTGCTCCTGTGTAAGACATATTAAATATTACATTGAAAGTACTTGCATTATTTTGAACAGAGGTAGGAACAGAAACAGCTGTAAGTGTAAATGGCCCACCTGCGCTTATAAAATTTGCCAAAAGTGTAAGTAAAAATGCACTTAAAATCACCGAGGTGAAAAGTTTTGTTTTCATTTTTGTAATCATTCTGGAGTTACTATGGTTTATAAATATTTCGGTTCTAAAGGATATACTCAAATTTTTATGGTTTTTGTTTTCGAAAAAATTTATATATTTCAAATATATTGAATTAATAAGATCATGGTAATAAAAGCACAGGAAAATTCGTTTGGAGCATGGGCATTTCTTGCAGGAGTTGTTTTAGCTGTTGTTATTGGTCTTAGCACTTCTTCATTTCTTTCTCTGCCTAATATAGTAAAGTACAGCCCTTACATTTATGGTATTCTTGTTCTTTTGGGATTAATTATAGGATTTTCTATACAAATTTCAGGAAGAGACTCTCAACTATTTCTTATAGGGGGCGCTATTATAGTAATAGTAAGCAAGTTTGGCCTGGAAAGTGTGTCTGGGTCATTAATAGGAATAGGAATAGACAAAACAGTATCATCAACATTTGGAGCTTTGCTCTCTTTATTTGTGCCAACAACCATCGTTGTTGCATTGAAAACTGTTTTTTCTTTAGCGAGAGTTTGATTTAATTAAAATGATAAATTTATATAATAAATAGTAAACATACTATCATGATACCTGGATTGATTTTTGCAGTGATCGCAGCTATTGCATTCGGGATATGGACAGTATTTCATCAACAAGCATCTAAGCATATTAATAATCTTTTTGGAGCAATTCTTGTTTCTCTAACTGCTGTTGTTATAGGATTAATTTTCTTTCTACCAAATGTTAAGAACACAACCCTATACACAGATCCCAAAGGGATTATTTTTGCTGTTCTTGCAGGAGTGTGTGCACTAGCAATTGATTTCTTTGTTCTTAAAGCGTATGGACAAGGTCTTCCAATATCTGTTGGAGGGCCGATTATTATAGGGGGGAGTATTGCCCTTGCTGTATTAATTGGATTTTTTATGGGAGAATCAATAAATTTTGTAAAAGTTTTAGGAATAAGCCTTATTGTTGTTGGAGGAATTGTTCTATCAAGAGTTTAATACCCTCTTCTTAATCTATTAACTTCATCTCTTTCTTTGGCAATTCTATCTTCAATCTGCTTTATTTTTTCCTGGTTTTTCAGCTTATTAATCTCTTTTTGAGATTCTTCTACTTTTTTCTGTGCGGCCTCATAAGCTCTTTTGTATTCTTCAGCACTTTTGCCTTTCATCTCTTGTCTTTCTTTCTGTATCTCGCTAAGCTTCCTAACTTTTATTTCTTTAGGAGAATATTCTCTTCTTCTTAGCATGACTGCACTAGTAAATCCAATAATCCCCAATAATACAATTGCACCTATTATATAATAAAGAGTTTTTCCTGAAGATTTGCCTTCTTTTATTGCTGCTCCTGTTAATAAAGAGCCTTGCGCTTGAGTGTCATTAACTGTTTCATTTGTATTGTTCACAACAGTCTCATTAGATGTAGAATTCTCTTCAATTGAGGTATTAATTACAGGCTCTGGCTTTTTATAACCTTCAGGGTAAACCTCAAGATTTATAGGGCTGCCGACATCATATCCCTTAAATTTTTGAGTAGCTATTGCCTGATTGTCTTTCTTCACCCAAACTTTAATGTCTATCTTATCACTATTGTTTGTATTTAGCGTTGCTGAAAACTTTCCATCAGTGTCAGAAACACCATGAAAACTTTCTATAAGATTGTAAACGTATCCTGGCCTTAAAACGCTGACCATAATATCATGATTTGAAAATGTTTGGACTATTATCGGCGTAGTAACTGCGCTTGCAAATTGCAAAGTAATTAAAACTAATAATAAGAATAAAACCCCTTTAATTTTCATAATTTATATAGAATATCTAAACTTATAAAGTTTATTGAACAGCAGAAGATAGGTTTAAAGAATAAATAATAAAATTATCTAATCAAACTTAGATCTCCTCATCTCATCTTTTGGAGGCATTGCAATATCTTTGTGGATTCTTGCAAATGAAGGGGTTGCAATTAGCATATTCTCTCCAAATCCGGCAATACTGCCTTCGAGAGCATCAACGGTCTTTTTTACCTTTGAAACAGCTCTTTTAAGCTCTATTGGATCTTTCTGCCTTAATGTTCTTATATCAACAATAGCAATTGTGTATCCTTCTCTCAAGCAATTGAGGATTTCGTTAACATCTTCATATTGCTTCAAGACAAAAAGCTTGATAAGAACCTTATTTTCTTTTTCGTGCTGCTCAAGATCAATCTCAACATATTCATCGTCAGAAATATCTGATCCTGAGAGAGCTTTTTTTAATTTGTCAAAAACCATATTAAAGATATATAGCATGTATTTATAAATATTTCGTATTTTTTTGTTGTTATTTTTCCATGCTAGACATAAATTCAGCTCTAAGATCTTCAAACTTCTGAGAAAGAGAGGCTTCCTGCTTTTCAAGGCTTTTAAGCCTTAATTCAATGAGCTTTTTCTTATTTTGGAGGTCTTCCTTAATTTTTGACCTTTCTGTTTTTATCATCAGCTGGCCTATGACCTTAAAAACCTCATCTCCAGACTTTTCAATTTCAGCTAAAGCTGACTCTATTTCAGAAAGCTCCATCTGAAAAACATTCTTCTGCATAATTAAGTTATTCAAGTTTTGCTCTATAAGTTGAATTTCTTGAATTTTTTCATTAGACATTGTATTTTCCATGTTTTTGAAATTAAACGTGTGAAGCCCTGATTCTAGATTATTAACGCTATTAAACTGCTTTTATCTTTTTTACCTTTGTTCTTGGCTTGAAAAAGATCTTACAGCCGCATGATGGGCAAACAAACCTCTTATCTAAAGCATTGCTAACAATCTTCTTTCCGCACTTGAAACACTTATAAGTTGACATTTTATTACCCTATTAATATGCAATCTGGTGGATATTTATAAGAATCATAATCTGGATTAAATGGAAAGGTTAATATTGAAGCCAAAGCTGGCAGTCCTTCATTTGCTATTTGTGTTCTTCTATCTTTTAAAAAGTCATTAAATTTTTCTTCGCTATTTAAGTCTCCATAAATTAGATTGCCTACTGGTTTTGCCATATATCTAGAAAATGGGCTATCCGCGCCTGCTGCAAAATCACAGATGGGTCTTATTACTCCCAAATATAAAGTTCCTGCTAAAAGTATCTTCTGCAAATTTCTTTTTATTCTTTTATCCATTTTAACTTAAATAATAAGTATCTGAAGCAAATTTTTTTCCGCATTTTTTGCAGTGCCAAATTCCCTTAGATAATCTTTTAACTCCTAATTTTCCGCAGTAGGGGCATTTTTGCTTTTTTCTTTGCTTTTCTTCAACAGCGGCAATCTTAGATCTGACTTTCTTTCCATATCTTGCTCCGAATCTTCCTGCTGCTTTTACTTTTTTTAATTTGCTTGGCATTTTAAAACCTGCGGTTTTTTGCTCGAGCCAACACTTACTTTTGGATTATCTCGTGTAAACTCTCGT
>CAYQXU010000005.1:0-27405 GCA_964421685.1 Candidatus Woesearchaeota archaeon
AGTGTTAGCAGATCAAGTGGACGCCCCTGACTTTAGTCTGTGGGTAGTTCACAATAGTTAATAATAAAAATTTAGACATTTTTTATAGATTCCTATCTAGGCTTACCCCACAGCTTGCTGTGATTGGGAGTTTCATTTGTAAATTTACTTGAAAATTAATTATCTCAACCATTCATTTTTAAGAAACATAAAAACAATCTTTCCATTTGAAATCAGGGTGTCTTTCTTTTTTAGTAGTTAGAATCATTTATATAAAGACTTAATTTTTCCTCGTTGTGAAATTCATTTAGGGTTGAGTTTCTATGGGAAATTAAGGTGTCGGGTATTAAGAGGCAAAATGTCAAACATACAAAAAATCTTCGATTCAGTTAATAAAAATAATGTATTCAGAGATAAAGCCCTTTTACAAATAAATTATAAACCAGAAGAGATCCCCCATCGAGATTCACAAATAACACAAATTGCATCCATCCTCGCTCCAGTTTTAAAGGGGGATAGGCCAAGTAACCTTTTTCTTTATGGGAAGACAGGGACAGGAAAAACCCTTTCTATTCAATTTGTTAGAGATGAGCTTTTAAAGAGGGCTAGTGAGAATACGAATTTTAATCTTAAAATAGAATACCTTAACTGCAAGCTTAAAAAAGTTGCCGATACAGAATATAGAATACTCGCAGAGCTTATAAAAAAGTTTGGGGCTGAAGTCCCTATCACTGGCCTGCCAACTGACGCGGTTTATAATAAATTCATAGATGTAATTGATTCTAAAAAGCAGTCAATTGTCCTGATCTTGGATGAAATAGACCAGGCTGTTAAGAAAATTTCAAGCGATTTCCTTTATAACTTAACAAGACTTAATGTGGAGCTTTCGAAGACTCAGATCTCTATTGTGGGAATAAGCAATAATCTAACCTTTTTAGATGAAATAGATCCAAGAGTTAGGAGTTCTTTATCTGAAGAGGAAGTTGTTTTTCCCCCTTATAATGCTTTGCAACTTCAGGATATTTTAAATAAAAGAGCTAAAATGGCTTTTAAAGAGGGCGCAGTCCAACAAGGCGTAGTCCAGAAATGCGCCGCATTTGCTGCGCGAGAGCACGGCGATTCTCGACGAGCCTTAGATTTGTTAAGAATTGCTGGGGAGCTGGCTGAAAGAGAAGGTTCTTCTAAGATCTTAGTGAAACATATTGACGAAGCTAATGATAAGATGGAGAAGGACAAGATTTTGGACATAATAAAAACAGAGCCAAAACAATTTCAAATTGTTTTAAGTTCAATTATTAAGTTGGGTGAGGACCAAAAGGACGCGCCTATTTTTACAGGAGATGTTTACAATTTCTATCAAGATCTTTGCGCCAAAAATAAATTTGAAGCACTAACTCAGAGAAGAGTGTCTGATATTATCCAAGAGTTTGATATGTTGGGAATTATTAATGTAAGGGTTATCTCCAAAGGAAGAGGAGGAAGAATGAGGGAGATCAAGCTAGCAATTTCCAGGGAAATAGCCAGGAAAGCTAAAGAAATCATAAACGAGTCTCTGATCTATGGATGATGAGCTTTTGGAATTAAACCTCTAGAAAAGGTTCCCAAATCAGAACTTAAAATAAGATGGAATCTAAAGAGATATTAAAATTTTGTTTAGAGAACGGACTCTTAGTGGACAATGAAATCTTGAACCTTCTAAGTGAGGAGGGAGATGTAGACTCTATAAAACTTATAATTGAAAGAATAAAAAGCTACACACAAGGAAAAATCATTACAAAAGATCTTTTTTATAAGAATAAGGAAAATGTAAGCAGAGTTTTCTTAGATCTTCCTGAAGAGAAACAAAGAAAGCTTGAAAAATTAAAGATAAAGTTGGGATTAAGTATAGAGATTTCTAAAGAAGTGAGTCTAGAGGAAAATTATCCCCCCATAGAAGTCTTTCCACTAGGGGGTGATGTTAAAATTGCTTCTTCAAATTTAAGACCTGGAAAAAAGTTTGGGTTAGATGACTTTGTTAAGTATTTCAAATCACGGTTCATAGAATTAAAAGGAATACTCCAAAATAGGCCTGAACTTGAAAATCTTGTTTCTATAAACAAACTTTCTAGTAATAGGCAAAGTGTCTCTCTAATAGGCATTGTTTATGACAAGAAAGTTACTAAAAATAAAAATATTATCTTTGAAATTGAAGACCTTACCGGAACGATTAAGGTGCTTATAAATCAAAATAAAGAAGATCTTTATAAAAAAGCTGAAGAAATTCCTCTAGACGCAATTGTTGCCTTTAAGGGCTCTGGAGACAGAAATATTGTTTTCTGCCAAGATATTTTTTTCCCAGAGGTAGTCTTACAGGAAAGGAAAAAATCTCCATTAGAAGAGTATGCTTTATTCATTAGCGACATTCATCTTGGAAGCAGGAACTTTTTGGAAGAGAGTTTTTTGAAGTTTATTGATTACCTCAATGGTAGTGTCCCAAATACTCCTGAAGTGAGCAAGATAAAATATTTATTCATTGTTGGGGATATTGTTACTGGAGTTGGAAATTATCCTGACCAGGAAAGAGATTTGAAAATTTTAGATCTCGAAGAGCAGTTTAATTATGTGGCAAAAATTCTTGGTAGAATAAGAAAAGATATTAAAATAATTATCTCTCCAGGAAACCACGAGGGGGTTAGGCTTATGGAGCCGCAACCTCTTTTTGATGAAAAATATGCTTGGGCGCTATATGATTTAGAGAACGTAATCCTTACAGAAAATCCTACTGTGGTGAATATAGCTTCTACAAAAGACTTCTCAGGTTTTAATGTTTTGACTTACCATGGTTTTTCTTACCCTTATTATGCTAATACTGTGCCTAGCTTAATGAAAATAAGAGCTATGAATTCCCCTGAGAAAATAATGGAGTATCTTCTTAAATTTAGGCATCTTGCTCCAGAACATGGATCTGTGCAGTATTTCCCGTCTGAAAAAGATGTTCATTTTATAGGAGAAGCCCCAGATATTTTTGTTTCAGGCCACACTCATAAAAGCGGAGTTACTTATTACGGAAACATTCTAGTTATTTCAGGATCCTCTTGGGAGAGCTTGACTTCTTATCAAGAAAAATTTGGGAATACTCCTGATCATTGCAAAGTTCCAATGATTAATCTTAAAACAAGGGAGGTGAAGATACTAGATTTTGAGTGACCTCAAATCATTTTAAAATAAAACAGACTAAAATGCTTAGGGAGGTAAAAATTTTAGATTTTGAATAAGATGAAAACCGATTTGATTGTTGTAGATATGGATGGAACTGCTGTTCAATATCCTAATCAGCCATTTTCTTCTACATGGGATGCCTTGCAAGGAATTTTATCTGAAGAAGAAAAGAGAGAATGGATTAGGTTAAGAGATTTCTATGTTGGAAATTCTGGCCTGTATGAAAAATGGTTTAACGAACAAGTTGCTTTGTTAAAAGGAAAGAGAGTTAGCGATGCTGAAAGAGTTTTATTCCCTATTCCTTATTCACCAGGATTTTTGGATTTTTTTGGATTTAATAATGATTTTAAAAAAGCAATTTTATCTTCAGGAGTTGATTTAGTTGTTAGAAAGATTGCTGAAGAAGCTAATTTTGGAGATTATGTTTGCCAGAGTTTAGAAACTGCTAATGGGTCTTTTACTGGAAGGGGGAGATGTTGGAGTAGTTTAGATAAAATAGAACATTTACACACACTTTCTGCATGTTTGGAAGTTCCATTAATCAGAACTTGTTATATTGGAGATCACCCAAGCGATATTAGTTGTTTTGAAGCTGTTGGGTTTCCTGTAGCTTTTAATCCTCGTAATGGTTTAGAAGTGTATGTAAGAGAAACAGGAATTCCTTCTATAAGTGATTTTAGAGAGTTAAAACAAATTTTATACTAAAACATGAACACACAAGAATATTTTAAACATCTTGAAAAAGAGGTTAAGAAAGTTTATGAAATTGCCGAGGAGGCTAGAGCTAAAGGTCTTGACCCGATTGATAAAGTTGAAATTCCTTTAGCCATGTCTATGGCTGAAAAGGTTGTGGGTTTAATATCTACGATTTATCCTCAAATGCAGGACTCGGATATATCAAAAAGAATATTAGAATTAGAAAAAGATTATGGGAAACTTGATCCTGCTGTCAGCGTTCAGATTGCAGAAGAAATCGCTAAACAAAAATTCTGCCAGTTTGCCAGCTTACTAGAGGCTATTGATGCTGGCACAAGAGTTGGTTTTGCATATGCTACTCTTGGAGTTGTTTCTAGTCCAATAGAAGGACTTACTGAATTAAAAATAAAAAAAACAAGAGATGGAAAAGAGTTTTTAGCAGCTTATTATTCAGGGCCTGTTAGGAGCGCTGGAGGAACTGGCGCTGCATTTTCACTTGTTATTCTAGACCATCTAAGGGAGATTTTTGGATTTGCAAAATACGACCCTACTGAGGAAGAGAGTAAAAGAGCTGTTTCTGAGCTTACTGACTATCATGAGAGGATTACTAATTTACAGTATATGCCTACTGAAGAAGAGATTTTATTTTTAGCAAAAAATATTCCTATACAAGTTACAGGAGAAAAATCTGAGAAACTCGAGGTTTCTAATTACAAAAATCTTGAAAGAATAGAGACGAATTATCTTCGAAGCGGCTACTGTCTTGTTATTGGAGAGGGTATCGCACAGAAAGCTCCAAAAATTTATAGATACGTGGCTGGTTTAAGAAAAAGAGGGTTCAAGCTTTCTGATTGGAGTTTTCTTGAAGAGTATTTGAGAATCCATGAGAAAAGAGAAAAGGGAAAGGCCGACACTTCTCCAACTTATATTAAAGATATTGTTGCAGGAAGACCCATCTTTGGGCATCCTTCGAGATCTGGAGGATTTAGATTTAGATATGGCCGAGGGAGAACTAGTGGATTTAGTGCAACTTCTATTCATCCTGCAACAATGGCAATAACTGACTCATTTATTGCATTGGGAACACAGCTTAAAATTGAGAAACCTACAAAAGGATGTGCTGTAACTTCTTGTGATTTAATTGATGGGCCTATTGTAAAGCTATTTAATGGTAGTGTAAAAAAATTAAAAACAAAAGATGAGGCAAAAAAGTATTACTCTGATGTAGAAGAAGTAATTTATCTTGGAGATATTCTTTTTCCTTTTGGAGATGTGGCAAATAGGAATCATGTTCTTATAAAACCGGGATATGTTGAGGAGTGGTGGCACCTTGACTTTCAGAAAGCTGACGAAAACGTGTCTAAAAATGTCGATGCTTATAATGTTTCTCTTGATGATGCGATTAATTTCAGCGAAAAACTGAAAGTTCCTCTTCACCCCAGCTTTATTTTTTATTGGAAGGAAATTTCAAGAGAGCAATTTTTTTCTTTGATAGAATGGTTGAAATATTCTAGAGTTGGTGGAAAGTTAATTTTACCTTTTAATAAAACAGAACAAGAAAAATTTAAGAGCGCTAAGAGGACTCTTGAGTTGTTAGGAATTGAACATGAGTTTATTATTGAAAATGTTGTTATTAATGAAGAAATTAGCAAGGCTCTTTTTGTTAATTTAGGAATTGATGTTGAGATCTTAAAAAAAGAAGGATTACTTAGAGACTTTTTTGATTTTGCTTTTTTTAGAGAAGAAGTTGAAGAGCAGCCTTTGGAGATTGTTAATTCTCTATCTAAGTTTAGGATTAAAGACAAGTCAGGAGAGTTTATAGGCGCCAGGATGGCAAGGCCTGAGAAAGCCAAGCTAAGAAAACTTACAGGCAGCCCGAATGTTCTTTTTCCTGTTGGGAGTGAGGGAGGAAGATTAAGAAGCGTGCAGGCTGCTTGTGAGGAGGGAAAAGTTTGGAGTTCTTTTCCATTATTTTTCTGCGAAAACTGCAAGAAAGAGACAATTTATTCTTCATGTGAAGTTTGCAATAATAAATGCAGAAAAGAATTCTTTTTCTTTGAAACTAAAGAGAAGAGTTTTTCTAAAGAATCTAATGGGCTTGTTGGAAATCCCTATTACAGCAGGCAGGTTGACATTAGAAATTATTTTGACAGTGCTGTAGAAAAACTCAATTTGAGCAAGGAAGAAATTCCTGTGCTTGTCAAGGGGGTTAGAGGAATTTCTTCTGAGGAAAAAAACGTTGAGCATTTAGCTAAAGGAATTCTAAGAGCAAGATATGATTTGCAAGTTAACAAAGATGGGACAATAAGATTTGATGTTACAGAGCTGCCTTTAGTTGCCTTTAAACCTAAAGAAATTTCTGTTAGTGTTGAAAAACTTAGAGAGTTAGGATATAACGAAGATGTTTACGGAAATAAATTAATAAGTGATGACCAGGTTCTTGAATTAAAACCTCATGATATTCTACTTTCAAGCTCTCTTGCTTCTCCCGACGAGAGAGCAGATGATGTTTTTACTAGAATTGCTAATTTTGTTGATGAAGAGCTAGAAAATTTTTACAAACTTGACAAGTTCCATAATATTAAGAAAAAAGAAGATCTTATAGGCCAAATAGGTGTTTGCATGGCGCCTCATAATTGCGCGGGAGTTATTTGCAGATTTATTGGTTTTACACAAGCTCAAGGAATTTTTGCAAGCCCATATATGCATGCTGCTATTAGACGAGATTGTGATGGTGATGAGGCTGCAATAATGCTTCTTTCTGACGTACTCTTAAATTTCTCGATGAAGTTTCTTCCTTCACATAGAGGAGGAACACAAGACGCTCCTTTGGTGCTTAATGCGAAGATTGATGCAGGAGAGGTTGACGAACAGATTTTGGATTTTGAGATGACGATGAGTTATCCACTTGAGCTATACGAGGCTGCTGAAAGGGGAGAGCATTCTTCTAAAGTAGATATTTACACTATAAAGAAAGCTTTAAGAGAGGGGAGAGACCCTTTCATAAACCTTGGGTTTACACATGACACTTCAAATATTAATGATGGGGTTGCCTGTTCTAGTTATAAGATCTTGGCGACCATGAAGGATAAGGTAGAACACCAAATGGCTCTCGCTGAAAAGCTGAGGAGCGCTGATACTTCTGACACTGCAAGGCTTATTATTGAAAGGCATTTTATTAGGGACACTAAAGGTAATTTAAGAAATTTTTCAATACAGGAATTTAGGTGTGTTGTCTGCAATGAAATTATGAGGCGACCACCTCTTAGTGGCGTTTGTGTTAAATGCAAAGGAAAAATAATTTTCACAGTTCATGAAGGGGGAATTAAAAAATATTTGGATATTGCACTTGAGCTTGCTAAGAAGTATGAGCTTTCTAGCTACCTCAAACAAAACTTAGATATTATAAAAAGGACGATTGACAGCATTTTTGGGAAAGAACTTGAAAAGCAAGAAACAATTAGCAAGTGGTTTTGATCAGGGAATATAGAGATTTCTTTCATTTATTGGCTGATTAAGTCCACTATTTCCATTCTCAATGCACGTTGTGCCATTATTAAAATTTAGCCTTTTCCCTGCTTTTGTTTGGAAGTAAACAGTATAAAGCATATTCATTAGATCTTGTATGGCATATTCTCCTTGTGGATTAGTTCTAAAGGTCGCAACCCTGCTTCCCGGATAATCTTTTAAGTGATCACAGCGATTATCAAACAAACTTAAATTAGACTGGAATATGTCTATTTCTTGATTTCTGGCAGGGTTCCCATCTGCGTTGAGTATTGTTCCATAAAGGATCCATTCATCTCTTCTAACAGGTGTTAGTTTTAAGCTATCCGCTGTTGTTTTATCCTGCTTTTCAACAACCACTGAAACAGTATCTGGATTATGCGCCCCAAGGCTTGCTTTTACCTCATAAGCTGCATCAGGAAGGCTGTCTATAGAGTATTTTCCACCTATAAGTGTTGTTGTTCTAAAATTAGTTTTTAAAATCTCTACCTCTGCCCCCTTCACACCTTTCCAGACTACATGACTGTTCTCAGCATAAGGAGTATATACTCCCCCTTCAATACTCCCAATATGCTTGGTGTCTATAATTATGTCATCTGGGACATTTACTGTGTTTTTATTGCAGCCTGCTAAAGAAAGGGTTGCAGCTGCTAATAGTGATGTTAGAAATGTTTTTCCTACTTTGTTGACACCCCTTAAAGTTTTTTCAAGTGCCATTAGCTTTAGTGTGTTTTTCAGGTTTATAAATATTTACATGGATTATTTAACCAAATATAATAAAATCGTCGGCAGCAGCAAACAAGCCATCATTGTTGTTCTCCTTGTTCCTGAGGAAATGCAATAAACTCCTGTGAATGTTGATATTGCAAAAATTAATAATCCAAAAAATCCAGAGACTATTATGACAACTATTCCTAGTATTATTAAAGTTGCTATTGAAAGCTTTGTGTAATTTATTTTGTTTATGTTTTCAGAGAAGAAGATTGAGAGCTTTTTTGTCAAGAAGAAAGATATTATCCCTGAAAAAAGCATCGTGAATAGTATAAGAATTAATGTTGGCGTTGAGGGAATTCCTATTAAATCTTTTATTGCAGCAGCTGATCCTGTTCGAGTTTTGGAGATTGCGTAGAGCGACAGAAATGAGAATGCCATGACTAATGTATTTGTTGCACCTAATAAAACTAAAAATCCTTTTCTGTCTGTTCGCGAAATAGTGTTTCCCAGCACAGCTGCCTGTCCACTGCCCAGGCCAGGCAAAAAGCCGCATAAAGGAGAAGCTATAAGAGATGCAAGCAAAGGTTTTCCCAGATTCTTAATTGAAACATTATCTTTTTCAAGTTTTTGTTTTGGTATCTTGGTTTTATTTTTTATTGATAATATTAAAGAAGAAGATCCAAATAAGCCTGTTAGCAACGGCAATAATGGCTCGTTCAGCGTTTTCAAATTTAAGACAATAAGGCCTAGAACTCCTGTTAAAGAGTAGACTAAGATTGATAAGAATTTTTTTCTTTCAGAGAAAATCATTATTACAGACACTGCTATTAAAATGTAAGGTATAGCTGTTTGTATTAAAGGATATATTTTCTTAACTAAAATTATTAATGGATATGAAATGAAAATAGTTAATATTACTGCAGCTAAACATCCGTATGCTGTATGCAAGATGGCTGAATGGCCTTTCCCCTGCTTGAGCATTTCGTGGCCTGGAAGAACTGACAGAGAAGTGTCGTCATTCGGACATCCAAGAAAAATAGAAGGAATAAAATCAGTAAATGTGTGGGTTATTGACATTGAAACAACGAATACAACTAGATAAGATGGGTTTAGTGAAGAGAGTATAGAAACAGAAAGAGAAACTAAAACTGCTCCAACAAGGTTGATATGTATGCCTGGAGCTAAGCCTGTAAATGTGCCTGCACACATTCCAAGCAAAAGAAAGATAAATAACTCAAGCAGCATATTATAAAAAGATTTAATAATTAAAATTCTTTTGCTTTAGGATGGATAAAATAGATTTGGTCAAGAGAAATTGCGTTGAGATTGTTAATGAAGATAAAATCAAAGATTTTTTGAAGAAAGGGGTTGTTTATTGCGGGTATGAAACTTCTGGCGAAATCCACTTAGGACATTTAGTAACTATCTTAAAGCTTTTAGATTTGCAGAAAGCTGGAATCAAAGTTAAAGTTATGTTTGCAGATTGGCATACCTGGCTTAATAAAAAAGGGGATTGGGAGTTTGTCAACAGCCAGATGAAACAATGGGAGAAAGGGTTTAAAGCTCTTGGCTTGAAAGCTGAATTTGTCAAAGGAACTAGCTTTGAAAGAAAACTGGACTATGTTGATGATATATTAAAACTTGCATTAAGCATTACAGTTAATAGAGGAGTTAGAGCAATGCAGCAAGTGGCTAGAGATATTGATAATGCTAAGATAAGCCAAATAATTTACCCTTTAATGCAAATAGAAGATGTCAAGGCTTTGAAAGTTAATTTTGTTGTTGGAGGTTTAGACCAGCGAAAGATTTACATGTTAGGGGTAGACGAAGGCAAGGAAATTAGCTTACAGGAAGCCGTTTATCTTTTCACGCCAATCATTCCTAGCTTGAAAGGTGCTGAAGGAAAAATGTCAAGCTCTGTGAAAGAAAGTTTTATTTCAATAAGAGACAGCAAAGACGACATTAAATCAAAGATGAATAAAGCATATTGCAAGCAAGGAGATGTTGCGAATAATCCTGTTTTATCAATTGCAAGACTTATTGTTTTCCCAAAGTTTGAGAAAATTGAAATTAAGAGGAATGAAAAGTACGGTGGAAATTTAATTTTTGATAATTACCAAGACTTGGAAAATTCTTTTGAAAAAGGTGATTTGCACGCACTTGATTTGAAGAATACAATCGCAGATTACCTTGAGGAAATTATTGCACCTATAAGAAAGGGTTGGAAATAGATATCACAGAATAGATTTATTTTTAAATACTAAAGGGCATTTATTTTAATGGTAAGGAAGCTGGAAGAGTTATATGATGTTGATGAAAAGATAGGTGAGAAAGTTGCAAAACTTTATGAAAAAGTTCTAAACAATAGAGGAGAAGTGATTTTGACCTTTAGGCGAGTTGACCTTGGCACAGAAAAAGAGTCTGGTGATTTCATTCCTCCGCATAGCTATCATGGAGATATCTTTGAAACAGGGGTAATTGATGGTGAATTAACCAGAAAAAAATATACAGACGCTCTAGATTTCTGGAAACATGGGCTTAACTTTCCTTTACATTATTTCTTTTCCAGCGATTTAGCTATCCCTGTTAAAAACAAGTTTTCATGGCATGATTCTGGGAGTGATTTAATGAGAGGCATGATTAATTTTCCTCCTAGAAATTTAAAAGATGCTAAAGATGGTGACATCAAAATTAGCAGCTTTGAATTCTTGGAAGGCAGTCCCACGCTTTATAGTATGCACTCACACCATCTTTCCCACTTAGAAAGGCTTGAAATATTAATCGGAGATGATGAAATCAAAACTTTTGTTAACCCATTTGCCGATGATCATCGTTTAAGAAAAGGAGATGTTGAAGATTTTTTATACTTCATGAAATCTCCTGGGGAAATTGAAAAAAGAGTTGAAGCTTCTTATTCAAAGGAAAGGGGAGAGCTTGCTAATAAATTAGTGGAGTATGTTACGCATTTAGATACATTACATAAGAAAATTTTAGGAATGGAGGATAGAGTCTTGAAATTGCATAGAGAAAGATATTATGAAGGCATGGAAGACATGCATTCTTGGCCTGTATGGAGTGATTCTGGCTTGTTTGAAGATTATACTAGAGCAAGAGTAGCTGCTAAGACGCATCTTGAAAATATAAATGATTTAATAAAAAAA
Organism: Candidatus Woesearchaeota archaeon; assembly: GCA_964421685.1. Taxonomy (GTDB): domain Archaea; phylum Nanobdellota; class Nanobdellia; order Pacearchaeales; family GW2011-AR1; genus CAYQXU01. The sequence continues at coordinate 11,256 of CAYQXU010000005.1, forward strand.
GGAGAGAAAATTGGAATTGTTGAACATCCTTTTGTAAGCGGGATAAATATTGGATTTCCTAGCGAGATTAAAACCAGCGATTATTTAATATGGGTGAATCAGCAACTAGTTTCTCCCTTTCTATCTCTTTTAAAAAAGCTAGATGGTCATTTATCTGAGGCTCAGAAAGTTGAGGCTTAATATACCATAAATTCAACTGAAAATAATTATTTCTTAAAACTTTTAAATAGCAAAACTCCGCCGAGAATCATTAATATAAAAGATAGAACAAATGCGATGTCTAATGATAATGTCGAGGAAGATCCTATTACATTTCCTGTCGAGTTTGTTATTGTATCTTGCCAAAGCATGAATGCGAGGCCGGAGATTATAAATATAAATGCAAAGGTTCTTCTAAACCAAGCACCCACTCTTCTAATAGGTCCATAGTGCCCCTGCAGCCTTGCTTGGATTTTGTCGCCAGTTCCTTCTCTTAGATAAAATCTTTCTACAGGTTTTCCGCGTGTTGAATAATCTGTTTCAGACTTGATGTAGCCCTGTTTTATTATTTCTGCTAAGTCTCCAAATCTAAATTCATTCAAATCTTTAGGATCTTTTTTAACTCCTACAGTCTCTGCTAAAGTTTCTAAATCAACTTTGCCAATTTGCTGATTTCCTGCAATTGTAAGGATTCTTTTTTGCTCTTTTGTTAGTTTTCTTTCTCTCATGTTAAAATTACTTCTTTTTATTATTTAAATTTATCTTGTCCTAAACTCTACAATGTCCATGTCTTTTAGGATATGATTTAGGCCTGTTTTTTGATTAGGAAATTTGCTTGAAGGGCCAGTCACAAAGCTTTCTTTTATTTGCCTACTAAAACCATGAAATATTTTTTCAGCAACGTCTTTAACATTTGCTCCAGGATTAAGAATTATTGGCTTGTTGGATTTTGGCTTTCCCGGCTCTTTAGTAAATACTCGGATTTTATTAAAGCTCTGAAAGATTTTTTCCTTTAGATCTTCGATATTTTGGTTTGATTCTGTATTAATGATCATATAATTATGCTTTTTACTCTTTAATGTAGCGTCTATTTTTCTCAACTCAGATTCACTTTTATCAAAATTATTAAAGACAATTATTCTTTTCCCAGGATATCTTTCAACTAACTTATTTATTTTTTCTAGCTGATCTAGAGAGCTAATAAGGAGGATAATTGTATCTGCACTATTTGCTACACTTTTATCAAAATAATCTGACTCAATTGCAGGGATTTCTATGATCTGGATTTGCATTCCAAGAAATGGCATCATTCCTATTATCGGATCTTTTGTTGTGAATTCGTAATCTCCTATTAGTGGATGTGTGTTTGTTAATAAGTTTAAGAGTGTGGACTTGCCTGTATTTGTGAAGCCGACAATTACTGCCTGCATTTCCTCTTTTTTTACCCCTATTCTCTTTGAGCCCTTTGAGGTTTTCCTAGGACTTTCTATTTTTTCTCTAAGTTTTATCTGTCTTGTTTTAAGATTTGCAAGCATTTTCTCGCTTGACTTATGTTTGGGGCATTCTCTTATCATTTCTTCAAGCCACTTTAATTTTTCTTCAGTAGTTTTTGCGGAATTGAACTTTCCTTCTGCTTGCCTATAAAATGGTGATTGATTTGTGGATGCCATTGAAAACCTCCTGCGGGTTTTCGATCCAGCGCCCTTCGAGTTTTTTTCTGCTCGAGCCCACACTCACTTTGGGATTATCTCGTGTAAACTCTCGTTGCCTCCGAAGAAACTCGGGTGAAACCCTATATCTTTTAAACATCTTAAACTTAAAAAGATAATGGAACGAAACGAGCTTATCAAGGAAGGACTGAATGAAGCAGAGTCTATTATTAGCCAAACAACATCTTATCTTTGCAACGCTATTACGCATGTTAAAGATAAGGAGAGAGTTGATGCCTTTAATGTAATGTATGCTATAATGCGAGTCGCGGATAATTTAGTTGATGATAGGAAAGATAATCTTCCTGAAAATTTAGCTTTTATAAAGAAAGAAATCTTGAAATGGAAGGAGATTGTTGATAAGTGCTATGAAGGAAATCCTGATTTAACTCCTATTTCGGCAGCTTTTTACGATTCTTTGTCTAAATTTAATGTCCCAAAAAATATTTGGAATGATTTTTTCTCTTCAATGATTGGAGACCTGGAAAATAGAGATTTTTGGGATTTTTTAGAATTTCAAAAATACTGTATTGGTGCAACATGCGCTCCAACAATCATTTATCTTTTTATTCTTTTAAGCGAGAAAAATAATGGTGTTTATGAAGTTAAAGGTTTTGATTATATTAAAACTGGGAATAATTTAGGGATTTGGGCATATATGATTCACATTTTGAGGGATGTTAAAAAAGATGCAGACAACAAACTTTTTTATCTACCTGAAAGAGAACTTAGTAAATTTGAGCTTAAAAAAGAAGACATAGTAAACTTTTCTAAGCGAGGCACGGGCGATTTAAGATATCTGAGTTTTGTAAATTATTATCTTGTCAAGGCGAATGAATACTATCTTAATTCTATAAATGATATTGAAGTCTATCTTAGAGGCGTTTCAAAAGATAGAATGTTTGCGGTTTTAATAATTTTAAAAATCTATGAGGAAATAGACAAGCGCCTTCAAGTGATTGGTGAAAAAATATTTTCTGGAGAAAAAGTTCTTTCAGCAGAATCTTACAAAGATATAGAAGAAAATTTAATGGAAGAAATAGGATTGAAAAATGGATAAAAACGAACTCATAGAGAAAATTACACAGAAGAAAGAATTCAGCCAACTCCCATTTAGGGATGTTGAGCTAGCTTTTGAAAAATTTGACAAGCCAAAGAATGCAGATTATCAAAAAATAAAATTAACTAGACAGTTTTTGAGAAAGATTTTCTCTGGGTTTTCATCTAGAAAGGTTTTGCATAAAAGAGACGAGGATATTGAATGGTTTTTAATGAAACACAAATCTACAAAAGAAAGATTTCCATTTTATGAAGAAGTTTATTCAAGATGTTTTAAGGGTTTTCCTGAAAGCTTTTCTGTGATTGATCTTGGTGTGGGAATAAATGGATTAAGTTATGGTTTTTTTAAAAAGCTTGGAAAGAAAGTTGATTATGTTGGTGTAGAGGCTGTTGGGCAGTTTGTTGAGCTTATGAATTATTATTTTAAAAAAGAAAAAATAAAAGGAAAGGCAATTCATGAGAGCTTGTTTGAATTAAACAAGATAGAGAAGATAATTAAACAAACAGAAGATAAGAAAATAATATTCTTGTTTAAAGTTATAGATTCTCTTGAGGTAATGAAGAGGGATTATTCTAAAGAACTTCTTGAAGAAATTGTTCCTTTAAGTGATAGAGTTGCTGTAAGTTTTGCAACACATAGCTTGGGCGCTAGAACTAAATTTGGAGCTCAAAGAGGATGGATTGTTAATTTTATCAAGGAAAGGTTTAAAATAATCGATGATTTTGAGCTCGGGGGGGAACGGTATATTGTTTTTGAGAAGAAGTAGGTATCTTTGAGACCGCCCAAGCGTGGTCGGCCTGGGGAACGATATTTGGTGTTTGAAAGGAATTAATTCTATTTCTTAGGATATGTGGCTACTATTGCTAAATAAATCCAAAAAAGCATAAATGAGATAAATACTTGCAGCGTTGGATGTAAGTTAAATTTTAGGATTATAAAATAATGAATTATTAAGATTGCTAACATTCCGAAAACCATAATTAAAACATAATTTGGATCTTTCTTTTTCATGAATTTTTCAAGTAATTGGAATATAAATAATTATTGCTGGCTTTTCTTTATCAAACAATTTAAAAACCAAAACCTCCTTTTGGCTTCATGAAACCAAAATTTTATAGAAAAGTACTGAAGAATGGGTTTACTATTATATTTGAAAAAAGAAATGTCCCTGTTGTGAGTGTTGCATTTGCTGTTAGATGCGGCGGAATTAATGAAGATTCCAATGAAAAAGGGATAAGCCATTATATAGAGCATATGTTATACAAAGGAACTCCTTCACGAGATGTTAAGAGGATTGCAGAAGAGATTGAAAGAAATGGAGGAGTGTTAAATGGCTTCACTGACGAAACAATTACAGCTTATTGGTGCAAGATGCCATCTAACAAACTTAATATTGCTTTAGATGTTTTAAGCGACATGGTCAAGAATCCGTTGTTTGATGAAAAAGAGCTTGAAAAAGAAAGGAAAGTTATTTTTGAAGAGATCAAGATGAGGAAAGACTCGCCGATGATTTATGTTTTTGATGAAATTCACAGGTTTTTGTATAAAAAACCGTTTTCAATCCCTCTTATTGGGACTTATGAAACTATGAATTCAATAACTAGAGAGAAAATAGTTGACAGATTTAAGAAAATTTATACTCCTAACAATATGATTTTGTGTGTGGTTGGAGATTGTGATTTTTCTAAACTTGTGAAGTTTGTAGAAAAGAGTTTTGGAAAAGAAAAAGGGCAAGTCTCTAAGTTTAAAATTGAAATTCACAATGAAGAAAAAATTGAGAAAAGAAAAGGGCTCGATCAAGCAAATCTTGTTCTTGCATATCATGCTCCTTTAGCTGATAATAAGAAGTGTTATGCTGCAGAAGCTTTGAATACTTTAATGGCTGGAGGAATGTCCTCAAGGCTGTTCTCGGAAATAAGAGAAAAGAGAAACATGGCTTATGCTGTGAAGGCTGCTTCTACAATAGGAAAAGATTTTGCTTACAACTTAATTTATGTTGGGACCACTAAGGAAAATGTCGAGAAAGTTAAAGAGCTTATATTAAAAGAGTTTGAGAAAGTTTCAAATGAGCTGGACGAAAAAGAACTTAAGTCAGTCAAAGATCAGCTTGTTGGCCAATACCAAATTTCTATGGAGGATTCTGTTGATCAGATGACTAAATTGCTCGTTTCTGAGATTAATGGAGGCATAAAGGATTTTTATAATTATGATAAGATGATTAAAAAAGTTACCTTGAAAGAAGTTAAGGACCTTGCAAAAATAAAAGATCATAGTTTTTTTGCGTTGGTTCCGGAATGAAAACAACCTCGCGGTTTTTTTCGATTTTCCTTTTCCTTTATGGATGGGCGATTTTTTAAATTAAATCGTTTTACCCCGCAGCTTGCTGCGACTGGGTCGTTGATTGCCTCCGATGAAAATCGCATGAAAACCTATATATCCTATCCAGCATCCAATCAGAGCTTTTAACTGCCTCTTATGGTTCTGAATAAAAAGAACCAAGGTTCTTCTTATGGTCTCTCCTTTAAAACCCCCTGAAGCTAATAGTTTTAATTGTACATTATCTTATTTTTCAAATCCGAGCGAAGCGAGGCAAAATACTTTTCATTACTATTTTCTACAAATTTTCAATCGTCGATAAATTTCAAAAAAAACATTTATAAACTATTAATTCTTGAATTGTTCATAAAAGGTCTAAGAGGTTGGGTCTTTGTTATAAAAGAGGTAAAATGAATAGAGGTGCTTTATGGCTTGGAGTTGCAATTATTGTTCTAGCAATTTTCTTCTTGCCATTTGGCTGGACTACAGGAAATGTAACTTTAGACAATGGGACTAATGATACGACGCCGCCAACACTTACTGTTATATCTTCTTACGTAAATTCAAGCAATATTGCGAATTTTTATGTAAATGCTTATGATTTTGAAAGCTTAGTGAGTTTGGTTAGAGTTTATGGGCCTATTGAATCTACTGGATTGATAAGAGGTTCAATGAATTGTAATGTTAATAATTGCACGAGACTTTTGTTTTTTTCTTATAACCCTACTTATGATGATTTTGGAAACAATTATACTGTTGAAGCTGTCAGTCAAGGCGGAACTTCAAAAAGATATGTTAATTTAGTGTTTAATGGCGAAGGGAATGGGACGCAAACCTGTACTGAAAACGATGGAGGAAATAAACTCTATGTGAAAGGGGATAACTGGGGACAATATCTCAATGGAACATCTTTTAATGTTAGTGATTATTGTGCTGACGCTTATAACATTAAAGAATATTGGTGCAATCCTAATCTTCAATTGAATACTTATGATTGCAGAAATTATGAAAATAAGATTTGTGTTAATGGGGTTTGTGTTGCTAATAGCTCACAGGCTTCATGCACTGATTATGATGGAAACAATACTTTTACAAGAGGATATGTTTATGGATATGATACTAATGGAACTTTTTATAATTATGATGATTTTTGTAATGGGACTAACTGGGTAGGAGAGTATACTTGTTCAGGAACTTCTCCAATATCTACTTTGTTGTGGTGTGATAATGGATGCTCAGGTGGTGCTTGCGTGCCAGGAAACCAAACCCAAATAATTGACATGTGTTCTGAATTAAGCCAAGAAGTTATGTACAAAGTAGGAGATTTGCAGGTGGCAGGAGCTACTGTTATTAAGAAAGAAGGAGATCCTGTTATGGAAAACCAGTATTTGATTGTTGTAACAGCGAATCCTTCCCCTCCAGACACTGGAGCTGTTCTAATTGTTGATCAAATTTATAATAACACCGGATCAGACTATACTCAAGATAAAGTTAGATTTAGGAATGCTATTACTGGGCAAATTTATGATTCAACTATTATCGACGAGGGGAGCGGATCTTTCATTATTTTGGGTTTACAATATGGTGTTACTTATTCAGGTTCTGGTGACACTGGAATTGTTCATGTTACATGGGCACCCCCAACACAAACTCATACATTCTATTGTAATTTCCCGCAAACTCCATTCTGCACCGATAGTGATGGCGGAGTGGTTTATAATGTAAGAGGAACTGTAATGAGCAATGCTGGAAACTTCACAGATTATTGCCAAGGAAACAGCACAACTATTCTAAATGAATATTCATGCTCCCCTAATAACATGGCAGATGTTTCTACTTACAGCTGCCCATATGGGTGCTCAAATGGAGTGTGTTCAGAAGCTCCGATTATAAGAAAGCCAGTCTGCAAGAGCATATATTGTATTTTTAGAAAATGGTTTGGCGGAAGTAGTAGTGGGAATAAATATTAATTTAATTCTGTAATATAAAGTAACAAATAAGTAATTTTTAGCATGTTATGAAGACGCTACTATTTTTATGATATTACGCTTAGAAAAGGAAGGTTTAAATATAAGATAATCTTACAAATAAGATAAACTTATTTAGGAAAAAGATAAAATGGAATCAATTGAAGTAACAAGTATAAGTTCTAGGGGGCAGGTAGTCATACCAAGAAAGATAAGAGAGAGACTTAATCTTCAGGAAGGAGAGAAGTTTGTAGTTATTGGGGAAGACGATACTATTGTCTTTAAGAAGTTAGGAGCTCCGTCTTTTAAAGGATTTGACAAGCTGCTTAACAAGACAAGAGAACACGCAAAAAAACATGGATTAAAAGAAAGTGATATTGAAGAGTCTATTAAGAAATCACGTCAAAAATGATGCGCATAGTTGCAGATACAAATGTTTTCTTATCAGGGATATTTTGGAAAGGTAATTTTTCTTCACAAATAATTGATTTATGGAGAAATAGAAGGATAGATTTGGTTAGCTCTATTCCTATAATTGATGAGCTAACTAAAAATCTTAAAGGTTTTAAGATTAAGATGAGTGAAGATAGTGTTCAAGAGTGGGAGAACGTGATTCTTGAAAATTCTTTGTTAGTTGAACCAGAAGAGAAGATAGAAATTGTTAAGGATGACAAAGATGACAACAAATTTATTGAAGCAGCAGTCACAGGAAAAGCAAACTATATTATCACACAAGATAACCATTTACTTAAGATTAAAGAATTTAAAGGAATTAAAATTCTAACTCCCAAAGAATTTTTGGATATTGTTAAAAACGAATTTTTTTAGTATGGTGCTGTTGGGTTCATAAATAAATTTCTTGGTAATTTTTATAAACATTACATAAAAAATAAGAATAACTGTGAGAGTATTAAAACAAGAATATAAAATAAGAAATAAAAACAAAATAAAAATTAAAAAGAAAAAAAGCTGTTTACTTGCCTGTTAGCCAGACAATACCTATTACTAAGTATCCTAGCACTACAAGCCAGTCGCCAATCATCCCTACTGAAACCTTGATTAGAGGAAGCAACATAAGGATACCTATAATAAGGAAAATCCATCCAATAAGTTTATTCATCTTAGTTGACCTCCTTTCATTTGTTATATAAAATCAACCCCTCTCTTGTTTTATTATATAGGGAAAGTGTTTTAAATAGTTTTTTGTTTTTGGTTTTGTTACCTAAAAAAGCTTTGGCTCGTTAACACTCGCGTTTTATATAAATATTAATAAGTACCTTTTCACATTAACAATTTTATTAAACTCGAACGAGCTGAGCGAGCGAGTCATTTTCTTAGTGAGATATTGTTTTTCATTAACCTTAAAAAACCAATTAATTTATATTAAAATATGCAAATAATAAAAGTTCCAGGAATAAATAGCTTAGGAAGAACAAATGGATGCGAGAAGGCAGGAAATGCCATCCTAGAAGCGCTTAAAGAGGTTTACAGCAACGAGCAGGGAAAGATAATTGACACTAGCCTGTTGGATTTAGAGGAAATTCACTTAGATAATGAGAATTTAGATTTGACTGGAAAGTTAATTTACGAAAACTCACTTGAAGTTTTGGATAAAGATAGAGTTATTTTTTTAGGAGGAGACCATTCTATTAGCTATTATACTGGAAAGGCTTTTTTAGAGCATTGCAGGGAAATGAAAAGCGAACCTTGCCTTATTGTTTTTGATTCTCACCCTGATTTAATGAAACCCTCAAGGAATCCGACTAATGAAGAATGGCTAAGGGCATTAATAGAGCGCGGCTTTCCTGCCAGAAATATCCTTATTGTTGGATTGAGAAATTGCAGCCAGGAAGAACTAAGATTTATTGCTGAAAATAAAATTAGGGTTATTAACTTAGACTCTTTTGTCTTGAATACTGAAGACATCTGCGACACTATAATGGAATTTTCAAGCGGGAAGGAACTTTATATTTCTATAGATATTGGAGTTGTTGACCCTGGTTTTGCTCCAGGAACACATCATAAAGAGCCTGGAGGTTTAACAAGCAGGGAAATTATCTACTTAGCTAAGAGATTAAATAAAATTAAAGGGCTTAAGGTCGTTGACATTGTTGAAATTAATCCTGATTTAGATAAAGATAGAATGACTGTGAAGCTTGGGGCGAAGATTTTGAGTGAGTTTTTGTAAAATGAGAGCTTTTATTTCTTTAAAATTAAGTGACGAGGCTATTGAAGAAATAAAACAAGTTCAAACAAAGCTCGCTAACTCTGAATTGTTTGAAGGAAAGGTTACTGAAGAGGAAAACCTGCATTTGACTTTGAAGTTTCTTGGGGAAATTGATGATAATGTTGAGGAAGTGAAAAGAAATCTACGTAATGTTAAAGTAAAAAAGTTTAAGGTAAAACTCGACGACATTGGAGTTTTTTCTAAGGATTTTATAAGAATAATATGGGTTAAACTGGAAGGTGTGGACGAGCTTCAAAAACAAATTGATGAGTCTTTAGAAAATATTTTTGAAAAAGAAAAAAGATACATGGGGCACTTGACTATTGCACGAGTTAAGAGTTTGAAGGATAAAAAGAAATTTTTTGAACTTCTTGACAGGATTAAGGTTAAGGAGATTGAGTTTGAGGTTGATAGGTTTTATTTAATGAAGTCTGAGCTTTCTCCAAAAGGACCTAGCTATAGTGTTATTGAGGAACTTTTGCTGGACTAGTGTGATGATTTATCCCAGCTAGGATTTTATACAGGCTAATAATTATCTTCCACAATCTTGAAAATTTCTGCCTTTTTTCCTATACAAGATTTTAGTTCTTCTTCTGGCGCATTGAAAATTTCTTTTAGGGTTTTGAATTTTTCAAGAAGCTTTCTTGCGTTTGATGGGCCTATTCCTGGAAAACTCTCAAGAATAAACTGCATTTGTTCTTTTTTATTGAAAGACTTTTTTTTAGCGTTTAGAGACATTTCTTTATCCCGTTTTTTTGCAAGAACTAGAATGAATTTGGCAGTGTCCTCTGAATTTTTTGTGAAAACAATAGGAACTTTTTCCTTAAGCAGTATTGAGAGTAAAAATCCCCTTATAGCGTTCCCATTAATTCCTTCCTGTCTGTCATTATAAAGCTCCTGCTCTTCAAAACCTTCAATGATTAGGAGCTTGTTTTTATACTGCTGGAGCTCTTCAAGCTGCTTGCTAAGCCTTTTATTTATCATTGAAGAAAGAAAATCCTGCACTGTTTTTCTTTCAATTGCAACATCTTTAACAATGTAATCCGCGACTTTCAGCTCTTTAGTTTCAACATCTGCGCCGCGAGACATGAGATTTGCTATAACTAGGGAATTTTTTTCTCTGTAATCTGCTATTATTTTTGGTTTCTCAGTTATTTTGAGCTTTCTTTTTGAGAATATATCGAATAATTTTCCTGACATTTTATTTAAAAATAGAACGTGTTTAAATAACTTGTTTAATTGAAAAGAAATCCCCACAGCTTGCTGTGATTGGGAGCTTCACTCTTTATTCTGGAAATTTAATAATAAGCGCAACTGATGTTTATCTTCCTGGAAGAAACGGGCTAGATGTTTCACTTACAAGAACATATAACAGCAATATCTTTTTACATCGAAACCGAGCTAAACCAAAAGAATGATTAAATCACAACCTCTTTTGCTTTTCTAATTTTTTCAACTCCCACAAACCCTTTTTTCTCTCTAGAAGAAGCTTATCTTTTAGAAAGATTTATAAACAACTGTTATAATATTATAACATATGTTAGAAAAAAATAACAGCTATAAATTATTGGAGATTTTTATGGATTTTCCCACTGAAGGTTTTAGACTGAGAGAGCTTTCAAGACTTTCAAAAATATCTCCCCCGTCAGTAATGACTTATCTTAAGGAATTTGAAAAGCAGGGATTGATTCAGAAGAAAACTAAAAGAAAAATACCTTTTTATACAGCATTGAGAGATAATTCTGATTTTATTCTGTATAAAAAGATAAGCATACTTTTTGAATTAAATAAATCAGGATTAGTTGATTACTTATGGGATGGACTTTCTCCTGAAGCTGTTGTTCTTTATGGCAGCTTTGCAAAGGGGGAGTCTATAGAAGATTCTGATATTGATTTGTTTGTTTTGGGTAAGAAAACTAAACCCAATTTTAAGTTGGATATTTTTGAAAAAACACTGGGGAAAAAAATTCATTTGCTGAGTGAAGAAAAACTAAAGAGCATATCTGTAGAGTTAAGGAATAATATATTAAACGGGGTTATCCTTAAAGGATATATAAAAGTGTTTTAAGATGATAATAAAAGCAACTCCAGATAAGGAAAAAGTGAAGTCAATATTAAAACTAACTAATGAAAGAGAAAATTTTGTAAGAACAATAGATCACGAAAGATTCTCAACAAATGCAGCCGAAAATTACTATGAAATTGTAAAAGAACTTTCAAGTGTGCTCATTCTTTTAGACGGATTAAAGGCTGTCGGAGAAAATGCGCATAAAGATTTGATAGATTGCCTAAGGAACTATAAAAGTTTTTCAGGTTCTGATATAGTTTTTATTAATGATTTGAGAATAAAGAGAAATAACAGCTCTTATGATGGAAAGAAAATAGATCCTTCTTATCTTAGAAATAATAAATCTAAAATAATCGAGATAATTGAAAAATTGAAGAAAGCTGTTCAAGATAGACTAGTGGAAGAGTAAGATTATAACGCCCAATTTTTTACAATCTTTCCTGTTTTTCAACCTTTCTTGCTCTTACCTTTTCTATTTCACCATAACAAACCTTAAATAAAACATTGTGCTTGAGTTTTCATGGCAAGAGGATACCAGGTTATTGGGGGTGTAATTTCTATAAATAGGGATCTTACAGAACTGGACTTTTTTGTCAGAGATTTTCTAGGCATACTGAAGAAACATTCAGATTATCTTGTTGTCAGCGGATTTGTGAGCATTTCTACTGGAAGGGTTAGGGGAACAGAGGATGTTGATATTCTTGTCCCGGTCATGGATGAGGAAAAATTCAGCAGATTGTATCACGATCTAGACAAAAATGGCTTTTGGTGTTATCAAGGAGACAGCCCAAAAGAAGTTTATGTTTACGTTAAAAATCTGGAAAATATTAGATTTGCTAAGAAGAATGAAATATTTCCTAATATAGAATTTGTTCCCATTAATGAAACCAGAAAGGCTAAATTTTATGAGTTTTTACACTCTCAGAAAATAAAGATAGATGGTTTTGAGTTTAAAATACCTCAAATTGAATTTGAGATTCTATATAAAGAACTTGCCTTAAAAGGGAAAAAAGACATCGAGGATGCAAGGCATTTAAGAGTCTTTTTTTCAGACATTCTTTCAGAAGAAAAGTTTAAGGAATGCAGAAAAATTATTTTGGAGGAATTAAATGAAATTAAAAAACGACCTTGATTATGTTGAGTTTTACGCAGAACAGCTGAAAATAAATAATAAGTTTTTTAGAGAGTATAAGAAGATTATTGACTCGCAGATAAAAGCAAGCTCTTCTTTATTTGGGAAGATGTTTGAAAAGGAAAATTATAGATTAAAAGCGAGAGAATATCTTAAAAATATGCTGATAATAAAATCTTCCTCTTAAGCCCCCTTTGCCTATAACTTTTCCTGCTTTTCTCCTTTCTTTGGATTTTCCAATTTGTCTTTGATTGAGTGGATTGCTGTATGCATCTTTTTTTCTCTAGCTCTTGAGGCGTAGTAAAATCCCTCATCTCTTGTGCCTTTTGTTATTAGTATTTTAAGCTTTCCAGGCATTAATCTTGCTGTTCTGCCTGCTCGCTGAATTGCTCTTATTGCACTTGGAACGGGCTCGTAGAAAATAACTGCATTTACTTCAGGAATATCTAAACCTTCTTCACCTATTGAAGTTGCAACAAGACAGTTAATTTTTCCGTCTTTGAAGTCTTGGATTATTGACTTTTGCTCTTTTTGACTTAAGCCTGAGTTTCCTGCACTACTTATTTTCTTTGCCTGCCCAACAAAGACTCTAGCTTTCAACTCTTTATCTTGATTAATCATTTTGGATATTTGTGACGCTGTTTCGCGATACTGTGTGAATACAATTACTTTGAAATCTTCATTATTTTGTTTTTCTTGCCTTAAAATTTCCTTCAATTTTTGAATTTTTGGATGTTCTATGTTTTTTATCAAAAGTTCATTTGTACTTGAATAAACAAAGTTAAATTCAGGTTTTGCTACCAACCTTATAACGCCTTTACTTTGTTTTTTTGTTGCTTGTTCGTATAAACTCTTAAGATATTTGTTAAAACTTGAAAGAGTTTGAGTTTCTAAAAGTTCTAGAGCATGTTGTAATTTTACTGCTTGCGCGCATGCGCTTGCTGCATGCATATAATTAAAATTGCTATTTCCTCTCGCCAAAGCCCCCATTATTCTTTTTTGAAGCTCTATTAATGCTATTTTGTTTACTGGGCCAAATAGGACATTTCTATTTTTTAATTCTTCAACATATCCATCGAAGAGTTTTCTTAAAACAACTCTTAATTCCCCGAATTCTGGAGGAAAATCAACATTTATTCTTTCAAATTCTAGCTTTTGAAGATAATTTGTCACGTCTAAGCTTTCTCTTGTTCGTAGTTCTACAGCTTCTATAAACAAGTTTTTACATATCTGATTAATTTTAGTTTCTTCACTTCCTGGTGATGCTGTTAATCCTATAATTCTTGGATGTGCTGATTTTTCTTTATATTGCTGGGATATAAAATTATAATCATAATTTTTTATACATCTATGCGCTTCATCTTCAACAAGAAGGCACACTTGGCTTAAATCGTAAAGGCTGTTTTTTATATCATTGGCTATACACTGCGGAGTTGAAAAAATAATGTCCGCGTTTTGCCATATTTTTTTTCTTTGCGCTGCATTTACTTCACCTGTAAAAAGCTCTATCGATGCAAACAACTCTGGAAGATTTTTTTTGAAATAAACTAAGTGCTGCTCTGCAAGGGGTTTTGTGGGCGCTAGAAAAAGTATTTTCTCTCTAGGAAATTTTGCAAGTCTTTCTATTGCCAACATTAATGCAATTAGTGTTTTTCCCAGGCCAGTAGGCAAAACTACTAGTGTGTTTTTCTCCCTGCAGGTTTCATAAATGGCTTTTTGGTATTCTCGAGGGGAAACATCCTTAAGAAATTTTTCGTACATTTTTTAATCAATTTTAAGAAGTATAAAAACTATCCTCATTTGTTAAGTCAAGTTCATAGCTTAACATTTTTAGTGAGTAATAGAAGCGTAAACCTTCCCTTATTCAATTTTAGTTTGTTGCTCCTATCGTCGCAGATTAATAACTTTTGTTAGTAACACGACGAACTTTGTGAGGAGTGCAATTTTATTTCTGCGTTAAGTTTCATGGTTTACTTTACATCATTCTTTCTTTACAATTGAATAGGCAATCAGAACTATTGAGCAGATTAAAAGCAGAAGCCCTATCAAAGGAATTAGGTTAAAAGAGCTGTCTCCAATGACATTTCCAGTTGCATTTTTTGAAAGAAATGGCTTAACAAAGAAGATTCCTCCCAAAAGAGCTAAAATTCCAAATGTCGCTGCAACACTTCGTTTTTCAAAGAAGCTTTGTTTTTTTGCCATTAGAGTTTTAGTGTTTGGAGGTTTATATGTTTTTTTACTATTTTAGATGAAACAAAAAATTTTAGTGAAGCTAATATTCTACCTGCAATGGAGATAATATATTTTATATTTCCATTGATAATGGAAATGTTTATAAATGCCTTAAACATGATAAAACCATGAATAGAACAGAATTAATGGAAGTAATAGTTGACCAAAACAACAGGCAGGAGCAGGAGAACTTAGTAGACAGAGAGATATTTTCTAAAGTTGAATCATATCTTAAAAACGACTTTGTGATAATTATTTCAGGAATAAGAAGATGTGGAAAGTCTACTTTGTTATCCCAGATAAGAAAAAAACACGTGGGTTATTATCTTAACTTTGATGATGAGAGACTAATTAATTTTAAGATTGAGGACTTCAAGATATTGGAAGAGTTATTTATAGAGCTATATGGAGAGAAAAAAGTATTCTACTTTGATGAGATACAAAATATCTCTATGTGGGAGAGATTTGTTAGAAGACTGCATGACGAGAGGAAAAAAGTGTTTATAACCGGCTCAAATGCCACTATGTTGAGCAAAGAGCTTGGAACTCACCTTACAGGAAGATATCTCATGCTGCAGATGTTCCCTTTTTCTTTTAAAGAGTTTCTTTATTTAAAGAAGCTTGAGTTCGATGAAAAGTCAGTATATCTCACTGCATCACGAGCAAAATTAAAAAGGAATTTTGCTAACTACTTCATTAACGGGGGATTTCCTGAGTATCTTAAAGAGCTAAATGTAGATTATTTAAAGACGCTCTATGAAAATATAATTTACCGAGATATTTTAGTAAGATATAAACTGCCTAATGAAAAAATCCTAAAAGAATTAGTTAATCTTGCTGTTAACAATATCTCTAAAGAAATAAGTTTTAACTCAATAAAAAAAATCCTTGGCCTTGGAAGTTCAACAACTGTAAAGGATTATTTTGACTATTTAGAGAACAGTTTTCTTATTTTTTTAGTTCCCAAGTTTGATTATTCTCTAAGAAAGCAGATGTATTATAACAAGAAAGTTTATTGTGTTGATAACGGCTTAGCCAAATATCTTGGTTTTAGAATGACTCCGGATAATGGCAAACTTCTTGAGAATATAGCCTTTATAGAATTAAAGAGAAAGGGAAAAGAGATATATTACTATTCAGGCAAAAGGGAATGTGATTTTATAATTAAAGAAGATTCTAAGATTATCCAGGCTATTCAATGCTGTTATGAATTGACGAGAGACAATAAAGAAAGAGAAATTAAAGGGCTTACAGAAGCAATGGATAAATTCAAACTAAAAAAAGGCTTGATTTTGACTTATGATCAAGAAGAAGAAATGGCACTAAAAGGAAACAAAAAAATAATTGTCAAACCAATCTGGAAATGGCTATTAGAAAAAAGTGAATAATTATCCATTTCCAGAGTATTTAATTAAAAAGAAATCCCCACAGCTTGCTGTGGTTGGGTAAAAACTATATAG
>CAYQXU010000006.1:0-25462 GCA_964421685.1 Candidatus Woesearchaeota archaeon
GAGTGATTTTTAACATCAGACGCTCTGGGCTTTAGCCCATGGGTAGTTCACAAAACTTAGTTAGTTCTGTGTTTGATTAGATTACCTAATGTTAAAACAATGTCTTCTAATAAATCTCTTTGAAGATTGAGAGATACTTCCTCAAGATGATCAATTCTTGCCCTAACACCACTTTCTAAATCTCCAAAGCATTCCACCCTTACATTTTTAGGAATTTCAGTTACAAACCTCTTATTTACTATTTTGAGATATGATAAGTTTTCTATCTGCTCATTCAAGCCTGATTTCAAGATGCTTTCATAAGTATTATTAAGACTAGTATAAATTTCAAAAAATATTCTAATTTCTTTAGGAGTATAATTTTCTTTTTCTTCCATGTATGTGCAACAAACCTTACTGTTTAAAAATCTTTACTTTATTATAATGTAATTCATAAAAATTCACCAAACAAATATTTAAAAATACATTTTTCTTTTCATAATACTTTAAGATTAAATTACAGATTTTAACATGGACGCAGATTACACACAAAAGAGGATGAATGAAATCCAAAGGAACGAAAGTTTCGCTTCCGCTTTTTCTCAGATAGTTTCAGGCAAGGCAGGATATAAAGCTGTTATAGAAAAAAAGCCGATTATAATAATCTGCAGGAAATGCGGAAAATGTCTTGAAGAGGGAATAAAATTCTGTCCTGACTGCGGAACAAAAGTTTGGACAAAACCTACTCAATGTCCAAAATGCTCAAAAGGAGTTTTTCCAGACGACAAATTCTGCCAAGATTGCGGTGAAAATTTGGAAGCTCCGGCGTTGAGTTGATTGTCACAAAAACCAAACACCATTTTTCTTCGAAAAATGCCTTGCTGAAAGCAAGGTTCGTGTTTGGTTTGATAAATCTGATTATTTTTAAGAATTCGTTTAAGTAGAAAAATACAAAAATAACAATTATTTAGGTTATTTTATAAGGAAGTATCAAAAAATGCCCACCTTCGTTGTCCAAGAACATCACGCAACAAATCTCCATTATGATTTTCGCCTTGAGATTGACGGAGTTCTAAAGTCATGGGCTGTGCCTAAAGAACCTCCTTTAGATAAAGAAACTAAGAGACTTGCAATTCAAGTTGAAGATCATGTTTTGTCATATGGAAGCTTTGAAGGAGAAATAAAAGATGGCTACGGAAAAGGAATTGTAAAAATTTGGGATAAAGGAAATTATAAGCTTGATTCTGCAAAGCCTGAAAAGTTAGTTTTCCATTTGAATGGGAAAAAGATGAAGGGAAAATATGTTCTTTTGAAGACAAATTATGGAGATAAAAAAGGAAAAACTTGGCTGCTGATGAAGATGGATTAAATTTAAAAAGGTTTTTTCCCGCTCTCTTCGTTCGCTCGATATTAACTGCTCCGAAATTGACTACGTCAAATTTCTCCACTTAAAAATTTATTAATACCTTATTTTGTTAATAATAACTATCGTAAAATTAGTAACATTAACATTCTTTGTCAGCGAAAAACTTGGCAGAGCCTGTTTTGAGTGAGTGTTTTGACTTTGCTAAATAACATTAATCTATAAGTCAAGGCACGAAAAGCCAATTATCTTAAAATTAAGCCCAATATCTATAGAGCATATCATTGATTAAGTAGTTGCTCATTAGAATAAAAATGGACCCTGTGAATGCTAATGAAGTAATTCTCTCTAGCCCTTTATTCTCATTTGCAAATTCTCTTAATAGATTAATATATTTATTCTCCATTTATCGGTTTCCATGCTCTTGGTGGTAAATTAATAGGTGGGTGCGACATGTAATATTTTAAATCCTTAGTACTTGCTCTTCTCCATGTTTCTTCTGCTCCCAAGATCATAACCATATCTCCACAAAAATGAGCATCATCTCTCCATATCCCATTAATGCAATTCCATGCCCTTACTTCAGGATTTGCCTTCCAATTATTTTTAACTCCACTATAGCCAAAAACATCTGCAGTTTTATTTCCTTCATTATTCCATAAAGCAGCAATAACATAATCTAGCTTTTCATCTCTTACGATTCTATGAATGCCATCTGATTTGAAAACTAAACTATGATAATTTGCAGCACTTTGAACACCATCTCCATTAATATCCCATTTTTCCAACCCTACATCATGTAAATAAGTTCTTACAGGGACGACAAGGTCCTTTCCACTAAATCTTGCGACAAATACCATTTTAATCAGAATTATTCCCTGTCACCAGTCCAAATTTCAAGATCAGGAATGTTTGCGTTAATTTCTTTTGCCTTACAATATCCTCTTGCAAGAAGGTAAAATATAAGCCCAAGGCTTTTAGCGCTTTTGTTATTCCCTATAATGACCTTGCTGGCTCCATTTGAAAAATTATTAGTATCACATATCATTAAAACGCTTTTATGGACTTTTAATGTGTCATTCAGAGCATTTTTGTCAAGCCAATGGTCTGAAACAATTGTAAGTTCATTTTCAAAAAAGTTAGGAAGTGTTGTATTCGTCAACACACCTGCAGGATATTTCTTTGTGAAAACTCTAATTCCAGTAGCATCAGAAAACATTTTCGCAGCTTTCCAGCCAGCGAGTCTTTTGCATATTAAAATCACATCTTCAGGATTGAATTTGCTCAGAAATTCAATTCCTTCCTTCAATTTTTCGTCAATAAGATCAGTATTGAATATTGCAAGTCCGTCAGCCCTTCTTCTATAAACAAAAGGTTTCATGTTCGGAGTTACAACCCGCGTGCCTAGGTAAATTCCAGCTTTAACATACTCTTCAAGAGGAATAAGCATATCAGCCCTTTTCTTAGCCTTGATTTGCTCCTTAAGGTCTTCTGTTGCAGTAGAATCTATTTTAGATTTAAGCTTCAACGCTTTTTCCAAAAGTTTCTTTTTCTTTTCTTCAATTCCTGGATCTAGTGACTCTTTCTCAGCTAGCTTCACGAGCGCTTCCTTAGGAATTTCATTAACTTCTTCTGAAGTTATTTTTATATCTTCAGTTTCTTCATCAGTTTTTTTCTTTTTAGTTGACATGTTCTTGTTTGGGAACCTTTCCAAAAGGTTCATTGGCATGAATATTGTGAGAAAAAGTAGGTTTAAAAGTTCTTCGATTGGATTTTTGAGGGTTGTTATTAGAAAAATGGAAAAAATTAAAGTTCGTTTAAAGCTTTTTGTAGATCATCATGTTCCAACTTATTTAACTTTTCAACAATTCCTCTAACATTTTGAGGCACGTCTGCTTCATATTTTTTGATAACGTCCATATGTACTGGACTATCAAATCCTCCGCATGATAATCTATATGCTATGCACATTTCTGCAGCTTCTTGTGGAGTATAGCTCTCTTTGTTTTTCATTATGATTACTTAACAAACTTCTATTTACTATAGAATATACTATGACTTCAACTCTTCTTTCAACAATCCATAAATTATTGTATTCTTTATTTTCCCGTCTGCCTTACATATGCAAGAACTTCTTTTTAACCCTTCTCTTTTAAAACCAAACTTTTTTACTATTTTTTCAGATGCAATATTACCTTCAAAAATACTACCTTCCACCCTTCTTAATTTTAATTTATT
Organism: Candidatus Woesearchaeota archaeon; assembly: GCA_964421685.1. GTDB lineage: Archaea > Nanobdellota > Nanobdellia > Pacearchaeales > GW2011-AR1 > CAYQXU01. The sequence continues at coordinate 3,581 of CAYQXU010000006.1, forward strand.
AAAAGCAAAATCAAGCATTTTACCAAGAGCTTCTTTAGCATAACCATTTCCCCAATATTTTTTCCCGAGCCAATAATCAACTTCAGCAACATTATGTCGCTCATCACATATTAATTCAATTTCTCCAATTATTCTTTTCTTGCTTTTTAGTTGTATAGCAAGATTATAATCTCGCCTATTTTTCTTTTTTGCTCTTCTTATGCAATTTTGAATGTCTTTTTCTGCGTCTTTTTTTGTGTAAGGATATGGAACTAAAAAAAGCCATCTGCTAACATTTATATTGTTTAAATTAAGAATTAAGTCTTTAATATCATTTTTTCCCCAGTCTCTCAACATCAATCTTTTAGTTTTAAGCTTCATTTCAATCCCTTTTCAATCTCAATCAATCTTCTAATCTTTGATTCTCGTTCCTTTCCATCAATACCAATCTTTAAGAAGTCTGCTTGGAAACCAAATGCAAGATCAGCAAGAATATTTTCCTCTGTTTCCCCGCTTCTATGCGAGAAAATAAGCTTGATGTCTTTCTTCTTAGCCATTTCACAAACTCTTTTAACTTCCAATAAAGACCCACACTGGTTAGGCTTAACTATCACAGCATTAATGCTTTTTTCATCTATTGCTTTCTGAAGTCTTTTCGAGTTAGTCACAGCAAGATCATCTCCAACTATCAAGCTTTTTGGGAATTTTTTTAGTAATTTTGCAAAGCTTTTAAAATCTTCCTCTTCAAACGGATCTTCAACATAAAAAATATTAAAATTTTTTATTAAATTATCAAGATAAGAATATTGCTCTTCTACAGTTCTTTTTAGCATAGGGTTTTCATAATGATATTTCTTTCTTTTATAAAAACTAGAGGCAGCAACATCTATTCCAATGTCAACATCATACTTTTTTATTATTTCAAGAACCTCTTTTTCATTTAATGAGCTTGCCCAGCCATTTTCATCATCCACTTTACTTTTAAATTTCTCATCTTTATCTTTTAATTCTTGCTCTATCTGCTTCTTTATTTTTTTGCTTATCTCTGAAGCTTCTTTTATTGTTTTTGCTCTAGGAATAATTAAAAACTCCTGGAAATCAGGTTTCTTGCTTAAACTGCTATGCTGCCCGCCTCCGACAACTTTTCCAACAAGCCTCAGAAAATTTCCAGCCTTACTATTAATTAATTGCCAGACTTCTTTGTTTTTTTCTTTAGCAAGCGCCTTTAGAGTTGCAGATTCCAGCGCAAAAAGAGTATTAGCTCCAATCTGCCTGTCAACAATATCTTCAATCCTTCTTAAATCATCAAACTCGTCTATATTTTCTTTAGAAAAATAGTCGCTATAATTTTTGAGCGTTTTTATATCTTCATCAATGTTTTTTCTGTAAGGTTTTGCTTCAAACTTTCCTGTGGACTTTCCCGTAGGAGCCGAAGCTTTGAAAACCCCAACATTTGTCTTTATAATGACTTGTATTGTTTTCTCATTTCTAGAATTATTAATTGCGTTTGCTGACACTTCCTTTATTTGCATAAAAATATTAGATAAAAACTCTTTATAACTTTTTCTTTAGTGCAAAATTCATGAATTTAGGGTATACTTATAGTGAATGTTAATATTATAATTTAGATAGATATCAAGAGTTTTATAGCGGAGAAATCTGAGGAACTCGATTTCGGGCAAAATCCATCAGCGAGCGTATTAAGCATCCCCTTCGTCATCACTGCTTGCGTCGTCTTCAACTTCATCTTCCGGTGTTGCAAGCTCCATAATCTCCCCTTCCTTTACAATTTCCTGCTCTTCTTTTGTCTCCATTTCTTCAAGTTTCTCGTCGCTAACCTTTGTCTCTTTAGCTCTCTTAAGCTTTTCCTCTTTCTTTTCAGGGAAAGGTCTTTTTATAGAAATTGGAAGAGCGTTAGATTCAAATTCAATTTCAGCAATTTTAAGAGCATTATAATTTATTTTTTCCAAATCTTCTTTTTTTATTTTAATAAGTAAAGGCGCATTCATTGCAATCTGCAAAGCCCTTGCCCCAAGAATTCTTGCTTTCTCATATTTAGTGAATGTTTGTTCGTTTTTCATTTTTATTAATTACAAAAATTTTTCCACCTTTTTAAAAATATCTTTTCTAACTTTTTCAGCTAAATCCAAAATTTTATGAAATTCTTCAACCTTCAGTGATTTAGAATCGCCTTTTTGTAAAGAATTTATTGTCTCGTCATGCCCGCCAATAGTGACTCTTGTTTGAGAGCAGTCTTCTTCTTCAAGAGTAGGATCAACAATCAAGCTGTTGCCAATTTTGTGCACAGTTATAGATATGGGCATCTCTTTCCTCACAGGAATTTTTTTGTCAGTCCATTCACCATACATTACTTTTTCAGATTCCTCGTCATATTTAGGTATTTTTGAATTTTTCAAAGCCACTATTGCTCCAATTCCTGCAGCATCTAGCAAATTTCCATCGTCGTTTATGGAGTATATATCTATGAAAATTTCCCAAACTTTTTCTCCTTCTTTAATGCATAGTTTTTCTAATTCTATAAATTTGCTTTCTCTTATAAATCTGTCAATGACTCTTCCAAGCTCAATTGCAGGGAATTTTGGAGGTCCGCTTTCAAATCTTTCAGAGCTTAAAGGCAATAATTCAGCAGTAACCATTAAATTTCCTTTATCAGGAGAGTCAGGATAAGGAGTTGTTACACCCATTTTTACACCAACGATAACTTCTGTTTTTCCTAATATGACTCTTGCAGACCCTTCGGCATTTTTTGAAATTCCTGTTTCTATTTTAAGCTCTCTAAACTCGCCATGCTCTCTGCCGTCAAATCTCTTTCCTTGCTCTAAGTATTGCCTTATTCTTTCGCCTGTTAATCTTGGTGTTTCCATTTTAATTGTTGATTAATTCAATTAATTTACTTCTGATATCATTAGGTAGTGGGATCTTAACCCCATCACATTTTCTATCTAGCTTTAACTTATATCCCTTTGGTTTAAGTTGCATAAATCTTTCTGCTACTGTCGAAACAGGAACAGCTTCAGCACTTTCTATTCTTCCAATTTCACTACATACATCATAGTTTACTCTATCAATTTGAGTATCATTATCATAAACATAAATTATTCTTTTTTCCATTTTACTCAATTACCTCTTTCAAAGCTTTTTTCTGTAGTTCATAAATTTGTTTTGATGCTTTTCTTGCAAGTTCAATAGCTTCCTTAAGCTCCTTGCCTGTTATTTTGCCATCAAGCTGCATGTGAGTTAGCTCTCCTTGCGAGGTCATTGTTATTGGAATGTCAGTAGCCCCTTCTCCTTCTTCCCAGTCTTCTTCACTTTTATTGACGTCGACAACAAGCTGCTTGTCCAACTTTCCTATAGAAACGCTTGAAACTAAATCTTTCATTGGAATTCCTGCATGTGCAAGAGCAAGAGCTGCTGCATTTATTCCAGCGCATCTTGTAGACGCATTTGCCTGCAGTATATGAATATGAACATCAATAACCATGCTTGAAAATTTATCAATCATCAATATCGGCTCAAGCGCCCATTCAGTTATTTTGCTTATCTCCATGCTTCTTCTCGATGGCCCAGGTCTTATTCTTTCTGTTACAGAAAAACTTAGCATATTATAATTGCATCTTAAAGTTCCCTTTTCAGGATCTTGCGAGTGCTGCGGATGCATTTTTCTAGGTCCGTATACTGCCGCAATTGCAATTGTGTCTCCAAACTGGAACATTGCGCTTCCGTCAGCATTAGGAATTATTCCAACTTTTGCTTTCATTGGCCTTAACTCATCTACTTTCCTTCCATCAGGTCTCTTAAATGTCGTCATATTAATTTTAAACTCCTTCCAGTATCTATTTCAATTCTTTCCCTTATCCCTCTATTAACAGGCTCCCTTCTTTGAGCCATTTGTGCAGGAGAAATTTCTATTTTCACCAGTGGTTGGTCTAGTCTATATTTTACTGCACCACATTCTCCGCAAATATAATTATGTGTTTCCTTAGTTACATAATGATGTGTTTTCTCGCCGCATTTTTCACAATCTTCTCTTGTCATTTTATTTTTATTTCGTTTTTGGAAACCTTTTTTTAAAAGGTTTATTTGGAAGCCTTTTCTAAAGGTTTTGTTTAGTTTTGGGAACCTTTCCCAAAGGTTCATTATCAAACCATTTCTTTAATTCTTCTGTGAGTCCTTTGATAAAAGACCTTTCTGTTATGAACATTACAGCTTCCTTAGCCTTTAATTCATTTTCTATTTTATCGCCTTGAATCCAAATATATCCGTTCTGCCCAACAGTTATATTGCATCCTGTCTCATCCTTTATTAATTTTATCATGCTTCCTTCTTTGCCTATAACTCTTGGAACTTTGTTCGGATTTATTTTGAAAATAAGGCCCTCATCAATTCTTCCCAATCCTCTTATCTTAACAGTTAAGTCTATACCTCTCTGATTAACTCCCATTATTTTTGCAACAACCATATCTCCAATATCCATCACTTCGTCAAGCTCATTTTTATTCACAAATCTTGGAACTTCAGTTAAGGGAATAAATGCTCCTTCAGCTGTTCCAATATCAACAACCCACCCATTGAAAGTAATGTTTTCAACTCTGCCGATAACAACATTGCCTCTTCTAGGAAGATAAACTCCTGACAAGGGAATTACTTTGACAAGACTATTTGTTTCTTCAGCAAGCCCGAATTTCATAGCGACAATATTTTCTCCTTGCTTTTCTGTTCCTTCTCCAGGCAAATAATCATTCCCACTTGCGATTGTCTCTCCAGGTATTACAACTTTTCTGCTTGATTCATCTGGCATTTTAATTTTCATCCTCTTTATATCTCTGTGTATTATCTATATATTGCTGAGCAGGCCCGTCGCAAAAAAATTGTTTTACGCCATGCAAATCTCTCTGACACCCAACAGGATCTCTCATCGAAGACTGGCAGCGATTATAAAAAGTGCATGATGATGAAGGTGGAGTTAAGTCTTCTCCTGTTTCTAAATCTGTTGATATCATTGCAAATTGTATTCTATCACCTGGAAGTCCGCTTTTTATTGTTATCATTTTAATCCTTAATCTCCTCTGTCAGCGCGCTTCCATGCGTGACTCCGTTTAATTTATCATAAAAATCCATTATCATTCCTGCAGGGACTTTAACAATAACTTCAAGATCGCCGTTGTCCTTCCAGGTTTCATCTTCTTTATAATGCGCAATAACTCCATAAACTTTTCCAGTATGCATAGAAGGAACAGTTATCCTGACTTTTTTAGTTGCAATTTTTATAGGAATTACTTTGCTCACTTCTTCCGTAATTTCATTTATCTGCTGTTCAAGAGGCACGTTTTTTATATTGACATGGGCTTCTTCTAAAGCAGATTTTATTCTTTGAGGAGTATGCGGGTTTCCAGTCCTTGGGTCGACAGAATTAACAGCCAAGAAATCAACAACTTGCTTAATTTTTTTATCTCTTTCTTCATCCCTAAATTCCTGCGTAACTAAAACTTCTCCTTCCTTTACAATTCTAGCAGCAACGTCAGTGGGATTAGTTGTTCCGAATGCAGATTGTAAATCTGTGCTTGAAGCAATATTTCCTTTTTTTGAATCTGAGAATACCTTATCTCCTTCTGCTTCAATATAAGAACTCTTTCCTTTCTTGAAGCTTAAAGCATTATCCAAGTCAACTATAATTTCAAAATTTTTCCCTGATTTCTTAATTCTTGCTAATGTAGTAGTCATTTTACCCTTTCACAAAACTCTTAATCTCCTCACCTTCAAGCCTGACTATTTTACCTTCGTCAATTTTAATATAAGCTAATTCAAATTTGCTGATGTCAAATTTTTTTTCTTTAATTTCCTCAAATATGTCTAATGCGATTTTAGCTCCCTTTTTCACTGTTAAGTCTCCTTTGTATCTCTCTCTTAGTTTTTCCCTTATTTTCTCGTCATTTTCTCCAATTGCATTTGCATGATAATTAAAATAATTTCCAGTTACATCGCTTGTAAAAAGCTCTGGTTTTTTTCCATTTAATCCCGCAACCATAAGTGAAGCTCCAAAGGGCCTTGCTCCACCCCACTGGCTGAACTGCTGCTTTACATTGCAGACTTCCTTTATTGTCAATTCGGGTTCTATAGGAGAATCGTAAGTAACCCTATGCTGCTGGCTTAAAAGCTGCGCTCTTTCTACTAAAACTCGCGCGTCAGAAATTATTCCTGCAATGCTGGCGATTATATGAGAGTCAACTTCATAAATTTTAGATGCTGATTTCTGCACAATAAGCTTATCCTCAATTCTTTTGTCAGCAAGTAGCAAAATTCCATCTGCGCACACTATCCCGATGCTGGAGCTTCCATGTCTTACTGCTTTTTCTGCATACTCTACTTGAAGTATTGTTCCTTCAGGAGAGAACATTGTTGCAGTCCTGTCATAGCCCATTGCCTGATGCTGCATGTCTATTGGCATTTCCATTGTATAATTTTAGAGAATCTGATAATTTAACTATTTTCTTCCACTCAACCCCATGGACGAATGGCGAAATTTTCTGATTTTCTCTGTTCCCAATTATATATTTTTCAGGATTTAAAAGGCTTTTGGTGGGTTATTTTCTTGTTAATCTCTAGGTTAACTTCAGCCTTTTTTTGTTTTGTTTCTGCTTCTTGAAGGCTTAGAATCATTTTTTGTAAAATCGGCAAAGTCCCTTATTTTTCTTTTACTTTTAATCTCTTCCCCGAATTTTCTCGCAAGCCCGTAAGCAGCAAGATCTGCATTAATTAAGTCGCCATAATGCTCTTCGTAAGATCCTAAAGATATTCTTACACCTCTTTTAGGGCTTCTGCTATGAAATTTTGCCAACCCGACAACGAATCCTTCATTTGGATCCAAGAAAATGCTTGTTGTAAAAACTTCTTTCAGGTTATCTTCAGAATTATAATACCTTACACTATAAGATGGAAAATCCCTGCTGCTGCCTCTCCATAATTCTAATCTATTTGCCATTAATTTACAAAGAAATATACTCTTTTAAATATTTATTTAGTTTTCAACCCCTTTAGCGTCCCACTCACCCTTTCTACCTTAATATCATAAGAGGAGGCTGCAAAACTAGCCCTTACGTGATTTAAAGACTCGCGATTAATGCTTATTATCGCAGATTCATTGCCTGTTTTTATCCAAGCTAGAGAAGCTTTTGACATTCCCAAAATCCCTATAAACTCATAAATAGATTTTTCGACATTTTCTTTAAGATTCTTGCCTTTAAGCAAAAGATATCTTTTGTTTTCTTTCTGGCTTGGCATTAACGGCTGCATGATTAAGCTAAGAAAAAGATGTTTTTATATTTTAACCTTATTTATATGTATTATTGCTGCCCTTTGTTTGGCTGCTTGTTCTTACAGATATTAATCTATCTAAGTATATATCTAAAGTTCTTGGATCAGTTGTCGTTCCAACAATTACCTCAGCCATTTTTTCCCTACCAAGCCTAGCTATATCAGGTTCATACTCTCTATAAATTAGCTCAGCTTTTCGAGGATTTGTGTAGTTTGAAAAATCCATAAGTTATTTTAAAGAAGTTATGATTTAAATCTATCTCTTTCCCGGAATCCAGTCTTCATATTTTTCAAAGATTGTTTTTGCCTTGTCTTTGTTAATTGAAAAATCCCACTCGTAATCTTTTGCTCTTTTATTGTATTCTTTTCTTAAGTCTATTAAACTCATTCTTGCCAGCTTTTCTAGAACATGTTTCAAGTCTTGCTCAGAAATTTGAACATTCATAGCTTCTCTTATCATAAAAGTGTTTGCACCGCCTTGGCTTATTGCCCAGAGAATTCCTACATCCTCTTTAAATAAATCATCTTCCATTTTATCACCATATTTATCTTAGGGGAATATAGTTAAAAAGGTTTCTGAAGATTTTTTTACAATGAGTTTGAAACAGACTTTCAGAGAGTCGTACGTTGAGAACGGAATTGCATAACTATTAGGGCACTTTTAGGCGACAGCGAGCTTCACGTATTGGTAAATTATTATTTCTCCAAATTTTAATTATTGTTTTGTCTGATACCGGCAAGTGCTTTTCTGCTTCTGTCGCGCTAGCACCGAAAGCTTCATAAGCTTTAAGAATACACTTAACAATTCCTGGAGAAGGTCCATGTCTTCCTGCGTGCCCTTTTTGATAACCTGCCCTTACCTCAGGAATAGCTTGATCTAATTGGTGGTATCTTATTAAAGCTTTATAAAAACCAGGATCCATTAATGATAATTCCCATCTACCAATTCTACTTTTTTGACCAAACTTTAAACGAAAAAGGTCTAACGGTGATCCATTATATTGCCTTCCCATTTTATAAATGTTATTTCATCTAAATTTAATATTCATTTATAAGGTTTTCTGCAATAAATATTTTTCTATTTTCACCCTGCAAGAATTTTTAAACCATACACACTTATTACCAACATAAAAAAGGGAAAATGGAATTAAGATTTTCATCGGAGGCAACGAGAGTTTACACGAGATAATCCAAAAGCGAGTGTTGGCTCGAGCAGAGAGAAAATCGCTTGAGGGATCTTTATCAAGTATTGGTTTTGGAACCTTTCCAAAAGGTTCAAAATCGTAGGTTTTAAAATGGAAATTGTTACAGTCGGCGGATATAGTGAAGTAGGTAAAAATATGACTGCCCTAAATTTGGGCGACGATTCAGTTATCTTTGATGGTGGAATATACTTGCCTGCAATAGTTGAATTGCAAGAACAAGAAGTTCAGAAGCAGCCGCATTCAGAACAAAAATTAAGAGGCATAGGCGCCTTGCCCGACGATCTCCTCCTTGATAGTTTGGGCATGAGGGGAAAAGTTAGAGCCTTGCTTCCAAGCCACGCGCATTTAGACCATATAGGCGCACTTCCATACTTGTCTTACAGATATAACGCCCCAATCGCTGCAACCCCATTTACAATTTCTGTCTTAAAAAAATTAATTGATGATAGAGAAACAGCAATTCAAAATAAAATGGTCTCAGTACAGCCAAATTCTTCATTTATCGTCAAGGGGCTTAGAAGAAATTACGAGGCAGAATTCATAAATATGACTCACTCAACTCCGCAAACAGCAATGATCGCCTTGCACACGCCTGAAGGAGTGGTTGTTTACGCAAATGATTTCAAGCTTGATAATAATCCTGTTCTCGGACTGCCTCCAAACTATCAGTCATTAAAGAGAATTGCAAAAGAAGGAGTTAAAGCGCTCATTATTGACTCACTTTATTCTTATGATGAAAGAAAAACCCCAAGCGAAAAAGTCGCCAGGGCTTTATTAGAAGAGGTAATGCTTACAATTGACAATAAAAATTCATCAATTTTCGTCACAACTTTTTCCTCACACATTGCAAGGCTTAAAAGCATAGTAGAATTCTCAAAAAAACTAAACAGAAGAGTTTACTTTATAGGAAGAAGCTTAAAAAAATATACTTCTGCAGCAATAGAATCCAGCATTTGCCCGTTCAAGAATGATATTTACATGGGGAGCTATAAAAAACAAGTAGAGGCTATACTAAAAAAAGTTCAGAAAGATAGAGAAAGATCTTTAGTTGTTTGCACAGGACATCAAGGAGAGCCTGGCAGCGTTATGGATAGATTATCTAAAAACAAGCTTCCATTTGAGTTCAAGAGTAATGATAACATAATTTTCTCATCAAAGACAATCCCTGTTCCAGTAAACATTGCAAACAAAGGCCAGATGGATAAAAGGCTGAAAAAGTCAGGAGTCAGGATATTTGACAGCGTTCATGTTTCAGGCCACGCCGGAAGGGAAGATTCACGAGATTTAATAACTCTATTGAATCCAGAGCATATTATTCCTTCTCATGGCGGATTAACGGTGACTACTCCAATGGTCGAGTTAGCGCAAGAGCTTGGCTATCGTGCAGGCAAAAATGTTCATTTAATGCAGAACGGGCAAAAACTAAGTATTTAATATGTTATTCAAAAAATTCTTCAAGGAAATTCCAAAACTTCCCTTATCAGCATTAATTTTTTATCTTGTTCTTTTCATTTTGTGGAATATAAATATTATTCCAGAGCCAAAAGGGATATTAATTTTTTTGGAAAGTCTTTACAATTCCTATGGGCTTATCGGCCTTTTCATAGCAAGCTTTCTGGAAGGAGTTGTTTATCTAGGTCTTTATTTCCCAGGATCTTTTATAATAGCTCTATCTGTTTTTTTGTCTGACGGTAAATTTATTTCTTTGCTGATGATCACTTCAGTTGTTACAGTTTCATTAACACTAACTTCAATAGTCAACTATCTTCTCGGCAGAGTTTTCTATAAAGAATTTAACCATAATGTTGAACGCAAAAAAATAGCTTCGAAAGGAATATTTTTTGCAATATTGCATCCTAATCTTCTTGCATTTTATTATTTTAATTCAGGAATTGAAAAACAAAGCCCATTAAGAATAGTTCTTGCTCCTATTTTGATGATTCCTTACGGACTTGTTTTGACTTATCTTTTATATTTCTTGAAAAATCCTGCAAGGAAAGCCATTGAAAGTCCTTATATCATGATAACTTTAATTTTATTGTGGATTATTGTTGCTTTTATTTTAGAGCATAAAAGACAGCTTAGAAAATATAAAGATATTGTTCTTTCTTAACGCACATTTTTTAAACTCCCTCTTCTTTATATAAACATAAAAGAGTTAAAATGGTTAGAGAGGACATTCTTGGAGGATTAAAAATTGCTTTGTCTAAAGGACAGTCTCTTGAAAACGCAATGCAGTCTTTCTACAATGCTGGATACAAAAAAGAAGAAATAGAAGATGCTGCTAGAGCTTTGTATTCTTCAATGAGCCAACAAAGTTATCAGCCAATGCAGTCTAAAACCCAAGAGTCTATGCCTGAAAAAAAACAATCAAAAGATGAAGTTAACATGCAGCCCTCTCTTGTTAAAGTGCCACAAATTCCAATTACTCCTGTTTCTCCGCCTCCTATTTCTCAAAGACAGCTTCAATCACAGCAGATAGTGTCTGGCTACGGACCCCCAAAAAAAAGAATAGATTTTGTCACAATCTTGCTGGTTATAATTCTCCTCCTCCTACTGGGAGTTCTTGGTGGCGTCTTCTTTTTCAAGCCCCAAATTGTTGCATTTTTGAATAAATTTTTAGCGTAAAATGGAAATTTACCCTCCTTCCAAGGATTCTTACCTTCTTGTTGAAGTTTTAAAAAAATATGTTAAGAATAAAAAAATCAAAGCTTTAGATATGGGTTCAGGATCAGGAATACAGGCAGAATCATTAATCAATATAGGAATAAAGAAGGAAAATATGACTATAGTAGATATTAATCCAAAAGCAATAGTTCATTTAAAAACACAATTTCCAAAATCACAAGTCATAAAGTCAAATTTATTTGAAAAAGTCAAAGGCAAATTTGACTTAATAGTTTTCAATCCGCCTTATCTTCCAGAAAACAAACATGACAAAGAAAAAGATACTTCTGGCGGCAAAAAAGGCGATGAAACAATTTTAAAATTCCTAAAGCAATTAAAAAAGCACTTAAATAAAAACGGAAGATGCTTTCTTCTTACAAGTTCATTAACACCTATGGAAAGAATAAAACAAGAATTTAAAAATTACAAAGTAAAGCAAGTTGCCAAGAAAAAACTCTTTTACGAAGAGCTTACTGCCTGGGAGATCTATTAAAGAAGAACCTTCTATAAATTATACTATAGAATGATCAATCAAACTGCAATACCAAATTCTTGAAGCGGGTTTTCAATGCTTCTAGTTTTTTGACTTTTAAGATAATTCTCGAGGTCTTCTCTATACCATAATTCTATCCTATTTCCCATTCCCAAAAAAGTTAGATCCCTCTTTTTTAAATCAATTTTAACACTAAAGTATAATATTTCTCCAGATTTGGATATTGTTAGAGGATAAAACTTTCTTTGATTTGGTAAATCTGGTGTATAATCCCAAACATTCCAAAAATTATAACCTTCATTATCTCCCCTGCAGCAAGCTAAACGACTTGTCAATAAAATTTTCCCTCTTTCTTGGAAAGTTTTTCTTAATCTAGCAGGAAAATTTACATTTCTACTGGAGTTTATTCCTCTAACGTCATAATGGCCGTCATATTTTAGCTCTTGATTAACATCCATTATTAGCTTAGGGTTTGTTTTTTCTTCTAACATGGTTATTGAGTCATTAAAATAGATTTATAAGACTTTTGTTTTTCGGTTAACTTTATATATTTTAATTTCCGATATAGATAAGTAAAAAAGATGAACATGAGAATAAACATTCTTATTGGGGGAAAAGCAGGGCAGGGAATCAACAAAGTATCAGGAATAGTCTCCAAAACTCTTATTGATTATGGATATTTTGTATTTAATTACAGAGATTATCCGTCAATAATTAGAGGAGGTCATAATTTTAACCTTCTTTCTATATCTGATGAGCAAATTGAGAGCCACGAATCCAAGCTTGATGGAATTATTGCACTTGACTCTGACACAATAAAAATCCACAAAAAAGAGCTAAGAAAGTCAGGTTTTGTAATAGATTTTAAGAATTTTATTAGCTTTGGAATAAATATGAATATTGCTCTTTCAGGAGCTTTAATGAAAATTTTGGGAATAGAAAAAAACTTTCTCTTAGATCAAGTTAAAAAATCACTAGAAAACAAGGCTTCATTCAAACAATCTTTAGAAGCTATGGAAAAAGGCTACGAATCGCAGCAAGCAAAATATCATTTAAAAAAATTGCAAAGCAAGCCTTATTTATTGACTGGAAATAAAGGAGTTGCTCTAGGCGCCATAAATTCAAAGCTTGATGTTTACTTTGCTTATCCTATGACGCCAACAACAAATGCATTGCATGAACTATCTGGATTACAAGAAAAGTACGGACATTTAACATTCCAACCAGAGAGCGAAATTTCAGTTGCTAACATGGCCCTTGGTGCTAGTTTTGCAGGTGCTAAGGTTATGATTGCTTCAAGCGGAGGAGGATATGATTTAATGACAGAAGCAATAAGCTTTCAAGGTATGAGTGAAATACCATTAACAGTTTATTTAGGTTCGCGAGGAGGTCCTAGCACAGGTCTTCCAACTTATACTATGCAAGGAGATTTAGACTTGGCTTTGCGTTCAGGTCATGGAGAATTTCCTCGAGTTGTTATTGCTCCAGGAAACCCAAAAGAGTGTATAGAAAAAACAAACGAGGCAATTTATTTATCTCAAAAATTTAATGTTCTTTCAATATTACTTTCAGATAAACACCTTGCAGAATGCGAGTTTTCTTCTAATGAAAATATAAACAAACCATTAAAAATATTTTCAAATAGAAGTCTTCCTGGAGGAAGGGAAGTTGTTAAAGCTTCAGGATACGAGTATGATGTAAATGGAATAACAACAGAAGACGCAAAGATTACAGTAGAAAACGCTCAAAGAAGATTAGAAAAATACAAAAAGATCAAAGAAGAATGCAAAAAGTTTGAAATGATAAAAATCCACGGTAAGAAAGACAGCAAAAACTTGATTATTGGATGGGGTTCGACAAGAGGAGCAATTCTTGACGCTGTAAAAGGTCTTGATTTTAAGTTTCTCCAAGTAATTTATATGAAGCCCCTTTCAGACAAAATAAAACAAGAGATTGAAAAATCAAAAAAGGTCGTTTTAGTAGAGCAAAATCTCACAGGTCAGCTTGGAAGGCTTATAAGAGAAAAAACAGGAATTAAGATTGAAAAAAGAATATTGAAATACGACGGCAGGCCATTCACATCAGATGAATTAAGAAAGGAGTTGATGAAGTTAAGATGATAAAAGGATATGTATTTTCAATTGCTGGTCTTATATTAATTATAATATCACTTGCTCTTAAATATGTAGAGAGCACAATATTTTATTATGTATTTGTATGGTTAATAGTCATAATAGGCGTTATAGCGATAATATCAGGTGTTAAATTTATAATAAAAGATAAAAGGAAAACAAAAAAATGAAAATAGTCATCGTCGGAAGCTCTGCATTTAAGGAAAAAATGGTTCAGTACAAAGCCAAACTGAAGATGATGGGGCACAATGCTGTAGTTCACCCAGATTATGAAGAGATAGTTGCCGGGAAAAATCCCAAGTTGCTTGAAAGGATGCAAAAAGAGCATGGAGTTGTTAAAAAACAATATGATTACATTAGATGGTATTTTAATGCAATAAAAAAGAGCGACGCAATACTTGTTCTTAATTTTAACAAGAAGAATATTAAAAATTATATTGGGGCAAATACTTTTTTGCAGATAGGCGATGCCTTTGAATTAGGAAAAAAGATATTTCTTGTTAACGATCTCCCAGATCAAGATTATATAAAAGACGAATTAGAAGCCATAGACTTTAAAGTATTAAATGGAGATTTATCAAAAATAAAATGAAAGACAAACCTGGCGTTGAGCTAAGAACAGAAGAAAAGCCAACATGGTGCCCTGGCTGCCCTGACCATATGGTTATGGAATCAACAAGAAGGGCTTTGCTTTCCCTCATTGAAAAAGGTTATAAAAGAGAAAGTTTTGCAATGGCTTGTGATATTGGCTGTCACGGAAAGATATTTGATTACTTGAACTTGTCTGGAATTTACGGCTTGCATGGAAGAGCAATCCCTACAGCAATGGGAATGAAGTTTGGAAATCCAAATTTAAATGTTTTGGTTTTTGCAGGAGACGGAGCAACATATTCTGAAGGTATAGAGCACTTTGTTCATGCATGCAGATTTAATCCTAATATAACTTTAATTGTGAATGACAATCAGTCTTTTTCTTTAACAACAGGCCAGGCAACTCCAACAAGTCAAATAGGTTTTAAGACAAAAGTCCAAGTTTTAGGAGTTTCAACTCAGCCGTTAAATCCTATTTTATTAGCTTTATCTTCAGGTGCAACTTTTGTAGCAAGGTGTAATGCTAGAGATTTAGATCACACTCAAAAAATAATCGAGCAAGCAATAAAACATAAAGGATTCTCTTTCGTTGAGATAATCCAGGACTGCATTGTGTTTAATGTTGCAGCAAATAATAGAGATTCAAGAATGTATAAACTTTCTGATAAAAAAAGATCATTAGTAGAAGCTATGAAAATTTCTATGCAGTTTGACTACAATCTTGGAGAAGGAAAAATTCCATTAGGAATTATTTATCAGGATGAAAAAAAGAAATCTTTAGAAGATAATTTCCCACAGCTTGAAAAGTTAATGAGAAAAGGAAGTTCTTGGAAAGATTTGAAGAGATAGTTATCCAACTCCTAGGCTCTTAATTATTATATATAAAACTTTCACCGAAAGGTTTAAATATTAGCATACCAATATTTATGTGTATGAAAATTAGTAAGGATGATTTAATTAGGATAAATCAAGGTTTTGGTGGAAACTTAAGAAGTGACTCAAGCTTGGATTTTGCATTTGAAAAATTAAATGAGTCTAATCTTGGCCAGTATAAGAAATTAGCTCACTTAATAAGAGCAATATTAGTTGATCATCCTTTTTCAGATGGAAACAAAAGAACAGCCATGTTCTTGGTCTTTGCGTTTGCAGAGGAATATAATAAGAAAGTAGATAGGGAGCTTTTGCTCCACCATATTGTTTCAATCGCAAAGAGCAACATACAAACAATCAGAAATATAGAGTGGAGATTAAAAAATGCAATACACTAAAATACAAAAAATATTGAATGAGAATAAAGATTTTTTTTTAGCTTTAGAAGAATATGACAAGACAAGACAACTTCCATTTCATAGAAAAAGAATAGACGTCACTTTGTCAGTTGCAACTATAAATAAATTAAAAAACCTAAAGAAAAGAACTGGAAAATCAATTTCAAAATTAATTGAGGAAAAGTTTAATTAAAATATCATTAACCCTATTTGTTTTTCAGGATAGCATTACAAAATTCCTTTATTCTTCTTTCTCCATCCTCAGAAAATGCCTGCCTGTCCTGAACTTCAAGAGTTGCAATAGGTTTTTTTCCACAAATCTTTTCCATAACATAAAAAACATCTTCTGCAGCAGCCCCAAAAGTTGAAAAAAACGCAACTTTTTTGAATTTATTATTTGATAAGTAAGATTTTACAGGAGGAACTAATCCATCCCATATTGGAGTTCCTATAATGACTAAATCATAACTTGAAGAATCTTTTACTGGCATGCCTATTTTTGTAGGTGTTTTAAGCTCTTCATCAAATGAGCTTGTCTGCCAGCTGATAACCATACTTCTATTCTTCAAATCCTTAATCTCCTCAGTATCTGCCTTAAGTATTTTAGCTATTTCACTGCCTATCTTTCTTGCGTGCCCGTTCAATGAATAGTAAGCTACCAGTATCTTCATTTTACCTCTTTTTGGAAACCTTTTTCTAAAAGGTTTATTTGGGAACCTTTCCTAGAGGTTCATTTTACCTCTAAAATAGTATAATCAAATTTATATACCTGTATAATATCCCAGGATTATAAAACTTTTTATATTAAAATGAAATCAAAAATTATCCATAACTGTAGGTTTTTTATTCAAAGCCCTCTGAGGCAAATAGAAGATTCGGTTGTATGGCTGGATCGAGAGTTTACACTAATAATCCAGAAATGTGTGGACTCGAGCAAAAAACCCGCAGGAGGTTTTCATAATGGTAAGATTTGCACATATTGCTGATTGTCACTTAGGTGGCTGGAAACATCCTCAATTGCAGGAACTTAACTTTAAATCCTTTCAAAAAGCAATGGAAAGTTGCATAAAGGAAAAGCCAGACTTTGTGCTTATTGCAGGTGATTTATTCGATACAGCTTTTCCAGGAATAGAAATACTTAAAGAAACATTTTCAGAATTCAAGAAACTTAAGGAGGCGAAAATACCTTGTTTTATTATTGCAGGCTCTCATGATTATTCTGTTTCAGGCAAAACATTTTTAGATGTCTTAGAAAAAGCAGGATTCTGCAAGAATGTCGAAGATGTAGAGGAAAAAGATGGCTTTTTAATGCTTAACCCAACAATTCACGGAGGCGTTGCTATTTATGGCTATCCTGGAAGAAAGTCAGGTCTTGAAATACTTGATTTAAGAAGAGTTAAATTCAATGACTCGCCCGGTCTTTTCAAAATATTTATGCTTCACACAACGCTTGACAAAGTTAAAGGTAATTTGCCAATTGATGCCATTGAAACAGACAAACTTCCTAGATCAGATTACTATGCCTTAGGCCATATCCATATTGATTTCCAATATGAGAATTTTGTATACCCCGGTCCGACGTTTCCAAACAATTTCCAAGAACTGGAGGATTTGCATCATGGCGGGTTTTATATTATTGACACAGAAATGCCCAATGTTTTTAAGAGGATAGAATTAAAGCTGAAAGATGTTGTTTCTCTAACAATCGAGCTGAAAAACGCACTGTCAGCAACGGAAAAAATAATTACTGAGTTAAGCAAAAAAGATCTTGATGATAAACTTATCCTTCTAAGGCTAAAAGGAGAGTTGGAAAATGGGGCAGCTTCAGACATAAAATTCCAAAGAATTGAGGATTTCGCCAAGTCAAAAGGAGCTTATTTCCTTCTTAAAAACACTCACGACCTCAAAACAAAAGAATCAGATTTTGAAATTCAAGTAGAAGACACAGAAAATGTTGAAGAAGAAGCAATAAAAGTCTACACTGAAGAAAATCCATCAACATTCAATAATTTAATTCCAAGCTTGATGAATGTCCTCTCAATAGACAAGCAGGAAGGTGAAACTTCAGAGGCATTTACATCAAGGCTATTAGACAGTTCAAAAAAAATACTCAATTTTTAATTAAAATGACAAAAATAAATAGGTTTTTTATTCGGATTCATCGGAGGCAATTAAAAAATCCGATTGGATGCTGGATGAAAACCCGCAGGAGGTTTTCATGAAAATAAAAAAGATATCTATAAACAATATAAGAAGCTATTCAGCACAAGCAGTAGAGTTTCCAGAGGGTTCAACTCTTCTTTCTGGAGATATAGGGTCTGGAAAAACATCAATTCTTCTTGCAATCGAATTTGCATTGTTCGGATTACAGCCAGGGCAGAGAGGATCGTCTCTTCTTAAAAATGGAGAAACTTCAGGTGGCGTTGTTCTTGATTTTGAGATAGATGGAATTCCCATAACTATAGAAAGAAGACTAAAAAAGGGTGGAAAAAGCATAGCTCAAGATTACTGCTCTATAACTATTGATGGCGATAAAACAGAAGCGGCAGTAACAGAAATAAAAGACAAAGTCCTTGAGCTGTTGGCATATCCTAAAGAATTTGCAAAAAAGCAAAACCTTCTCTATAAATTCACAGTTTACACCCCACAAGAAGAAATGAAGCAAATTATTCTTGAAGACGCAGAAACAAGAATAAACACCCTAAGGCATGTTTTTGGCGTTGATAAATACAAGAAGATTATTGAGAATGTTTCTATATTGATAACAAAACTTAGGGAAGAAAAGAGAATCAAGCAGGCGCTTACAGCAAACATAGAGCAGGAGAAAATTGATTTAGTGCAGAAGGAAGAAGAGCTAGAAACTAAGCATTATAATTTAGTGTCCGTAGAAAAAGAATTATTTAGCAAGGCCGAGAAAAAAAAGAAAGTCCAAGATGAAAAAGAAGAGGTCTCTATTAAAGTTGAAGAAAAAAACAAGTTAAGCCAGGAAATAGAGAAAACAAGATTCTTGATAATAAATAAGAACGAATTAACTTTGGGAAACGAAAAATCAATCAAGTTGATTGAGCAACAACTGAAAGAGCTTAAGGATTTGAAGTTCGACGAGTCCAAAATAATTGAAATTGAAAAAAATATTGAATCATTAAAAAAAGAAAAAACAGAGATTAACGAGAAAAATATTGATATTACCTCTAAGATAAATTCTCTTGTATTGAAAAACCAAGAATCAGAATCAATCAAGATAAAAATTACAAAAATAGACATATGTCCTACTTGCCTGCAAAATGTTGATTATAATTACAAGGCCAATATTAAAAATAAATTTGATTCGGACATGGTTATTAATGTTAAAGATATAGACAATCTTACTCTTGAAAAAAAGGCAATAAGTGAGAAGCTAAGACAGGCAGACGTGGAGCTTACAATTAATGAAAAAAAACTTCAGGACCTTAAAATTCTTAAGTTTAGAGTTCAAGAAACAAGTGAAAAGCAAAAAAGGCTTGATGATCTTAAAGCAATGAACGAGTCTTTAAAAAAAGACATTAATTTGCTTAATCAGCACACCGAAACTTTAAGAACACTAGTTTTTGACTTGAATAGATATGAAAATTTGTATGAAGCAAAGAAAAAAGAGCTTGAATTAGCTCTAAAGGAAGAAAGAATAGCTGAAATAAAAGTTGCTGAATTAAAAAAAGAGATTGAAGTATTTTCCAGCCAGATTGATGAAATTAAAGATCGCTTAAAAAAATCAGAGAAAATCCAAAAAGATTTAAGCTACATTTCTGAGCTTGAATCATGGCTTTCAAAACAGTTTGTACCTGTGATTTCTTTCATAGAAAAAAATGTGATGATAAAACTTAAGTCTGAATTTTCAAAGCTGTTCCAAGAATGGTTTTCAATGCTTGTTTCAGAGAACTTCAATGCAAAGCTCGACGATAATTTTACTCCAATAATTGAGCAGCAGGATTATGAAATAGACTACGCTTATTTGTCTGGGGGAGAAAGAACAGCAGTGGCGTTAGCTTATAGGCTTGCATTAACCCAAGTCATAAATTCATTAATGTCAAAAATAAAAACTCATGACTTAGTAATTTTAGACGAGCCTACTGATGGATTTAGTGAGCAGCAATTGGACAAAATGCGAGAAGTCTTATATCAGCTTAATGTTAAGCAGCTCATTATTGTGAGCCACGAGCAGAAAATTGAAGGCTTCGTCGAAAACATAATCAGATTCAAGAAGACTAATGGATTGAGTGGAATTGCTTAGCCATAGGTTAATTTTTTCCTTTGTATTTCTGGCTTAGGTTTTCCAGTTTTTCCATCTCTATTTAAATCACGAACCCAAATCACGCAAGAGCAAATAATTTCAAGTTTTCCGCTTTCAGGATCAAATGTCATGCAGCCATATCCATTTAGTCTCCCAGTAGCATTGTAGATGTCTTCCTCGAAATTTATGAATTTTCTCGCGTTGTTAATGTCTCCTCCTTCAGATTCGAATAAGTTTTCAATAGATTCTCCCTTTCCAGCTTCATACATAACAAAAGCGTCGCGAACGCGCAAGTCATGATTATATCTGCTTTTATTTTTGTCTAAAGGCCTTATAGTGTTTGCACAAGAAAACATAAGGTAAGTTCCTGCAATTAATCCAAATCCTACCTTTATCTTTCCTATTAATCCCATTTGAAGTTTTAATATTAAGACTTTTTAAGTATTATGGTTTTAAGATGAAGATGGGTTTTGAGGTGCAGGAAGAGGTATTGGAAGAACAGATGAAGGTTCTTCAACTAATTGATCTTGAGTATAGAGCGAAAGTCTAAGAAGATAATGATTGTCTTCAACTTCTAACATAGGATCAATAGAGCCCTCAAGACATTCAGCATACAAATCAACTTCACCCCAAGAAATGATTATATCTTTTACTAGATATCTAACAGGTTTTTTCTTATCATTCGTGAATCTAAAAACCTTTCCTTTAATTCCTCCTTCAAGCAAACAATCTTTTATTGTTTTAGGCATTTTATTTTTTTCCTCTTAATAACAATTTAGCCAAACCCCTTACCTCAGAAATATCTAAGGTCATACTATAATGATAATGGCAACCATTAATATCATAATCTGTTTTTTCCAAAGTTACAGCAACAGTTTTGTTAGTGCCACCACTGAGTTCATTTATCCATAACTCAGAATAAGCTTCTTCTTTCTCCAGCATTTTGGCACGTATTTTTTCAACACGAGTGCTATATTTGCCTGCATGTAAAATGGCTCCACTGCCTTTAGTCATTATCAAAAAATCATTATCTGACATTTTATACATCCCATATGTATAAACCTAGAGTTCTAGTTTATAAATCCTTCCCAATCGGTAACTTTAAAGTAATTACATAAAACAAGAAATTGGGAAGTCATAGAAACATTTAAATAATTAAACGTAATTATGTTTTTACACATAAAACTAACAAATTATAAAAATGGTAAGCATTACTTTATCAGTCCCGGAAGAAATAAGGAAGCTAATGAACGAATTTCCAGAAATGAATTGGAGCGGGTTTATTAGAAAATCTATTGAAGAGAAAGCTAAGATGTTGGCCTTGAAGGAAGAGATGCTAAAAGAACTCGGGAGAGAAAAAGCATTTAATGACTGGGCCGTTCAATTAGGAAGAAAAGCAAAAAAAGGCAGGCTTAAAAGATTAGCAAAATGAGGCTAATATTGGACAATAATATTTTATTTTCTTTAATGAAGCCAGATTCCAGCGCTTCCAAGATTTTTTATTATCTAAATTATAAATGTGAATTTCTGGCTCCTAGCTTTATATTATCGGAATTTCAGGAGCATGAAGAAGAATGCTTAAGGAAATCAAGCCTGTCAAAAAACGAGTTTGAAAGAAGAAAGACAAATATTTTTTCTAAAATAAAATTTATTGAATTTGAAAAGCATGGAGATTTTCTAGAAAAAGCTATAAAATCTTCTCCAGATCTTGACGATGCCCCTTATTTTTCTCTTGCCCTAAAATTTAAAATTCCTATCTGGAGCAACGATTCTTTATTAAAAAAACAAAAAGAAATTAAGGTTTTTTCTACTGAAGAAATAATAAAAATATTGTTTTAAAATCAAAAATGTAATATCCTCTATTAATGTTACCTTGTGGTTCTAAGTTGCCCATGTTTTTATTCCTTTCTTTGCTTTTCAAGGAAAGCTTGATAAGGAGTTCTAAGCT
>CAYQXU010000007.1:0-24425 GCA_964421685.1 Candidatus Woesearchaeota archaeon
AAATATGGAGGAAAATCTACTATTTAAGCTTAACTCACTATAATCTTACAATATCGTAAAAAATCACAAACTCACCAATTGAATCTTAGTGTTATTTGATGCAAAATTCTTTGCAGCAATTACATCAACTTTTGCATCTTCTGCTGCCATGATTATTGAGTTAGTTACTATGCCGTCAATCACAATCATTTTTGGTTTTTCTCTTATTCTATCCAAAGCATTTGCAAGGCTTTTTGCAGAAACTTCCTTTATTTTTTCGAAATTTCTGTCTAGCAATATCGCTTTCCCAGAATTAGCGTTTTCCGACGCTATTTCTCTTAATCTCTTTTTGTTAGTGTCATTAAGTGACATGCTTGAAGCCTCTTCTTGCTTTTCTTGAATTTCATAGCTTCTCCTTTTATCTGAAAAATTGGAAAAAAACTCAGCAGGAGTGAGTCTTTTTCTCAGAAGCATCAGAATTTCTTTTCCATTAAGCTCTTCTACTTCCTTTCCATCAGGTGCGCTTACAATTCCAACAACTCTTGCGTTGTCTACAACATTCTGAGCAATAAGCTTCCCGCCCCTGTCTCCGTCAACAAAAAGAATAATGTCTTTTTCCTTGCTTAACTGCTTGATTTCATCAGGCAGTTTTGTTCCATTCATACCTATAACATTTTTCACGCCGTTCTTCAAAAGATTAAGGACATCTGCTCTTCCTTCAACTACAATTACTTCCTTTTCAGAAAGATCTCCGCATGGGAGTTTGTTGTCTCCATACTCGCTTACTCCAGCCATTCTTGCAGAATCCTTTATTTGATTAGAGATTTCTCTCGAGTCAGTGGATCCTTGAATGCCAACCATAAGTTTTTTGGCTCTTTCAATAATGTAGTCTCTCTTGCTTCCTCTAACGTCCTCGATTCTTTCAACCTCGATTTGCGAGTCGCAAGGTCCTATTCTTTCAATAGTTTCAACAGCAGCAGCTATAAGTGTAGTTTCAGACTGGTCTAAGGCTGTAGGAATCTGAATCCTGCCTGTAGTTCTCTTGTCGTTTCTTTCAAGGTCTACTTCAATTCTTCCTATTTTCCCTTCTTTCTGAAGCTCTCTCATTTCTAAGTCAGCTCCCAAAAGACCTTCTGTCTGGCCAAATATAGCTCCGATTATGTCAGGCTTTTCCAAAGCGCCTTCTGCTGTAAAAGTGGCATGAATCATGTATTTTATCGATACAGGACTTACTTTAGCCATTTTTATTCTCCAAGTTTGTTAAAAATGGGTTATAAGGAATTTTTAATTCCGACTTAGCCATATATTTTTTCCTTTGTTTATTTAAAACAATTTTAATTTAATTTTGGACCCTCCTAAAGGAGATGTCATAAGAAGGACATTGGTCCTTTTTATTTATATAGAAAAATATTATATTCTAACTACCTCTTATACTATTCAAACATACTATAAACGCTAAAAATTAAGCGTGAATGTGATCTGGCCAATTTTATTCAGCCGTGATGTGAATGTGACGAACGTCCAAGCTTGGCCATTCGTGTGAAAGTAATAATCAATAATATCTTTCTACTGATTATTCAATGCCTTAAGAGGTTTATAAATTTGTTGTTTTGAATTTTCTCTTCTTTTGTATGCTATGGCTTCTATTTTCAAAATTAAAGTTGGTGATGTTAAACTTCTGCCCGGTTCGTAAGAAGACCAGCTATTACTTTCATTAATTACTCTAATATCTGCTATCAAAGAGATATTATGATTACCCTTATCGTCCATTTTTGTTAATAAGTTAGATTTAGCTTCTTTAAGTGCCTCGGGTTTAAGTTCTTCGTACGCAGAAGGAGAAATATCCCTCCAATCATTATAGGTTCTAAAACTCCGAGAAGTTCCTTCTGCATTCAGAACAGTAAAAAATTCAAAATCT
Source organism: Candidatus Woesearchaeota archaeon (assembly GCA_964421685.1). GTDB lineage: Archaea > Nanobdellota > Nanobdellia > Pacearchaeales > GW2011-AR1 > CAYQXU01. The sequence goes on from CAYQXU010000007.1 coordinate 1,898, forward strand.
CCAGCAACGGCTGGAGGCAAATTGCCCTCGTAAATTGGTATTATCATCTTTAGCTTAAAAATAATTACTTTTTAAATCTTTTTACTTCGGCGCCCACTTAGGACCCCAATCAAAATAATTATTATTAGTAATTCTTTTTTTGCCTGTTCCATCCGCTTTCATTATCCATAATTCTGTTTCGTTTTCGTTTGGAGCAGTGCTTTTTGGCACTGAAGCATAAACAATAAATTTTCCATCAGGAGACCATGAAGGAGATTCATCATGAGTGTTTGGACTATTTGAAATGTCTTGTTGATTTGAGCCATCTGCTTTCATCTTATATACCTCGGCATTTCCGTCTCTACTTGAAGTAAATAATATCTCACTTCCGTCTGGAGACCATGAAGGATTTCTCTCGTATGCAGATGTATTTGTTAATTTTTTCAAACCAGAACCATCAATATTAATAGAGTATAGATTGTCGTCTCTGCAGTTATAAAACGCAATTTTATTTCCGGCGGGAGACAATGCAAGATCCCAATAGCAAAGAGTATCTTGAGTAATCTGCCTTTGATTTGAGCCATCAGCGTTCATAATGTAGAGTTGTTCGTGCCCATCAACCCATGCCGCGCCGTAAGCAATTTGTCTTCCGTCTAGAGAAAAAACTGGATTATCTTCGGACATCTCGGAATTAGTTAATTGAACCTTATTATTTCCGTCATTATCCATAACATAAATATTGTGCTGGTTTGCATTAGCTGATGGAAAAGCTCCGAAGGCTATTTTAGTTCCATCTGGAGACCAAGATGGAGAACCTTCCCAAAGACTTGAGCTAAAGGTTAGCTCTTTTTCGTTTGTGCCGTCGGCATTTATAGTGTAAACATCTGAATCTCGCCCCCTAACTGAAGTAAACGCAATCTTCCCAGTTGGACCCACGCCTGGAGAAACATTAATTGTATCCTTTGCAATAGCGTAGGCTATTTGGCCGTTTCCTATGACAACTTCTAAAATATAATTGCCTGAAGAAGCGTAAGTGTGTTTTGTTTTTCCATCAAAAGCTCCGTCGGGTGCATTGGTTCTTCTTTCAATATAATTAGTTGAACCATCGTCGAATAAAAATTCGTAATCTGTTATGGGCCCTGTCGAACCTGAAGCGTCGAGCAAAACTTCTAAAGGAGCATTTCCAGAATTTGGTTTTGCAACAAGACTTGGAAATAATGGAGTAACAGTATCTTGCGCAAGTAATTTTTCATAATCTATCACTTTAGCATTATAATCTATCCACCCAAGAATTTCGTCCTTTACTCCTAAGTACGCTTCCAAGCCTGCAGAAAGTTTCCATTTAGGAGTTTGCATTGAATTTGCAATTAATCTTGAAAATACATCTATCTCCCCATATCCGCCAAGTACGCCATAAATCATCAAGCTCAAATCTGGACCAACATATCCTTTAAGGTTAGCATTACCATTTATCGTCGGTGCTTGAAAATTGAAATCTGTTGAAAAATTAACTGGAGTCGACCATACACCATTTTCTTTAATTATTCCAGCATATAATTCTGCACTTTGTGAAAAACCCGTTGAAAACTTTGCATATGCCTCTCCATTAATTCCTGCATTCACCTCTATTATCGGAACGACAAAAAGAGGGGTTCCTAGGACAGGTACTGGAGTGAAAACATATTTTGCAAATGTTGTTTCTGTGTTGATAGTAAAATAAGGTTTTGAATTTATTCTAAGTTCTGCTGATTCCTTTGCAGTATTTTCAAATCTAAGTTTTTTTAGATTAACAGGAAGTTCTATATCGGCATAAAAATTAAAATCATAATTAAATGAAAAATTTCCGTTCGCAACAACTTGGTCGTTGGTTGTACTTGGATTTCTATCTGCATCATAAATAACTACATTATTTATTGGAATATTAAAATCATAGGATTCTGATGATGTTGGCTTTGCTACTCCAGATAGAGCATCATAACCTGCAATGTCTTGAGGAGTAAGCCTCTTTGAAATTTTTATCTCCCCTTCTTTGATTGCCTCTGCTAAAGTTGCCTGAGTTGTTTTTACTGTATCCCTTGTATGAGATACGTAAGTAACTTTCCTTAAAAAACCCAATGGGCGAGCATTGCTCGGACCTCCGACGAGGATTTCTCCATTATTAAAATGATAAAGCTGAGTTGAAAGGGTAAAAGTTCCTGTTGTTTCGTCGTAAGAATCAATTGCATCAAGCGTTGGCTGGTCAAGTATTCTGACATTCTCGGCAAATTTAACTTTATCGTTTGGAGGTTCTATAGGCGTAGTCGGTTTATTAGAACAAGTTGTAGACATTAATGTTGAAGCTACTAAAGCAGTTCTCAATGCTTTTCTTGAAAAACTCCTTGCTTTCCTTAATAAATTTTCAAGTCTCATTGAATTAAGCTAGATTAACCATTTAAATATTTTCTCACTCGGCTCAACTATACTTGGATGTGCGAGAGTATTTCTATTTCTTGAGTGCGAAATATTCCTTCAGTCTCCCCGTGCTTTCATACAAACCCATAAGCTTCTGCTTGACTTCTTGCCTTTCTGCTTCAGTAATTTTCATCTGCAATAATTTTTCATAAGTCTTCACTGCATGAGATCTTTTGTTTGACTTTACATAAGCTTCTGCTTGCTGTTTGAAGAATTCCTTTATTTGTTTGTAAATATTTTCCTTGTCTCTTTCAGCAGCTTCTCCTAAAGCTTTCTTTAACGCCTCATCAACTCTTTCAAAAACGCCGGCTTTAATATACATCTCTGCTTCTCTAACATGAAATTTGATTTTGTCAGCGAAAGTTGAAGACATCAAGCCAGTATTGTTCGCCATTTTTGCAGCGTCAATAAACATCCCCTTTTTCTCATAGATTTCAGACAGTTTAATGTAAGCAAACTTCCTCTTGTCCATAGGAAGACTTTTGTCTTTAATTAGTCTGTCAAGATAGTCAATCTTAACATAATCTCCCATCTTCTCAAGCTCTTTTTCAATATCTACCTTAGACATATCTTTGTTCAGCATAAAATAATCATAAAGAGCTAGTATTTAAAATTTATTATTGTGAAAAAACAGAGTTCACTTTTTTATTTCTTCTTCACAATCTCAATGCAAACCCCAGCAGCAACTGTTGCTCCAGCATCTCTTACTGCAAATCTAGATGTGTAAGGATTTTCCTTCTGAGTTTCAAGGCAAAGATTTCCAATAGGTTTTATTCTTACCTTAGCAACATCTCCATTCTTCAAGAAGTCAGGATGTTCCTTAATAACCTCGCCTGTTTGAGGATTAATCTGCGCAATCAATTCTATAAATTGGCATGGAACTTGAGCTGTGTGAATATGGAATACAGGAGTATATCCTTTAGCTAAAACAGTAGGATGATTAATAACAGCTATTTGCGCAACGAACTCTTCAACAATCGGTATTGGCTTTGTCGCATCGCAGATAACGTCCCCTCTTGCAATGTCTTTCTTTCCAACTCCCCTTATATTTATTCCAACATTATCTCCAGCAAGCGCTTCTGACTGCGTTTCATGATGCATTTCAATTGTCTTGACTTCTCCGTCAATTCCCTTTCCTGTTCTTCCTGGAAGTATCTTAACTTTCTGGCCTATTTTCATTATTCCTGTTTCAATCTTTCCAACAGGAACTGTTCCAATTCCAGTAATTTCATAAACATCCTGGACAGGCATTCTTAATGGCAAGTTTGTTGGCAATTCAGGCTGCGGGAACAAGTCAAATTGTTCTAATATTGTAGGTCCTTTATACCAAGACATATTTGCAGATTTCTTTGCAATATTATCTCCCTTTAATCCAGAGCATGCAACATAAGCAACAGGCTTTACTCCAACTTGTGTAAGAAGCTTGTCAATGTCAGCTTTAACTTGGTTAAATCTGTCCTCTTTGAAGTCAACAGCGTCCATTTTGTTTATAGCGATTGCAATATTCTTAACACCCATTGTTCTTAATAGCCATAAGTGTTCTATTGTCTGAGGCTGAACTCCGCTAGGAGCCGCAAGGACCAAAAAAGCACAATCAGCTTGTGAAGCTCCAGTAATCATGTTCTTAACAAAATCTCTGTGTCCTGGCGCGTCAATGATTGTAATTTGGAATTTCTGAGTCATAATTTTTCTATAAGATAAGTCAATAGTAACTCCTCTTTCTCTTTCTTCCTTAATTTTATCCATAACATAAGCGAATTCAAATCCTATCTTTCCATGTTTTTCAGCCTCTGCCTTAAGCTTAGCCATTTCCTGCTCAGAAACAATTCCAGAATCAAACATAAGTCTTCCTACAATTGTTGATTTTCCAGCATCAACGTGTCCAACGAACACAACATTCATATTTGGTTTTTCTTTAGCCATTTTTGTTTTCTTTGTTTTCGTAAAATGGATTTGCGAAACGCTTTTGGCGTTTTAGCTTAGCCATCTTATTACAAAATTCTATAAAGAATTTTTGATATTAATCTAAAAAAAATTAGATTTAAAAACCTTTTGGTTTGAAAGGTTTTTGTCTTTAGCTTAGCATAGAAATATTATTAAAGTCTATAGATAAGGTATTTTTATGGAAACTATTGGTGTAAAGATAAATGAAGAAGAACATTCTTTAGGAAAAATACAAGTGCCAAGAACTTATTTTTTACTGACAGCAGAAGAACAAGAGCGATATGATGAATTTAGGGTAGAGCATGATAGGCTAAGAGTCCTACCACGAGGGACAGCCACTACAGAACAAAATAATGCTCTTTCTGACATGTTTTTGAACGTAGTTGGTCCTTATTTAGACAGGCTACATCTTAAATCTTATGGCTCTTTCACAACCTATGGAGAAGAAAGACAAACTCTTTTACGTTTACCACCACAGTCTCTATCTAGTGATGGAGATGACTCAAAGGGATTAGTTGACCCTGGTTTTTGGTTTTCAACAGAGAATAAAAATTTATCCTGTAAGTCATATTTAAGTTACACTTCTCAAAGACACTCTCAAGCAAGCGTTGTTTATGATATCTTTGAAAGAGTTGTAAAGCAGCAAAAACAAGATGGAACTAATTTTCCATTTGTGATGAGGCAGGGCTTTGTTTATTTTGGATCTTCAGACTTTTTTCTTGGTTTAACTATGGTGGTTGGTGATATTGTTAATAGGATTGGCCCAGAAAAAATGGAAGAATTATGCGTACTTTATGACTCTTATATTCAAGAGGCATCTAGTGAACGGGGGGGATTTTCAGACAGAACTAGAAAAGATGCAACAATAAAAAAAGAAGTTTTCAGAAATGCCTATGCAAGTTCATTAGAAATAGCTCTTCTTGAAGCAGGATTAATTTAATTTCAATCCAGCCAATATCTCACCAGCTCTTTTCACATCTTCTGTTGAAGTTGAATATGCAAGCCTTATGTATCCTTCTCCGCACTTTCCAAATGATGATCCTTTGATGCTTCCTAACGGCGGATCATTATTAAGAAGTTTTGCAACAACCCCGCTGTCACTTAAGTTTGTGTCTTTAATCCTTGGAAATAAATAAAAAGCTCCTTGAGGAGTTTGACATTCAAAATGCCTTGAAGAATTTACTGCTTCAAGAAGAATGTCTCTTCTCTTCCTGTATTCTGCAACTATGCCTTCAAAATCTGCTCTTACATCAGTTTTACTTAATGCAGCAATTCCCCCATCTTGGGTTATTGAGTTAACTCCATTGCATGAATATAAAACAACTTTTCTTAAATTCCTCATGACTTGCTCATTTGTAGTTGCAATATATCCAAACCTTAAGCCAGGCATATTGTAGCTTTTTGAACCAGTGTGCATAGAAATTGTTCTACCTGGCTTTGATATAGCACCAAGACTCACATGTTCTGCATCATAAACTATATGTTCATATGCCTCATCACTTAATAAATATAAATCATTTTCTTCAGCTATTTGTACAACCTCTTCTAAATCTCTTCTTGTGAAAACAGCTCCTGTTGGATTATGCGGCGAGTTTACCATTATTGCCTTAGTTTTTCCAGTTACTCTTTTCCTAATCTCATCAGGCAATAATTTAAATCCATTTTTAGCATCAAGCGGGGCATAGACAGGAACTCCATGGTTTATTTTTATCATTTCTGCCGCTGGTGTCCAGTTTGGATCGTGTATTATGATTTCATCTCCTTCTCCCGAGTTTATTATTACTTTAAGCGTGGAATATATTGCTCCAACACCGCCATTCGTGACAATAACATCTTCCTTAGAATTTAATGGAATTCTATTTTCTCTAACGCATTTTTCATATATTGCCTGTCTTAACTCTGGAATTCCTGAAGAATTAGTATATCTTGTTCTATTTTCAATTAAGGCTCTTATTATAGCAGATTTAATTTCTTCATGCACTGGAAAATCAGGCTCGCCGGATTCCAACCTCAATGAGCTTGGATTAGCCATAAGCAAATTTCTCATTTCGACAATGTCTGAAGTTCTTACTCCTTCCAGCGTTGAATTAAGACTTTTCATCTCTCAATAATAAAATAAGCCTATAAAAAAATGTGTAATTACTGAAAGTTAAGACTTTGAGGATTATTTTGATTATTGATTCTCACAACATTTTCACAAAGTAAAACGATGCAAAATCAATCACTATTGGTTCTCCATAAAAACTTCTATTAACATAGTATAAACAATAATAAAAATTTATATATCTAACTGTCTTTTGTTAATAATGCAAAATTATGCAGTTTATAGAACAACTGTATTTAATCGAAAAGAAATCCCCACAGCTTGCTGTGATTGGGAGCTTCACTATATGAAGATTTGGTTACCTAACCCTAACAACTCTACCTGTTTTTATGTCTTTTAAACCTTCTACTAACTCTTTGAGTAGCTCTTCATCTATCTCAGCTTTTCTTTTGAGCTCTTCATATTCTATTTTTGGGATTTTAATCATTTCTTCCATGTTTTTTATAATTAATCAGAATGTTTAAGTTTGCTGGTTTTTAATTCAGGAGTTAATTTTAGAGAAATAATCTAGTTAACATAACTGGCTCTTCCTTTTCAAGCAATTCTCTTTTTTCAGGAGCTTCTTCCAGTAAAAGATTAATTCCTTCTTTAAGATTATTCAAAGCTTCATCTAAAATTTCTCCGTGATCGCTAACTCCCAACTCTATAGCTTCAACAACAAAAACTTTAGTCCCATCACTTAATTCCTCTTCATGCACCGAAACATTACATGATAATTTCTTTTCCATATTTAGTGTAATACTAAAGTATATTTAAGTTTGTTGGTTTCTAAAATCCACGAGATGTTAAGAATTCGTCATAAATCTTATATTGCTTTAAATGACCAAGACTCCCACCACTTCTTTCTGGGCCCATCATGCCCTCTGTATGTGTTCCAATTTCCAAAAAACCTCTATAAGATATACTTGTATTACTAAGAGCCACGCTAATAACCCTTACTTCTGAATCAGTTGATCTGCCTAGAAACACCATTTTCCAATCAGATACATGACTATAATACTTGTCATATTCAAAAAAGAAAAATGGACTTGGTCCATATCCATGTCTCATCACGTTTATTAAATCTCCTTGAGTTAAGCTTTCTAATTCCTTCACAGAAGTAATCTTTCGTGTTCTTTTAGCAACATCTGCGGTAAGCATAAAAATAATGAGTCTTCTTCTTTTTTAAAAATATGTGTTATAGAGAAGAGTTGTGATCACTGATTTTCCGCCAGCCCCTTCCTCTGCCTTATTCTTCTTATAACTTCATCCTGCATGTTTGCTGGAACTTTTTCAAACTGCTGGTCCAACAAAGAAGAAATTCCTCTTCCTTCTGTTGCTGACCTTAAATCACTTGCCCATCCTAGCATTTCTGCAACAGGGATTTTAGATTTAACGTGAACAGTTGTATTCTCTTGAGTAACGTCTAACATCATTCCTCTCTTGCTTCCAACTAGTTTTGTAATTGTTCCTAGGAATTTATCAGGAATTTCAATGACGTGGATTTGTAAAGGCTCGAATAGCGAGGCATTGGCATCTTTCATTGCTTCAGTTATAGACTCTCTTACAGCAGGATAAACTTGCGCAGGCCCTCTATGAATTGCGTCTTCGTGAAGCTTAATGTCCATCAAAGAAACTTTCATCTTCATGCACGGCTCTCTCGCCAAAGGCCCTTGATTCATCACCATTTCAAAAGCATCAAGCACCATATCTAACACCTCAATCATGTGCACTTCCCCTCTAGTCTCATCCATAAAAATGCTTCCTTTGTAAACATCTCTTAAATTTCTTATTTCGTCTCCGCTCCAGTCTAAGCTAGCAAGTGTGTTTGCAATATCTTGGTTTTTCTTTTTTATTCTTCCTTCAGGCAAAGCCCCTGATTTTATTGCTTGGTAAACATTATCTTCCAGCGGCTCAACTTTTATGTAAAAGCTATTGTGTTTATTAGGAGATTTTCCTTCCATTGCCTCAGACTCTTTAACAACTGTTTCTCTATAAACAATTATTGGTGGCGAGGTTTTAACATCAAGACCCTTTTCAGTTTTAATTCTGTTTTCTATAATTTCTAAATGTAATTCTCCCATTCCAGAAAGCAAGCTCTCACCTGTTTGTTCATTAATTTCAACTTTAATCGAAGGGTCTTCTTTAGATACTTGCCGCAGGATTTCAACAAGCTTTGGAAGATCAGCTACTTTGTTTACTTCAATACTTTTTGTGATAACTGGCTCGAAGATATGCTTAAGTTCCTCGAATGGAGTTTGTGGTGCTACAGTTAATGTTTCTCCAGCCTCTCCCGCAATTCCAGAAACAGCAAGAACATTTCCAGGGCCTATCTCTTCAACCTGCTCGGGTTTTATTCCGTTATATATTAAAACTTGCTGGATTCTTTGTTTTTTCTTTGCTAAATTAAGATAAACTTCCATTCCATTTGTAATTTTTCCTGAGAATAGCCTTCCAGCAGAGATTTCCTTTCCGCTTTTTTTATCTATAATAATTCTAGTTATAACAAAGGCAGTTTCTCCGTTAGGATCACAATGTACTAATCCTTTTCCAAAATCAGAATCGTGGTCTCCATGCCATATTTTTGAAATTCTGTATTTTTGAGCTTCAAGCGGGCTTGGAAGATGCTTAACTACCATGTCAAGAATAACTTCATACAAAGGAGCGTTTTTCCAAAACCAATCTTTTCTTTCTTCCTCTGATCCTTCATAAATACTTAATATATCTTTGAAGTTAACACCTTTCTTTTGCATGTAAGGCACAGACAAGGCCCAATTTTCCCTCGCTGATCCGAATGCAACACTGCCATCTCCAATTCCAACTTTCCACTTGTCTTTATACCCTTTCTCAGCAATCTTATCAATTAAATCATTGAATTCTTCAAGAATTTTTATAAATCTTTCCTGCATTTTTTCAGGAGTCAACTTAACTTCTTTAATGAGTCTATCTACTTTATTAATAAAAAGAACAGGCTTAACTCTTTCTTTCAGTGCTTGTCTTAAAACAGTTTCTGTCTGTGGCATTATTCCCTCAACAGCGCAAACAAGAACAATAGTTCCATCAATAGCTCTCATAGCTCTTGTAACATTTCCTGAAAAATCAACGTGACCAGGAGTGTCAATTAAATTAACCAAATACTCTTTATCTTGGAACGAGTGAACCATTGAAACATTTGCAGCGTCCACTGTCATCAATCTTTCCTGCTCGTCAGAATGCTGCCATGTTGTCATTCCGCCTTCAAGATCTCCTGCATTTTTTGCAGCCATGTGCCCTGAAGCAGCAAGAAGATTGTCTGTGAAAGCAGTCTTACCATGATGAATATGTGCTGATGTGCAAATATTCTTGATCTGCTCTCTGACCTTGCTGATTCTTTTTATCTTTTCTACTTGTGATTCTTTCTCTGCCATTGTTCTTGTTTGGGAACCTCGTTCGTTTTGGAAACCTTTCCTAAAAGTTTATTCTCTGCCATTTTTAGTTTGTTTGTTTTTTAAAAATGGCCTTAAGGAATCCTTTGATTCCGGAGTGCCATATTAATTTATAAAATTCTGTTAGAATTTTAAGATATAATTTAATCGGAAATTTGGTTTAAAAAACTTGTGATGTTAATTGTTATAGAATTAACTCCCTGGTTTCGTTGATTCTCTTCTTAAAATAATCTCTAATTTTACTTAATTCTTCTTCAGGAAGATGATTGAATAAAACTCTTTCAGTTTTTCTATTTGGTTTATAATCATAGGCTTCATATAACCTTAATCTTTCTCTTAGAGGTAAGTCAATGACTAGCATCTCAACATATCCTATATAATCACTAGCACTTTTGTATGTAATTGCTGTTATTATATTGTCCATTAAACTTCTTGCGAGGTCATCTACACCAGTATGCGTATGTAATTAAAATTTTTATACTTAATAAATATTTATGTCTTTTAGAATTATCTCGCACTGGCTTTCCTTGCAAACCCAGATTTTTGCCCTTTAAGACTTTCATTTATATAAAAATCCGAAATCTTCGTATCTATGTCAATTAATAGTCTTGTTAATTTATTTTCCTTATTAAGGCCATAAAGCCATGCTTTTCCCAGTTTTCTTGTTTTTTTAATAAAGCCTTTTTTAATAAGTGCTTCAACAACCTTTTCTATAGTTTCCCATTTTGTTTCTGTTTCTTTTGATATGAATGAAATTGGGTAATCAAAATCTTCAAATGTAAGGAAGAAATCAAGTACTTTTACGAAAGGAGATTCTCCAAAAACCAAGCTAAATGATGATTTTTCCATATAATCTTTAGCTTTTTAGCATTTAAATATTTTACCTTTTCGGATTTTTAATTACTTTTGGTAAAATACATTAAAAAAGTAAGTTATAAAAAATTACGAGTCTATGGTTAGTTATGTTTATAAGAAAAGCTATTCTGAAAAAACTTTTTAGGCACAGGTATATCGGCGGAAGGCATACAGAAATTAGAAATGCTATGAAGGGCTTCCCACCCCCATTACTAAAAGAAGTTAAGGAAGAAATAAAAAACCTGATAAAAGATGGTTATTTACTTTCAAAGATGAGCACAGGAGAAACCCATATCAGCTTAAATCCAAGAAGAATTAATGAAATAAGAGAGGAAATAGTTGATTAACGCGCACTATCTGCCTGCTTCTCCGCCTCATTCTTCTTTTTCATTGCAAAGCTTTCCATATTGCCATCAGCTGCAAGCATTATTTCTTCTGCAAGTCCTTGTGCAATTGTTTTCTTTTTTCCAAAAGCCTTGTCACTTGCGCCATGAATAATATGCTTCAAAGTAATATTAACTCTTCTTAATGGAGAAACATCAACAGCTTGAGGGTATCTTGCTCCACCATATTCAATAACAGTAATCTCATCTCTAGGAGCTGCATTTTCAATTGCCTTTACTAAAACAGCGATAGGATTTTTCCCTATTTTTTCCTCTATAAGTTTGAATGCTTCAAGAACTATACTCATGTTTCTAGTATATTTTCCAGTAGAAGTTCCGAGAATTATTCTATGTTTCTTTCCTCTATGCCCTGCAACAGCAAGCTTGTTCATAAGCCTTTCAACAACATTAACCTTTGTCTGCCCCATCTTAGAAACATTTCTTCCATAACTTTTCAATATTAATTTAGGCTGCAAGTTAATAACATCTTTAAGCCCAGGGTCTTCTACCCTTATTTCACTTAAATCATATAAGTCAAATATTTTGAAATTTGGTATCATTTTAATATATTGTCCTATTTATTACTGTGCCGTCAGTTCTCATAATAGTAACTTTAATTATATCACTGGCTTGTTCAATTACGCTGTACGTTCCTGGGACGGCCGCGTTTGGCATAGCAATCACATTTTCATACCGATTGTTCATCCCGCCAAAAAGTTTGTTTAAATCTACTCCCTTTCCTGTTAAAATATCTTCAATGGTTGGCATTTTATTCTGCGCTCTCCAGCATTATTATTCTAGTATTTTTATCCAGCCAAGTTAATCTTCTTCCATGAATAGGATCGCTTTCCATATCTAGTGTGATTGGCATGTCATGTGTCAAAGACATATTTCTATTCCCAAATTCAGATCCAACAACATCTATTATTCCCATTTTATTTTTTAACCTCTAGATAAGCTCGCCCATTATTGTCACGTCGATCAACTATTTTAATTCTTTCATTAAATCCATCAATATTATACCTCTCATTCCCTACTTTTACTTCACCTTCATCAGAATTTATTGCAGTTAATAATCCTTTTATTTGTCCATCTTGGTAACGCAAACAGACATTGTCCATTAAATGATATCTTCGAGGGCTTTGAGTATTGGCTAAATCTGGTCTTGCAGCTTTAACTTTATCTATTAATGGAGGATAGAATCCTCTAGGCATTTCAGTAAACCCTTCATCTCCAATTGACGAATAACCAATGTCAAGTACCATTATCTACGTCCTTTCTCGATCTTGCCAAGCCACAATAAGTGAAGAGGCTGATCATTTACTTGAATAACTTGGAATCTGACTCCAGGAATGTCTCCTTTAGATCTTCCCATCTTTCCGCCAATTCTTTCAATCATAACTTCATCGTGTTCATCAATAAATTTCTGTGCTAAGTTTCCAGGAATAAAAGCTGTAACGACCTTTCCGTTTTTCTTCAACTGAACTTTGCAGCATTTTCTCATCGCTGAATTTGGCTGCTTTGCTTCTTTCTGAACTTTCTGTGTAACAATTCCTTTAGCCTGAGAAGCGCCTTCAAGAGGATCTACTTTAGCATAAAGCCCTAAAGTTTTCACTTTATATTTCCTATCTTTCCATCTGAACTTTCTTCTGTTTGATATTAATTTCTTAGCTGATTTTAATCCCATGTTTTGATCTTCTAAATTTGGATTAGAATATTATTTAATTGGAAAATTGGCTTAAAAACTCTTCGGTTTTTATCTTGCATAAAAATGCATTAAAAAGACTTAAAAATTTGAGTTTTCTCTTGGAAATATGGAATACAATACTATAACATTTTACAAATTTACGGAGATAGCAAACCCAGAAATTCTAATGAATGAGTTAAGGAGTTTGTGCGAGTCACTTAGCTTAAAAGGCAGAATTTTAATTGGTGAAGAAGGTATTAATGGAGGAGTATGTGGATTGAAAGAAGACGTTGAAAAATTTAAAAAGAGTATTGTAAAAAGACAAGAATTTGATGATTTGGCATTTAGAGAATTAAAGTCAGAAGCAAACACTTACCATAGATTAATAGTCAGGATTAGAAAAGAAATAATTACTCTTGGAAAGCAAGTTGATATGAAAAATAAAGCAGAGTATATCACGACAGAAAATCTTAAGAAACTTTATAATGGAGATGAAGAATTTGTAATTTTAGACACAAGGAATAAATACGAGGCAGATGTGGGAAGATTCAAGAACGCAGTAATACTTCCAATTGATGCCTTCCATGATTTTCCAAAAGCAATTTCAAATCTTTCTAATTTTAAAGACAAAAAAATAATAACTTATTGCACTGGAGGAATTCGCTGTGAAAAAGCATCTGCATACATGAAAGAAAAAGGTTTCAGCAATATATTCCAACTTAAGGGAGGTATCGTCGATTTTATAAAAGTTTTTCCTGGCGAGGAATTTGAAGGAGATTTATTTGTTTTTGATGATAGGCTAGTTTCGAACACAGGATCTGAAAAGAAACTAGGATTATGTAAGATATGTAAAATTCCATGCAATAATTACACTGATTGTTATAATATGGAATGTGATGACTTATTTATATGCTGTGACGACTGCAAGATAAAGATGAATAACACTTGCTGTGAAAAGTGCAGGAATTCAGAAAGGCATAGATCTTTGAAAATGAATTTGATAATGAATTGATTAGAAATTAATTTGAATAATGGCAACCGCCGCATTTGGGTAATTTGGCAGTGCTAAACCCACCACTAGATAAGGGAGTTTGGTTTTCCATATCCCCCAAATTTATCGTGTTAGTTCTCTTTATAGGAAATGAGAAATCAGTTTTAATATTGGGGTCTTCAATTTTGAGATTTATCTGATCAGCAGGTACAATAGGCTGAAACTTGTAGGTCACTCCATTATATTCAATCTGCTGAGGAAGTTCTAAATGATCTCCTGCTCTTAAGGCATGAAACTGATTAGGTACATAGTTAATTCCATTCCAACTTAAAGGATCTGGGGCTTCAAGAAGTGTCTGTACATAACCTATATTTCCTCTTGCAATATTAGAATCTAGCAAAGCAGGCCAAACTTCTTCACTAGAAAAGAAAAATTTTGCGATATCTCTTCCATTTGTTCCTTTTGGAACATCAACTCCCTGGTATCTCCGTTCTTCTCTTATCATTTCAACAGATTTGTGATAAATATCTTGAGTCTCTTGGGGTGAGTTTCTTTCAGCGTACATTATTTCTCCACCATCGACAACAATGTCTCCTATTGATCTTCCAGCTAATCCCAATCCTCCTGCAAGAATTAATCCAGCAATTCCTAATTTTTTCATAAATAAATATTGTATTTAAGATATATAAGGATTATTGTTCAAATTTTCAATAAATATTCACGCAACCCTAAAATCCTTGTTGAAGAAATCACTGACAACTCTCTGCATTTCTATAAGCCTTCTTTTGTTTCTGCCTATTATTGCCGCCTTTGTCTGCGTGCTGCCTGTTATTATTATCTCGTCGTCTTTTATTTCCAGGCCTTTGAATTTTACAGGGTTGACAATCGACTCTATGAAAAATCTTGCATCTTGGAGTCCGTTAGGAGCGCTGATAATTTTTATTTTTTTATGAATAATATCACTTAATCTTCTCACATTCTTGCCTCCTTCGCCAATTGCCCTTGACATAAGGCTCTTTGGAACACAGAAAAATATCGTTTCATTATACTTGAAGCAGAATCTTGTGCTTATTCTTGTTATTTTTTCAAATAAATTCAAGTACATCAAATCTTGCATGTCAATAGTGCTAGCCATGTTATAGAAAAATTATATGTATCAGATTTATAAAACTTTGTTAAATTCAATAATCTTCATTTATTCACATTCTCCACAATTTTGCTCTTTGCGACTTTTAATTCTTCTTCTTTCTTTTTTAGAGGACCTATAACTTTTACAAGCAGTCCAGGCAATCCTGTTCCAATTGGCACAGGCTGGTTTAAGATTATGTTTTCAATAACGCTGGTAAGTTTGTCTTTGCTTCCTTTTATTGTCGCATTAACAAATTGTTTTATTGGAGTTTCGAAAGTTGCTCTCGCGAGAATAGAAGATTTCTGGGCAATAATTCCAATTCTTGTAACTCCCTTCACTTCTCCAGTGTTTGTCATTGTGTCAGAAACAAGCTTCAAATGTCTTTCATTTATGTCAAGTCCCTGCGGATTTATTACTTCTTTAATTTCATTTATTATTAATTGCCGTGCAGCTTCTACACCAAATACTTCAGATACTTCATGAAGATCGTTTGAGACTGTCTTATTTGGATTTACTTCTTTAAGCTCAAGAACACCCTTCAAATTAGTGCCCAAAGTTATTATTACATAATTAGCGTCTCTCTTAGCAATAAGAATTTGTTTTATTCCTTTTATTCCTGCAACAGCTGTTTCCTTAAGTTTTTCTTTAAGGTGATAAATGTCCTTGAAGCTTTCTTCTCCAGCATTTAATACTATCGATTCGTTTTTTTCCTTTGCCTTATAGCCAAGCTCATTAAGCCTGTCAACAACTGTTTTAATTGAAACATGGGATCTCTTTATTCCATTTTTATCAACTTTTATTTCCACTCTCTTATCACTGAAGTCAAGGTTTATCTCTGATGCAATTTCTTTGACAGTAACTTCCTTGATTTTTTCAGCAAAAACTCTTGCGTCTTTTTCATTATTGTAATCTTTATCAAGATAAATTTCCATCTTTGGAGATGATGGCTTTTTTCTTGCGTCGAATATTTCAATTAGCCTTGGCAGTCCTTGCGTGACCTGCATTTCAGAAACTCCTGCAAAGTGGAATGTTCTCAAAACCATTTGTGTTGAAGGCTCTCCAAATGATTGGGCAGTTATTATTCCAATAGCTTCCCCTGGCTCTATTTTTTCATCTAAATAGGCTTTTGAAACATCTATTCCGTCTTCTCCATATTGGAATTGTATAATGCTGTTGTTGCTGTCTCTTACTGTGCCGTCATATTCAATTCTTAAGTCTTGAAGCGCATTTGCAAGTCTCCTGTATAAATATCCGGATTTTGGAGTTCTCAAAGCAGTATCCATAAGAGAGTTTCTTCCTGTAATCGCCTGGAAAAAAAATTCGTCCGGTCTTAACCCTTTGATGAAAGGGCTATAAATGAATCCTCTTGATTTCGGAGATAAATCTCCCTGCTTGAAAAATGAAAGTGTTCTTCCAGTATATCCTATGTCAACTCTTCCGCCTTCAAATGCCTGTTGCCCGACGCAGCATGCAATTTGAGTAATATAAAGAATATTCCCTCCGCCGCCGGATTTTATCATGCTATTAACAGGGTTTGTTTCAGGGAATTTCTCCTTGACAATTTCTCCTATCTTTGTCCTGATCTCATTAAGTGTCTTAAGTATTTTTATTTCCCTTGACTCTTCCGAAGTTTTTCCAGGTATCACTTCAAGCTCGCCATTATGATACTGATCAATTATTTCTTCTGTTTTCTTTTCAGCCCTTTCAATTATTTTATTTGCCTCTTCAAACACTTCATGCTCGACATTTAAATCTTCAAGAGAAATTGTTATCCCTCTTTCACTAAGGTAATTTTTTCCAAGGTTAAAGGCTTTCTTTACTGTATCAAATGCCTGAAGCCTTCCGACTTCTTTGTCAAGTGCAACAATAAGCTCGCCGTCTTCATTCCCGAATAATGTTTTGTCAATAACTCCTTTGACAATTTCCCCGTCTTTTATTGTTACTGAATTATTCTTGAAGCTTATCTTAGGAAGTATTTTCGAGAAAATTTCTGTACCAGAAACTGTTTTCTTGCTGATTTGTTCGTCAATCTGGGAACTGTACAAAAGCTGGTTTGCGTCTTCCCTTGTAAATTCGTTTAATCCAAGAAGATAGTTTCCAGTTATAGAGTCTGTAACACAGCCGATCATATTTGTTCCGTTTTTTGCAGAGATTAAATTATACTTTACATCTAAAAGTATTTTTGCTTCAGCCTTTGCTTCTTCTGTTTGAGGAGAGTGTATGTTCATTTCATCTCCGTCGAAGTCAGCATTATATGGTGCAGCAACTGCAGGATGCAGCCTGAAAGTTCTTCCTGGAAGAACTCTTACATAATGGGCCATTAAGCTTCCTCTGTGCAAGCTAGGGTGCCTGTTGAATAAAACAACATCATTATTTTGAAGATGCCTCTCAACTTGGTAGCCAGGTGTTAGTTCGTTTATTATTTCTTCTTTAAGATCTGTTGTTATTTTCTTTCTTTTTCCATCAGGTCTTATTACATAATTTGCGCCAGGATATTCTTCAGCTTTTTCTATAAGTTTTTTCATAGATTCAATATTAAGGTCTGTGACTGTTTCTGCAACAGTAACAATTCTTGCAATTTCGTAAGGAATTCCCACTTCATTTATTTCTATTGCAGGGTCAGGGGAAATAACTGTTCTTCCAGAATAATTAACTCTTTTACCAGCAAGATTCTTTCTAATTCTTCCCTCCTTGCCTTTAATTCTTTCAGTAATTGTTTTCAATGGTTGTCCGCTTCTGTGCCTTGCCGGAGGAATTCTTGCAACAGTATTGTCGAAGAAAGTTGTAATGTGGAATTGTAGTAAGTCCCATAAGTCTTCTATAATAACCTCAGGCGCTCCTGCGTTCAAATTTTCCCAAAGCCTTTGATTAGCTCTTATAATGTCAGAGAGTTTGTGTGTTAAATCATCTTCGCTTCTCTCGCCTGTTTCAAGAATAATACTCGGACGAACTGTTACAGGAGGAACTAAAAGAGAAGTAAGCACAGCCCATTCTGGCCTGCAGCCAATGTAGTCAACTCCTATTTTTTTCAGCTCTTCATCAGGAATATTTACAAGCATCTCTCTTATTTCTGTCGGGAAAATTCTTGCCTTTCCTTTGTAGAAAGAAGTCGGCTTGTCAGTTTTAATTTTTTCATTCACATTCGCGCAATAAGGGCATTTCTTAGCATCCTTTGCTTTCTTAGCTCTCTGGCTTGGAGAATATTTTCCAAGGTCTTTTTCATCAATCATTAATTTTCCGCAAGAATGGCAGAAGCATCTCAATCCAAGTTCAATTAGTGAAACATATTTAAGATGTATGACTGATCTTGCAAGATCAATGCTCCCAGGATGCCCTAAACATTCTTTAAGCCTTCCGCCGCAAGTTCTGCATCTTACTCCAGGATCTATTGCCCCTAACCTAAGATCCATTAATCCTCCGTCGACAGGATAGCCGTCAATATCATAAAGCTCTGGCGTGACTATTTTTGCAGACGATAATTTTTTGATCTTCTCAGGGCTAAGCAAATTGAATTTTATTTCGCCGATTTTTTTTCTTATAATTTTTCTCGTCATTTTAGTTTCCTCTTAGCTCATAGTCTCTATCTGTTCTATAAGCGCAAATTTCTGATGCTGTTGCTGGATCAAATCTAGCTATTCCAGTTAGCTGGCCAATAGTATATTGTCCGACATTCTCCGGTGCTCTTGGATCAATTCTTCCAACTAATTCAATTCTTTCATCCATTTCGTCGTCTTCTCTTTCCATTTTACTCGTATTTATTTTTCAAATTGAAAGTTGTATGAATATGCAGTCCTTGCAATTCTTCCAATAATAATTTAAATGCGTATGAAACTTCTACGACCTCTATGCTTTCAGAATTGCAAACAGGGCAGTAAGTTTTTTTCTTTATATTATCATCTATTCCTATTGACCCACATTTTATACAGATTGGAAGAATAACCATATCAGAGCTGTATCTTTCTTTCAATAGCAATGAAGCACCATGAGCAACTAAAACTTGCTGCTCCATTTCTCCCAATCTTAAAGCCCCCCCTTTAGATCTTCCCTCGACAGGCTGTCTTGTAAGCAATGCAATCTTTCCAGAAGCTCTTCCGTGAAGCTTGTTTCCCACCATATATTTAAGTTTCAAGTAATAAAGATTTCCGATAAATATTTTGACAGGTATTCTCTTCCCTGTTATCCCGTTGTACATTGTTTCCTTCCCATCATACCTGAACCCAAGCTCTTCAAGCTGCTTTTCAAGATCATCTTTGCTTTCTCCGCAGAAGCATGTGCCGTCAACAACTTTTCCTCTCAAAGATGAAACTTTCCCGGCCAATAATTCAATAAGATATCCAACAGTCATTCTAGATGGAAGTCCGTGAGGATTGAATATTACATCTGGTTTTATTCCTCTTGATGTAAATGGCAAATCTTCTTCAGGAGCAATAAATCCTACAACTCCCTTCTGTCCGTGCGAGGTTGCAAACTTATCTCCAACTTCAGGAATTCTTTGATCTCTTGTTTTTACCTGGACTATTTTATTTCCTTCATTGTCCTCTGTCACAAAAACAGACTCGACAATCCCTTTTTCTTCCTGTCTCATTGTAACACTTGACTCTTTTTTTGTCCTTATTGAAATTTCTCTTGCTTCTGAAAGGAATTTTGGAGGAGAGACTTTTCCAATAATAACATTCCCCTCATTGATATCTGCTTCAGGAAATGTTATTCCGTCTTCTTCAAGCAATTCATAGCTTGATTCTGTTCTGTATCCGGCTGTGTCCTTGTCAGGAATTCCGATTTCATCTCTCAACCCGCCGGCATAATGCATTTCAACAGCAGAATAAGGCCTATAATAGAAGCTCCTTCCCATTCCTCTATCAACACTTCCCTTGCTTAATACAAGAGCATCTTCCATATTGTATCCTTCATAAGTCATCACTGCAACAACAAGATTCTGACCTGCAGGATAAGTATTAAGTGTGTCGTACACAAAACTTTTAACTATTGGCTTTTGAGGATATTGAAGGATGCTTACATCAGTGTCGAGTCTGCAGAGATAATTTGCAGCATAAATTCCCAAAGCCTGCTTTTGCGTTTTGCTCCCTCTATTTAATCTAGAGCTCTGGTCGTGATTTCCATAAGGAACTAAGCTTGTAACAACACCGAATAAATCCATTACATCAACTTCAAGATGAGTATGTTCAGGCGATAATTCCTCTTCGTAAAGCGCAACAAGCGAATTTTCTTCTTCAGATGCGTCGAGATATTCTATAATTCCTTTTTCCACTAAATCGTTCCACGCCAGCTCTCCTTGTTCAATTTGCAGTAAATGCTCATTCTTCAGTTTAGAAGATCCATTCTCAGAAATTATTAAAGGCCTTAAAACTCTTCCAGGCTCTGTAGAAATTAAAATTGTCTGTGAGCTGAGGTTGCTCCTTACATTGAGCTGCCTTGGAAGTTCATTGCTTCTTCTTTTTTGCTTTATTTTCATAACAAATTCAGGCGAGTTTTGCACGCTTCCAATAAATCTTCCATTAAGGAAAACATCTATATTTCCTCCATCTCCTTCAGAATTTAGCCCAATTCCTTCGAGATCCTTTATGAATTTTTCTTCGTCAAGGTTTATTCTTGTTGACACTTGGCTGAGTATTGCAAGGTTCTTTCTTAAGCCGATTTCTGTTCCTTCAGGTGTTTCTATAGGGCAGAATCTTCCATAATGAGTTGGATGCAGTGTTCTAGCGAGGAAATTTTCCTGCTCGCTTGAGAGCATACTTGAAACTCTCTGCAATTGCGAAATTGTTGCAAGATAATTTGTCTTGTCCATATTCTGCGTAATTCCAGATCTTTCCCCTGTCCAGCTTCCTGTTGCAATTGCGCTCTCAACTCTGTGTGAGAATAACGTCGATTTCGCAATTATTTTTATAGAGAAGAATTTTCTTCTTTTTGCAGATTTCTGAAGCGAGTACTGTATATCTCTTATTAATATTCCAAGATTAACTCTAAACAGAGTTGCTAGCAAGTCCCCAGAAAGCCTGACTCTTTTATTAGCATAATGGTCTTTATCTGTCCTCAATTCAGGATTTTCCTTGGACAATAAAAATTGCTTTACAAGCTTGCATAAAGTTACTGCTTTTTTCATCCTGTCTTCTTTTTTTTGCCCTATATGCGGAAATAAATAAGAATCAATTCTCTGCTTAACTCTGTCAAGTATTTCTTTTTTTGTTCCTTGAAGATTTGTCTTTTCAGCAATATGCATCATAGCGTCTTCTTTATCTCCAATGTTTGCAAACTCGTAAAGATTTACAATAACGCTGTCTGTTTCCTTGCTGATATATTTTGAAATGTCAGATTCTTTAACTAGTCCAAGAGCTTTTAATATGACTATTAATGGAAGATCCCTGAATTTTCCAAAAGATAATTCAAAGAGCCCCTTTTTGTTTTCAGAGATTGTTGTCGGTATTCTATAAGTTCCTTTAGATGAGAATAATTTCAATATTAAATTTCCTTTTGAGTCAGGCTCTAAAAATGGCTGGTTCTCTGCAAGATCTTCTGCCATAACCATAACTCTTTCATTCCCCTTTATTATAAAATATCCTCCAGGATCCATAGGGTCAACATAATTTTTGACTAGGTCATCTTTTCCCATTCCGTTTGTGTTGCATCTATTGCTTCTTACCATTATCGGTATTCTTCCAATCTCAACAAGTTCAGAATCAATCTGTCCGTCTTTCTTAACAGTTATTTCAAGGCTGACAGGCGCAGAATAAGTGAGGCTTCTAAGCCTTGCATCAGAAGGCAAAATTATAGATGTGCTTCCATCAGCCTCTATGACAACAGGCTTTCCAACTTTTATCTTGCCGAGTGTAATTTCAAAATCATCATTTACAATTGTTTCGGCAATCTCATTGACAATTTCCTGCATTCTGTGCTCTATAAAATTATTAAAAGATATAACATTGCTTTCAACCAGCGAATGCTTTTCCAGATATTTCTTCACAAGAAGGTGTTTTGTATCCTTAGGCATTTTTATTCTCCTTGAATTCTAAAAATGACTTATTTATCTTAGGCATTTTGACCTCCAAAATAACTTATACAGAATTCTAAATTCATATTAAGCATGTTAATCAAACAACCACCCTGTAGTAAAGGACAATTTTGTCGTCGAGTTTCCTTTCAATTTTAATTATATTCCCAACCTCACAGCCTTCTGGCAGTGCAGGGTCAGTTAATAGAATTTTTGGAAGTTGCGCCTTGGAAATGTTCAGCTTTTTAGTAAACTCTTCAGATTCTTTTTCAGATAGTTTAACGTGTTTGGGTTGTAGAATATGCTGCATGTTCGGGACTTAGGTCTAAGACGATAAATTTAGTGGAGGCTTTAACAACTCTCAGATAATAAAAGAGAGCAAAAAATGCTTTAAAAAGCTTTCTATTGTTGCTAAAATTGTGCTCCCTACAGACATATGTCACTCCTAGATTAACTTAGAAAAATCAAAATATATCTGGCTAGGAGTTTTATTTTCTAGACTTGTATGGGGCCTAAAATGATTATACCTCATTCTAAAAAATTCTGCATCTTTGTTGCAGAATACAAACTCTTTATCAAGAGTTTGGAAAAATCT
>CAYQXU010000008.1:0-20914 GCA_964421685.1 Candidatus Woesearchaeota archaeon
TCAAACTTTTATTTTTTACCAGATTGAGATTTACTCAATCCGGACAAAGCCATTCCTTAGAAAACCTTATAAACAGATATTTGATGGATTTTTTATGAAAGAAAGCAAGATATATTATCTTAATCCAAGACATCGTGAAAGTAAACAAAAATCTCAGCTTTGTTTTGGAGGAATATATAAAACTATGCTCGATACCAGAGTGATTGAATATGAGTCAGATTCTGGTTTGGATGATCTAGGATATGAACTAGGTATTCATATTGATAAAAAAGACATTGATATGTTTAGTGGAAAAATAAAAGAAAGAGCAGTTGAGGAATCTGATCCAAGACTTGGTTTTATTCTTGAAAATCTTGACATTCCAGAAATAAGGACAATGCACATGGCAAACTTCGGTTTAAATGTTGAAGTTGTACGCCCTAGTGATTTGAGAGATGATAAAACACAAAGATATCTTGAAAGACACGCAAATGGTAAAGAACTTACAAGCTTAGATGTAGAATTGCTTAAAGACGTCTGTAAAAGAGATGAAAGAGTTGTAAGAGAATTTTTAATTGATAATATAAAGAAAGGAAACGACATATTAGTAAATTTCAGATACGAACCTTTCAGTGGAAGAAGCGACGGACATTATGTTCTAGTTGAAGCTATAGAAATGGGAGATTCTACAGACCTTTATGTAGCGGACCCATCCCCCTTCGCACCCGATTATTGGAAAGAAAGCCTTGATAAATTTCTTTATTCTTTCATGCCTTTATGGGATGAAACTGAAAAAAGAGAAAGAGGATTCGCGGTTTTTTCTGGACCCAACTACAGGCCAAAAGATGACCCTGGAAAAATAAGAGAATTTTTAGAAAGAGTACCAAGATATATTCCTTCAATTACAAGGTTAATAAGAGAAGCACCCCATCCAGAAACTCACTTAAGTATAAAGAGTAAGGAAAAAGTAGCGTAAAAATTCTTAAAATTTTTCAGCATTACAAAAGAGTAAAAATTTTCCCAAAAAAATATCAATAAGAAATATGTAATGTACGAAAAGCTTAAATACTATTATTTGAATGAAAGATTATGAAAAAAAAGGCTGTAAAAACTAAAGAGCCTAAAAGCACTGATCCTTTCCACGTTTTACTAGTATCAATAATCTTCGACCCTAAAGAAAGAAAAATATTAATTGCAAGAAAAGATTTTGATCCTGAGTTAAAAGGATTAAAATGGTTTTTCCCTGGAACAGAATTAAAACACGGCCAGGATATGGATCAAACTTTGAAAAAAAGAATTAAGGAAAAAACAGGCTTTGAAGTCAAAAATCTCGGAGCAATATTCTCAAAGGTTTATCCTGAAAGAAAAGATTACTTGGCCATATACTTTTTATGTGAAGTATTCAAAGGAAGTCTAAAGCCTTGGAAATTTTATAAGGAAATCAAATGGGTCAGGCCAGGAGAGCTTGAAAAGCACTTCGCACCGCTCTCATTTCATCCAAGGCTTAGAGAATACATTATGAATTTGAGATGATTCTATAAAATGTCTAATCTCAAAAAGTGTCCTTTTTGCAGCGCTTACACTTTAAAAGAAATCTGCGGCAAGTGCAAATCAAAAACAAAAGATGCACATTATAAATTTGTGAAGGTAAAAAATTCTACACAGATATAAAAAATTATTTTAAATCAAAAACTAATTCTTCTGGTCCAGACTTATATAGTTCTGCAGCGATAAGATCTCTATTTATTTCCTGGGTTAATGCCCCTCTATTTTTTATCTTTATTGTTGGCTCTTTTGTGACATATCCAATTCTCTTTGCTTCTATTCCATGATCTAAGGTAACTCTAATTACATTTTCTGGCTGTGGGCTTACAATTATCATCCCTTGTCCCATATTCCAAGTTTTATACGCCTCTTTATCAGCAACATTTCCTAATGCTTGTGTGTATATCATAAATGGAGAAGGATCAAACGGATTATCTACAAAAGCCCCAAATCCTGAAGGCTTTAATATTCTACTAAGTTTTCCTGGAATTCCTCCGCCAGTAATGTGTGCAACTCCATGAACTTCAGCTTTTGGTTCTCCATTATATCCTCCAAACATGTCAACCACTGCAGCAGCATATATTCTTGAAGGTGTTAATGCTACGTCTATTAAATTTGCATCTGCAAGATTCCATCTAACTTGATGCCAATTATCTCCATGATGTTTTTTCATTATTTTCCTCAGTAAAGATAATCCATTAGATCTAAATCCCTCTTCTCTCAAACCAATAAGAGCATCACCTTGCTGAATTTCTCTTCCTGTAAACATTCTATCTCTTTTAGCAAACCAAACAACTCCAGCACCCCAGTTGTAATTAAATGAACCATATCCCCCAACTCTGCTGCCTAATTCAGCAACTTCTCCATTAACAATTGCAACATTGGCCGCCTTAGCTGCTCCTATATACCCTTTAGCTAATTGTCTAACTTGATCGAGAAAAGGATTATCCGTCTCGTCTACTAAAGATCTAACATCTAAAATAGAACCAACAAGGACAGGTTCAGCTCCCCTTACAATAGCATCATCGCATACCATTGCAAATAAATCATAAGCAATTGTCGTATGATCTCTAGCCCTCTCTGCCAATTCCATTTTTGTCCCAACACCATCAAAACCAATATTCATTAAAGTTCCAGAAGGCAAATTGGAAACATCTATAGCCCTAACTCCAGAGAAATCATCAAAAGGAACAATAACTTCCCCTAATCTTCCTTTTCGATTAATCCAAGTTTGCTTCGCAGCATTATAAAGAATTTCAGAAACATTATCACCTAAATCAATATTCACCCCAGAATCTGCATAGGTTGTGCTGTCTACCATTTTAAATATCAATATAAGATATAATTTAAATACATTGCCTAAGATTTTTCATCAAAATAAAGTAGTAAAATCAAAGTGTAACCTGCTTCTCTGCCGTCAACGCTTTTCCATACTCTCCATCAAAGCCAGGCTTGACTTTTATTTTTTCTTCTCTGTTTTTCAAAATTAAATCAATAATTTTTGCATCAGCACCTTTAGCTAAAAATTTTTCTTTAGAAACATTCAGCAAGATATTAAATTCATTTTCAAATTCAGAAATAAGTGAATTATAAGCAATCCAAACTTTCTTGTTTTGAACATCTTTAACATTAAAATGTAATGCAAGAAGTTCATGCAAAGGAAGAAGCTTGTGAAACGGCTTAGACTTGGGATTTTTATGTCCTTGTGGAAATTTAGAGATACTCTCAACTCTATACTCAACTCCAATTGTCATTTTTTTCTTGCAAACAGGACAAATTCCGTTAAGCTTTTTAGTTTCTTCAGGCCCGCATGAAAAATTGCAATTTCTATGTCCATCCCAATGATACTTTCCATATTCAGGAGGAGTTTCAATTGTTTCTTTCAACCCTTGTCCTGTCCTTATTGCTTTAATAAAATTATCATAACTCAATTCTTCAAAGTCAAAAATAGTTGCTTCTCTTCCTATTCTCCACGGCCAAAATGAATGAGCGTCGCTAAAGCTAACAATATTTACATTCTCCTCTAGTCTCCAAAGCATTTCAGGGTCTGCCGACATTCCTGATTCTATTGCATAAATCTTATCTATTTGGCTTTGAAAACATTCTTTAAGCGAATCAAAACCAGAATCGCTTCCAAACAATCCAAACCAAGGGGTCATACAATGAGCAGGGATAATCTCAATTTTATCGTCGATTTCCTTAATCTCCTTAACAAAATTTTCGCATGTTATTCCAAAAATAGGCCTTCCATCATAATCCAGCCTTCCTTTGCTTCCTAAATATTTAGTTATAGCATCGGCAATTTTAGTATTTGGCGCAAAAACAAGCAAATGGACAGCTCTTCTCTTTCCTCCTTGAGAAAACATTAAACTTACTTCAGTCTGCCACAAAAATGGAAATCCTGTTGCTGTCCTTAATATTCCTTTATCATCTTCAGTAAGTTTCTCATCAATTTCCTTTCTTCTCAAAGGATGCTGAAAATCCCCAATACCAAGCAAGTGCAGTCCTTTCATTCTTCCATACTTCTCTAGATTCTCAATGCTTATGTCCTTAGAAGTAGCCCTAGCATACTTAGAATGTATTTGCAAGTCTGCAATTATTTCCATAAATCAAAAATGAAAAACTAGATTAAATAGTTTGTTGTAATGAAAACCTAAGATTAATTTACTAGAATCCAAACTCCATATATCTTTGTTTAAGCTTAGCTCTTCTAAAAATGAAAAATGCAACAACAGCAACTAATATCCCAATTACAGTCCAAACCAGCCATAAACTCTTTTTACTGGAAGGCTGAGTTTGTCCGCCAGTAGCATTATTAGAGCCTTGGTTATTCACAGCGTTTCCTGTTGTTGCACTTCCAGAACCAGTAGTTGAGGCAGAACTGCTTGAGTCTGCTTTGATAGTTATATCAGCTCTATAAGTGCTGTTTCCAAACAGAACGACCCTGTTTAATGTTACAGCAAGATCATAAACGCTATCTCCGTTTAAATCAAATTTCTTTGTTTCTCCTATATTCAGAGTTGCTGTTTGAGGGGTGCTTGTAACAGTTATTGTTGTTGAAGATGAGCTTATATTAGTTACCTCAAGTAAATGAGTCTCTTTTGAAACATTAAATTTGATTTTGTCTCTTGCTGCAAGCTGTTTTGTATACCCTTCAATAAATTGCTTTTCGGTGATAATTGTTGTTGCCCCTCCAATCGTTACTCCCCCCCCTCCTGAAGAACTTGATGAACTGCTAGAAGAAGTTACAGAAGTTCCAATTATATTAGGGGCAACTCCTGAAAAATGAGGCACTCTTACATAAATCATATTTGAAGAAGTGTTAACAAAACAATAAACATCAGGAGAAGCTCCGGTAATATTTGAATCAGTTTTGTTGCAAGTTATCCCTGTAGAAGATAAAAAGCTTCTATAGCCACTTGAATTGAAAGATCTATTATTCGAATTTCCTAAATACTCATCTATAGTTGTAGTTAAATTACCGGTTGTATTTCCTGAGCTTAAATTCCAGGCTGTATTCCAATTCTCATCATATAAAACAGGAATAGACATATTAACGTTTCCAGAATCATCAATAACAGAATCGCTATAAGGAATTCCAAGAACAGCATAATCATAAACATCTGCAGGGACAAAACTCCCAAACTGCCAGACCTGATTTGCAGAGCTTGCTCCAGAACTTGCCTGATCGTTCATTACGCTTTCCATTGGAGGCTGCTTGGCAGAAAACATATCAAAGTTATAAAAAGTTAAAGTTACATTAGAACTTGTAAGCTTCATTTCCATATTTATCTTTCCTGCAACAAGGGCTGTAAATGGATTGAAATCTTTAACATTAGTATTTGTAAGAGAGCAGTTTGAAGGGGTATTAATAACATCGCATGTTGATGAAGATTTTAAAAATCTCATATTGACTGCCCAAGAAGAGTTGGTAATATTCATATCTTCTATTCCCCCAGAGGAATTAATTCTCTTAAATCCTGAATTTCCTGAGCTCATTGTAACTAAAGTTATATTATTAACAGCCTGGCTTAAATTAAGTGTTTTTTCCTTAGGAGGTGCATTATTAGAGAAGATTTTTAGCTTAACTACAGAATCGTTTAATAAAGGAATTGAAAAACTGCCATTGGAAAAGCTTTCAATTATGTAAGTTAATTCTCCAAAACTCGAGTGTGTAATATGAACGTCGATATGGGGTTTATCTTGTGTTACTGCACTTCCACTGGAATTTTGAAGATTAATAGTTATTTTAGAGGTATTTATGTCTCCACCTGCAACATAACTTCCAGCTAGTTTT
Organism: Candidatus Woesearchaeota archaeon; assembly: GCA_964421685.1. Taxonomy (GTDB): domain Archaea; phylum Nanobdellota; class Nanobdellia; order Pacearchaeales; family GW2011-AR1; genus CAYQXU01. Next base: position 5,822 of record CAYQXU010000008.1, read on the forward strand.
CTTAAAGTTAAATTCTGCTGAACATTAGCCCCTGCAGATTGCCCTGTTAAACTAACATTTTGAAATGCTGCAAGCCATTCTGCTCCAGCTCCTCCAGTAGTATTTGTAGCATAAAACTCAACAAGATAATTTGAATTTAATACACTTATGTTATAAAATGCTAATGCTCCCAGGCATCTCGGATCAGATATATTTAATTGTAAAGTGCTTGAAAGATTGATATCTTGTGTATCAGCTCTCATTGGAGGCACAAACCCCTCCCAAGGAAGCATTCTGGGCAATATAGAAGTTACATTAGTTATAACAGTAGAATTTCCAGTAAGATTTATACAACCATAAAGATAAAGCCTACTAACGCTAAGGTCAAAGTTAACATCAACCCCTTGCCCCTCGCTAGTTGGATTTATGCTTGCATTAGATTTAGGTGGGACAAAACAAGCCGTATTATTCATAAAACTTCCATTGCAAATTGATGAATTAAATTGATTGAATTGGGAATTGGCTCTTACAGCCATAACAGTATAGTTTCTCCCTGAAGGTACAACTATCTGAACAGAACTTACATTCCCCATTGCATTGCTGACAATCGGCAATCCTGTTTTTTTATCCATTACCATATATCCAAATAGCTGGCTTGCATTTCCAACACTTCCATTTTGGGCAGTAATATTTATCGTAGAAGCAGGCCCTAAATAAAAAGTAGTTCCGTTTAAACTTGGAGGCTTCATGAACTCATAAGCTCCGCTAAAACTTTGAGGATAGAACATAACTGCTGGAAAAGGGGGAAGAATGCTTCCAACTTTAGTTGCAACACTTGATGAATTATAATAAATCATTTTAAGAACATAACTTAACGCTCCAGAAGAATTCATTCCAGAAAGTGTAAAAAATCCGCTAGTATCAGCCAAAGCTGAAGCAACAGGAGTTTCAACAGGGGGACCATTTTGCCCTTCAGTAAATCTATAAAGAGTTACATTAGTGCCATTCTGAAAATCTCCTGTTTCGTTTTTAACGTATCCTGAAAATCTAAAAGAGACTCCAAAAGTCACTGTTGTGCTATTATAGGTTCCATCGACGGCTGTGACATTAATTAAAACATTCACTAGCGAAAACACCTGGCTTTTTCCAGTAACATTAAACCAAAAGTTCTGAGTTGTTTGATTATTAATAAATCCTGAGCTGGTTGTATTTGAAAAATTTAATATCAAACTACGACCCATAGAGGGGTCGCTTAAGTTGGTAGAATAAGTTGAATTAGAGAAATTAGTATTTGAAGAGCTTGTGCCATTAGTAGAAACAACAAAAGAGTCAGGATCTCCGTTAGTGCTTCCAGTTATAGTAATATCAACTCTGGAAATGTTAGTATTCATAGAACCCACAGAAAAATTGATTAAGTTAGTTGCAGCTCTTTCAACAAGGCTATTGCTTGGCGCAATAACGCTAAAATTAGCATTCAACGCAGAAGAAAAATTTAGGAAAATTATAAATACAATTAAGAATATAACTACAAAAAATAAGACCCTATTTCTCGCCATCTTTTGCTAAAATACTAAAGAAAAATCAATATTTAAACTTTTTTAAATTATTAGACGTTTAATGTCTGTTCTTATTATGCATTATAAGCCAAACAATTAAAGCAACAATTATAATGCCAAGCACAATCCAAAGCCAGCTTAAACTCTTTCCTTGAGTTTCGCCGGTAGTAGCTTTTCCAGTTATAACAGGCTCTCCAGAATTAGCAGCAGGAGCAGGCGTAGGCGGTGGTGTTTGAGGAATAGCCTCATAAATTGATTTAATTGCTACAGTAGCCTTATTATTAGAAATAGAAGTTAACTTAACGCTTAAATCATAATATTTATCACCAGTAACATCAACCTTCCACTCATCTCCAACTAAAACAGTTTTTTCTTGCGGGTCGCTTGAAACACTTATTAAAGCAGAACCCACTGCCAGCGTCTTCACTCCCACATAATGATCTTGATTTGCAATTTTTAATTTTACTCTTTGCTTTGCTAAAATTTCCATTGAATGTCCTTCTTTAAATTGTGCGTCTGAAATTGCATAGGTTCCTGCTGTCCAAAAAGTAGTTGTTGAAGATCCGCCTCCTCCGCCTCCGCTACTGCCTCCTCCAGAACCAAGCAGTTCAACATTGTAAGAAGTTGAGGCACTTGCAGAATTCCCTGCATTATCTGTAACAGTGCAACCATAACTAAAGGTTCCAGTATTAGCAGTGCTTGGTGTTGATGTTGCACTTGTTGTAGCTACTCCAGATGTTGAATCTGAACCAGAGCAAGTACAAGTAACCGTGTCTCCAGTATGGGCAAGAGAAGGAGTGCAACTAGGACTTGCAGAAGGTGAAGTAGTATCAACTAGAACAACATAAGAATTATTCAAGGCAAGATTATTAGCTGAATCATTAACATAAACTTTAATCGTTTTATTTCCATCGCTTAAGCCTGTTAAAGCTATGCTAGAGCTATTGCACCAGCCGCCGGAAGGAGTCAGAGTTTGATTAGTTCCATTAACATCAACAAGACACAGGCTACCGCCAAGTCCAGAAGTTGCGTCGGTGATTGAAATATTTAACGTTAAGCTTTGAGTATTTTGTTTAATTGTAGCATTTGTATAAGCAGGAAGAGTGACTGTTGGAGCAACGGTATCTAAAGTTATTGTTCTAGTTGAAGTAGAATTTACATGGCTATAACTATCATTAACTGTTGCATTTATATAATAAGTTCCATCGATTAAGTTAGTAAAATTAAATGTATGTATTGCTCTTGTTGCGCTGAGAGAAGAATTTGCGCTGCTGTTTACTTGAGAAGTTGCATTATAAAGATAAATTATTATTGTGCCAAGATTGCTTACAGTATCGTTTGCAGAAATGTTCACATTAATATATCCTTGCGACAAATTTGCAGAAGAAGTTGTCCCTGTTCCATATTCTAAATAAGGATTTGCAGAATCAATTGTTGTTAAACCTGAAACATAAAACAAGGAATCATAACTCACATTTACTCCAGCATAGATGTTTGTAACATTTATTTTAAGAGTAGAATTGTCTGTAGGTGCAGAATTAATTGTTAAATTTATAGTAACATTAATTTGAGAGGTTACATTAGAGCCAATAGTAACATTAAATAGATTAGAACTAAAGCTATCATTATACCCTAAAACAGTAACACCATTGTAAAGTGTAGCATTAGTCAAATTTCCTGCAGAGGCTGTTCCAGTCAAATTAATTGTGATAGTATTTAAAGTGTTTCCGTTTCCGACAGTGCTTATGTTAGTTATATTAAAGCTCAGCATCCTTACTGTTGTTCCATTCCCAGCAGTTGAAGGCGCTTGATTATAAGAAGTAGCTAGAACAAAATAAAAGGGCAGCATAGCTAAAATTAAAACAAAAAAAACCAAATCCCTCTTTTTCATTCTCAACCTCTAGTTAATTAAAATATTATAGTATTTAAAGCTTATTATAGCTTTATCAAACAAAAACTTATAAACCGTCTAAAACAAAAAATAACATGGTAAACGAAAGAACACTTGTCTTAATAAAACCCGACGGCGTTAAAAAGCATCTTATAGGCGAAGTGATAAAAAGATTTGAATCTAGAGGATTAAAAATCGTTGCCTTGAAAATGTCATGGCCTACGAAAATACAAATGGATATTCATTATCCAAAAGACAAAGAGTGGATTGCAGGTCTTGGAAATAATACAATAAAAAGCTACAAGGAATTCAATAATCCAACAACAGTCAAAGAAGATTTTGGGACAGAAAATCCTTATGAAATTGGATTAAAAGTTAGAGAATGGCTAATTGATTTCATGACTTCTGGCCCAATAGTGAAGATCGTCGTTGAAGGCCTTAATGCAATAAAAATGGTGAGGAAAATAGTTGGTCAGACAATTCCTGCATTCGCAGAGCCTGGAACAATAAGAGGGGATTTTTCAATTGACTCTCCTGACTTGGCAAACATGAAAAAAAGAGCTGTAAAAAATCTCATTCACGCTTCAGGAAACCCACAAGAAGCCGAGCATGAAATATCCCATTGGTTCTCGCCAGAAGAAATTCACGAATATGAAACAATCCATGATTTATTTTAAGAATTTTAATTAGATATCTAAGCGTCAGATTCCCCTACCTTGAAAGGAACATCTCCTCTACTAAAGTTATTCACTCGAAAGGCGGCTTCCCCGACACTCTCACGAGTAAGTCTAATAACTCCATCTTCAAAAGGAATAAATCTTCCGCCATATTCTTCTGCAAACTGATCCATTTCCCCCCGAACTACACTTCGATTTTGTCCTGTTGGAAAAATCTTGGTTGGATTTACGCCAGAAACAAAAATTCCTTCTAAAGAACCAATAGCTCTACCTTCATTGGGATTAACCTCTTGATAGATAATAATGTCCCCTTGTTCTTGAGGCCTCGGCCTATCTATATAATAGGACTTCCCATAAAGAAAAATATTTTCTTCCATCTTATAAATTTATTTTATTTTTTTAAGTAAATTTTTCCTATGAACAACAGGAGCATAGCCAAATCTAGAAGCATGTTCTAGACAACCATCCAAAAATGAAAGTGAAATATCTGTTGCAATTGGAGTGTAATTCCCATTGTTATAAGAATAAACATGATACTGCCCATTTTCATCAGCACAATATTGGATCTCACGATTCATTTTAACCATAATTAGTGTCCTTTAGTTTAGATACTAAATTTTTATCATAAAGCAAAGTAAGGCTTCCTTTTTGTCTAAACGCAATTGATAAGTAAGATTCAAAAAAGGGAATGTCTACATTTTTACAAACTTCAATTCTTTTCCCTCTTACTTCATCAGACAAATAAAAACCATGGCTTTGTTCATCATAACCATATCTGATAACTCTTTCTGTAACAACAACCTTGCCGCCAAGATAGTCAACTAACTCATCTCTTATTTTTTCCCAATCTTGTTTATTTATGTCTTCACCCATCTTACCCTAACTCCCCGTCAATAACTCCAGCATCGCTTACAAAGAAAATGCACTCGCTGTCTGGGAGATTTGGAGAATCTATAAGCTTTGCAACTCTAGAATCTTTCTTACTTCTTCTTAAATAAATTCTATAAGTACTTGCATGCCCTACGATATTTCCCCCAATAGCTGTTGTTGGATCTCCAAACATCTGTGCAGGATTCGCCATTACCTGATTAGTAACATACACTGCAAGATTATGCGTTTCAGCAAGTCTCATTAAATCATGTAAATATCTATTAAGCTTCTGCTGTCTGTCAGCTAACTGTCCTCTTCCTGCAAACTCAGCCCTGAAATGTGCAGTTAAAGAGTCAACAATAATCAATTTTATAGGCTCTCCTGCCTTAACCATCTCTGAAATTTTCTCCAAAAGTAAAATTTGATGATCACTATTAAAAGCCCTTGCAACAAAAATATTCTTAAGCACTTTTTCAGGATTAGCTCCTAAGCCCTCTGCAATCTGTTTTATTCTTCCTGGTCTGAAAGTTCCTTCTGTATCGATAAAAACACACTTGCCATTTGCTCCTCCTTGCTCTATAGGCAGTTGAACATTAACAGAAAGTGTAAGACCAAGCTGAGTTTTTCCTGATCCATAAGCTCCAAAACATTCAGTTATAGATCTGCTTTCTATTCCTCTTCCTCCTAACAACTGATTCAAATTTTTGCTTCCTGTTGTAATATAAGAAACATTAGCTCTCCTTTCAGCAAACTCAGCCCCGTCGACAAAACCAAGGTTAAGCATCTCTCTTGCAGCCTGTATTGCTTTTCGTGCAACAGCACTCCCAACTCCTGCAATATCAGCGAGGGTATTCGGACTCATAACAGCTAAGCTCATTAAATCAAAAATGCCAGAACTCTCAAGCTTAGCAGCAACAGCAGGCCCTATTCCAGGCAAGTCTGTAAACTGAGGGTCACCACTCACTTTTTCATCAGCATCTTTTTTTGCCATTTTATTGTTTTCTGTATTTTAATTATTCCTCGTCTATTATTCCGACTAATCTCTCAAGGTCTTGTCTAGCTTCTCCAAATTTCAATCGAGCTTTTGTCAATTCCCCTTCAGCTTTAGCATATAAGTGAAGAGCTCTTATGTATCTTCTAAACTGCATTACATAAACTCCTATGTTTGGATCTTGACTATTATCTCTAAAAAGCCTGTTAACATATTGTCTTGCATTATTGGAGGAACTTTTCATATAATCTTTAATTCCATCTTTAACTTCTTTTATAACTGACTTCTCAACTTTACTTTTTTTCACCATAAGAGAAATAAAAGGCAGGGGTTTTTAAGGATTTGTGCAGTGTAAAAGAATTGTATAATAAAGAACAGAAATGCTTAAAAAGAATATGTTGTTGTAGAAATAATGGCAATAAGAGTAGATCTTCCTAAGAAAGTCAATGGGGCAGATCTAGCAAGAATTGTTGAAGAATCGATGAATGATTTAACAGGCTATAAAATTTCAAGAGGGTCAGTATATGGATACGAATATGGTTCTGTGAAGAAGGCGGAACAAGTAAGAGAAATAAATACAAGAAAAGGATTAAAACTGGAGCACATACTTCCCTTAACAGGAATAGGATTTTTCCCATGGCTGTTTTGTTTTACGTATGGAAAATCAACCTTCTCAACTAATATCGACCTAAAGAAAGAATATGATTCTTTAGAAATGTTTGCAGGAAGGTATCAAACAGAAATAAATTCAGCTAATAGTAAAAAATTTCGGGGAAGATTACAGCCAGACTTTGAAAAATTAGTTCAGGGAATTTACAGAAGAATAGATGCCCTGCCTCAAGCTGCTTGATATTTAATTAAACTTCTCAAAAATAACTGATGCATTAGCATTTTTTTCAACATGTGTTATACTAACTACTTTATTTTCAACTCCTAGGCAATTAGCAAGTTCACTGGCTCTCCCATATAAAACCAAGTAAGGTCTTCCAGATGGATCATGCCGAGTTTCTATGTCTTTATAAGTAACTCCCTGCCTATTGCCTGTTCCTAAAGCCTTCATTGCAGCTTCTTTAGAAGCCCAGTAGCCAGCATATCTCTGAAATCTAGCTTGCCCTTTTCCATAATCACACAAAGACCTTTCATAATCTGTGTAAATTCTGCTAAGAAATCTATCTCCAAACCTGTCAATAGCCTTCTCTACTCTTTCCACCTCAATAGTATCTATGCCATGGCCAATTATCATTGCAGAAAAAGCTTCGCTTAACTTTTAAGGATTTATGCTCTCAAATATATCAGTATAGAAATTTATTTATACTATAAAATTAAATAATTATATGACATCACTAGAAGACATGATGAAAGGAAGACCAATTCACCCTGAAACAATTCCTATTTTACATCCAAAATTCAAAGGATTAATTACACCATTAGCAATACCAATAGGAATTATTTATTTTGGCTTGAATCTTTTTATAGGGTTTTTACCAACTATGAACATGTTAGGTAGTGGCTCAACTAAAAGAGATGTAATGGAAGCATATGAATACTTTGATAAAAATATTTCATTAATTCCAATAAGTACAATAACAACTTTTGGCAGAGAAGCAGCATTTTATTTTCATGAGGAAAAATCTCCAGATAAATATAACTCTCCGCAATCTTTAAGAAAAGCAGCCTAAATTAATATTTCTCTCGTCAAGAAACTCTTGCAACTAACAAAATAATATCAACAATAATCAAAGCAAAAAACAAAGCCTTCTCTATTTTTCCACCAGTTCTCAATCCTCCTGAAACAGAAATTTTTGACGGCCAAAAAGGCATTATTCCATACATTGTAAAGCTATCAGCTAGTAAATGAAGACTATACCCAAGGAAAAATCCAAAAGCTAAAACTGGGATGAAAAAAGCTAAAATCAATGTCAGCAAAATAAGAAAAAAAAGACTATGAGTCAAGCCTCTATGTTTAGTAAACCACTGCAAAACTCTTGCCAGTTTTTTTCTTCCAATTGTTGAGTATCTCGAGTCTATATCTGGAATAAATGTTGCAATCAAAGCAACAGCGACAAAAACTACCTTATTATTGACAGCAGGCAGAAATAGTAAAATAAAGAATACAGTTATAGCTAAATGGGTTTTGATGAGCATATCCCAATAAAGAACTATCCAGTTTTAAGGATTATGTTTTATCTAAAATTCACTACTCATTGATAATATATCTAAATGGCTCCGAGAATTAAAGAAATATTTATATACTTTGCAATTCTTAGATTAACAATTAAACTTATTGAGAAAAAATGAAAATACAAAAAATTGCATTTATTGTTTTGGTTCTCGCTTTGATTCTTAGTGTGACATATGCTTTGACTGTTAGCGTAAACGCTGCATCTCTTTCAGGAACTGGAAGCAAAGACATTTCTTTTTGCTCCTGTGATGGAACTAGAGGATGGGATTCTGGAAGCCAGTGTCCACCACTAACATCAGCTCAAGCGTCATACTGCGCTGCGTATTCTTAATTTTATTTTTTATTTACTTTTTCTTATTTTTTATGTACACATTTTCAATTGTAGTATAACCTCTAGCGTTAGAATTAGGCAGAGTTATTTCAGCAACAACGTCATATAGCCCGTTTTGTTTAATATTAGGCACATAAGATCTAATAAAATTAAGCGTATTTCCCGAGGGTACAAAAGAAGTTATTGTAAATCCGCTTTCTCTGCCAAAATTTCTTGTATTATTAGGCTCTCCAGCTTCGGAAGTTTTTAGGGAAGACAAGTCAATGTCTCCTAAACTATCCTCTTTTGCAGTTGGCCCTACTTTAATAAATGGTTCAGTGGTTACCTTAAATTTTTTAGGGCTAGGCAAAAAGTGCAAACGAACATTTTCAACCGTAGGGGTATTGTCAAAATAATGGCGCAAGCTATCTTCTAAAGTGTTATTAAAAATTGGGGATTGAATAATTGCATACAAACTATCCCCAGGAGAAAGATTATCAAACGCAGTTGGCTGCCTGCCTCCGAAAAAAGAGGGCTTTTCGCCGGGATCAACCAGCCAGCCACGATAGTTTCCAACCACTCCTGCAAAAAAATACCTAAATGCTTTATAGTGTTTATCTTCTCCATTTTCTATATCTATTCCCAATACATATTTAAGTGGCTTGTCTTCGCCAACTTTAATTGGAAAAATCTTAGTTAATCTTTGTAGTGTTATGGCAAGTCCTTTAGTATTTCCGCTTACAGGAGCATGAACATAAAAAGAATCTTGGAAAGCAATCTCATCAGAGCCTTCTCTTGATATTATATATTTAGCCCTCGCTGTTAAAATGTTGTCTTCAACAAAATCATCTAAGGATATTCCTAAGTTGATCAAGGCATAAGGCGAAAGAAGATCCTCTGTAAATAGTGGCAGCACATTAACATCAACACTTCTTGAGTCAAGTCTTTTATCTTCATTCTGAACATGTATAGGCCTTTGAAAATCGCGGTGAATTCTCTCTTTAGCAAAATCTAAAGCTCTCTGAATTTTAGAAAAATCATCCTTTTCACTGCCAGAGTTTTGTTCATCAATATCATTGGAAACTAATTTCCATCTTCCAAAACCATCGTCCTGAAAAATGTACGTCCCATCTGACTCACCCCACATCATTCTCCAAGTTTCAACTCCCGGCCCATTATATCTCCCCATAGAAGTTGTCCTGGCTTTTTCCAAATCAGGCACACGAACATCTACAGGAATTCCCCTTCCCAAAACATTTACTCCTACAGCATCAAAGTATTGAGCTAAATGCAACTCATTAGAATAGACTAATGCCTTTGCATCAAGCCACTTAATTATTTCTGGCAAGTCTTGCACAAGAAAACTAATTCCAGGCTCACCTGGCTGTTTATCTAATTTATTCCAAGTGTAGAAATATATTAAGGAGTCAACAGCTTTTTTATTCCCAACAACACTCAGGGTATCTAACTTAGATAAAACTTCTTTATTTGTTTTATCAGGCCGACTATTAAACAAAGTCCAAATAGCAGCATAATAATCTCTTTCATATCCTTTTGGAGAATCTCTAATAACACTTTCCTCAAATTTGCTTTTATACTGAACAGTTTCTTCTAATGGCTTAGGTCTCATAGCTCTTACTTGTTCGGGTGATGGAACAATCCCAGCACAGCCATATCCAGAAGCGGCTAAACCTAAAAAAAGTGCATAAGGAAGTGTTTTTCTTCCAAGCCTGCTTAAAAGACTTTTTCTCATAAAATTAAGTATATTAGAACTTTATAAATATTATTACTTTGCAATGACTACTGTTTTCCAGTAAATACGAGTGCTCCTGCAAACCCGCCAACTAAACCCATAAAAAGGTCCTTCATTGTATCTGCTACACTAGGCTGCATATTCAAATTAAAAAAAGTCTTCATCAAAAATTCATAAAATTCCCAAAAAACAGCGACGAGAATCACTAAAGAAACTACAAATAGAATAGACAAAGCTCTTTTATTTATCTCAATAAATCCCTTTTCCCTAAAAAATCTCAAAAAAAGAATAGAAGTATAAGCAATTGAAAGCCCGCCAAGAAAATGAAATGGAATATCAATCCAAGTATAAACATTAAATGCGTCAAAGACCGCTCCAAGAAATAAGGCAAGGGCATAAACTAATGCAGGGAAAATAAAAAATGATAAAATTCTAGTAATATTTTTTACCATTAATTTTTCCCCAGCTCATTGATTAATCCGTCCAAATCAACGTCCTTAACCTGATCAATAACAAACTCAGGATTGTTAAAAAACTTGTTCATTCTTACATTTCCTGAAAAAACCATCTCTTTCCCCAGAATATTTTCTCTTTGTAAAATTAAAGATTCAATATTATCTAAATCACTAATCCCAATATCCGCAAGTGCCTCATTAAACACAACAGCTCTTGTTGTCTCGCTTCCATCGTCCAAAACAAAATTCATTAACGCTCTTTTTTCAGCAGCAATTTTTCCATGCTCATCGCAAACAAAGCCCTCTGCGCCAGAAACTACTTTCTTTCTGCATTCAGGACACACATAAAAAAATCTAGGCTCAAACGCCTGAACTATAAATGCCCTTACTTTTGCAGCGTCAGAAACTTTAAATTCAGATATCTTTTTTTCCTTCATCACTTTCTCTTTCTTAACACTTTCAAATACTTCATTGCTCAACTTTAGCTCGGAAAAGCTGCCCAAATGCAACTCTCCCTCTCTTGTGCTTGCGTTGATTATCTCAATGACGCTTCCTTCAGAGATAGTATTATTTTCAACTAATCCTATATGATGAGTGTCCCATAAAACAACTTTGATATTTGCAGTATCATCAGCAAGAACTAAATTCACAACCTTTCCTCGGTCTCCTTTCTTAGTCGTGAAAGTTCTTACAGGGAATAAATTAACAACCTTTCCTGTAACATTTGCCTTCCTCATGCCAGGAAGCAGTTCATCTATTTTCAGCTTCTCATTGTCAAAACTAATTCCAAGCTCTGCAGCAACAACTTGAGAGGCTCCCTCTTTGCTTATAAGCCCGCTAAGTCTTGCTCTTTTAGCTTCAACTCTTCTTTCTATCTCTTCCTTTTCCAAGCCAGAAATCCTTGAAATTTTCTCAATGATTTTATCGTAATTTCCATCACCCATAAAATAAAGGAATAATGCTTCTTTTTAAGGATTATTGTTTCAAGAAGTAAATACTATTTTACAATATTATTACTACTTACAAAAATAACTAAAGAAATAATTAATAAAATAAATAGTATAAGTAAAGTCCACCAAAGCCATTTTATTGACTTATTCTTATCTTTGTAAAAAACAGCGAAATAATAAATAAAGGCTCCTAACAGGCCAAGGAAAACATTAACAATTACCCAAATAACCTTATCATTGCTTTCTTTAAATTTTCTAGTTATAGAATCAATAAGCATTATAAGCCAGAATACAAAAAATAAAGCAGCTATAAAGATTAGGGGAAGAATTATTAAAAATGCTGCAAATATCATAGCTTATTTAATTCAGCATAATTTATAAACCCTTTTAATTATTTTTTAATATGCCAGAATCTTCAGGAATTATAGGTGTAAAAATAAAAATAATGCCAACATCTCCAGATGTAAATCTAGAGCATATAAAATCAAAAGCAATGAAAATTGTTGAACAAGAAAATGGTTTTAATAGAGAGTATATTGAAGAGCCGATTGCATTTGGATTAAAAGCAATAATAGCTTTTTTTCAGTGGCCTGAAGAAAAGGCTTTAGAAGAGCTGGAGGAAAAGTTCAGAAAAATAAAAGATGTTAATTCTATCCAGATAATTGACATGAGGAAGATTGCTTAAAATGTCTTTAAGTTCCAGGCTAAACTCATATGCGAGGAAAAAATCTAGAGAAATGGGGTTAACAAAATCTGTTAGTGTGAAAATTGATCCTGAACTAAAATCTGAAGGGCTCATCATATTTAATTCTGATAAATATGAAATTAAATTAAAAAAGGCAGATATTTGGATAATTCACCATGAATTGGGGCATGCATACATTGAAGAAAACTTTCCTAGACTTAGAAGATTTTTTAGAGGGGCAAATGTTCCTGCAAAAGCTCTTTTTGACCTAGGAAAGACTGCTACATGGGCTTATATAGCGGCCACGGGCGTTGCCGGCATGGTGCCACTTTTTTCAGATAATTATAAAATTTTACCGCTAATAACATACCTTAATATACCTTTGTTTTTGCCAAGCATTGTAGAAGAAACTATGGCCACTTATTTAGGTAAGAAAAAAGCAAGATTAGAGGACTCAGAATTAAGTCAAATGTTATATTCATAAAACAACAGCTATATTAATTACTTACATGTCAAATTTGTAAGGAAACTATCAGTGTAAAACCACCACATTTATTAAATAAGCATTTTATTTATTTCTATGATTTCCCAAGAGCAAGCAGAAAGTCTTAAGAAACAGCTTTTATCACAACTGGAAAACTCAAGTATTCAGAATAAGGAAGAAATCAAAGCTTCTATAACTGAGATGAATAAAGATGAGCTTGAAGAATTTCTAATAAAAAATAATCTTATTAAATCATCAAATTCAGAAATCGCACCAGGAAAATGTATTTTTTGTTCAATCGCAGATTCAAAAATTCCTTCATACAAAATTGGAGAAAACATGGAAGCAGTTGCTGTACTTGAAATAAATCCGATTTCAAAAGGCCACGTTATTATAATTCCAAAAATCCATTCCGACAAAACTCCTGAAGCATCAATTGAACTTGCAACAGAAGTCTCTGAAAGGATCAAAACACTAAAACCAAAAAGCATAGAAGTAATTCCGGCAACCGTCATGGGACATGGGATACTTAATGTTCTCCCGGTTTACAGCAACGAAACAATGAATTCTCAAAGAAAAAGGGCAGACGAAAAAGAACTCCAAGAATTATACAAAATTTTAACAGAAAAAAAAGACGTTGATAACAAAAAATCTTCTTGGGCAAAAAAATCGAGAAAGCCAAGAGCAAAAAAAATCAGCGAGAAAAAAAATTGGCTGCCGAGAAGAATACCTTAAAATCCAAAATTAGTAAAAATAATACCCAAAAAATAGAAAACTATATAAAGATATTAATATTTATACCAAATATATGGTAAAAATAGAAAATTTAATAAATGAAGGAAAGATAAGCAAGATTAGTGAGCTAGAAATTGAAAGATATGTAAATTTCTTTGAAAACTCCTACAAAAACAACTTAAAACACAGCAAAGCAAATCTAAAAAGCTTTCCAAGATGGTCAACTATTTCTGGATATTACGCAATGCATGATATAACTAAATTATTGTTAGCAAAAAAATTCAGATTAAAAATTGAGTTTGAGGTTCACGCAACAACCATCAAAGCACTTAAAGAACTAATAAAAAACAAAGAAATTCTAACACTTATTGAAAAAGGATACAAAGCCTTCATCTCTTTAGCAAATGATCTAGCTGAAGCAAGAAAAGAAAGAGTTAAAGTCCAATATTACACTGGAACAAAATTTATGCATGAGGAATACAAAAAAAGAGCAGAAGAATTCTATAAAACAATTGTCTTAAAATATATAGGTAAAATAAAGGAGTTATTAAAATGATTGCCCAAATTCTCAATAAAGATATTCTTAAAATATTAACTGTTTTTTCAATATCTCCTGGTTCGAGATTCGCAAGGAATGATCTGAAAGAAAAAACCAATCTCAATAATGTAAACATAGATAAGGCAATAAATACTCTTATAAATGCAAATCTAATAAAAAAAGAAAAAAAGCTTCTCTCATTAAATCTTGATAAAGCAAAACCAATAATTAACCTAATCTCAGATAGCTACAAAGAGCTAAAAGAACTTCCACTTAGTGTCTACTTTTCAATAACTGACCTTGTTTTTTTCCTAACTAGATTAAAAAATATTGATACTTATCTTTTTGGAAGCTATGCAAAACTTATTTATAGGGAAAGCTCAGATATAGATATAGCAATAATTTCTGATAAAATAAAGAACGAAGAAAAAAAAGAACTTGGAAAGATACTAAAAAAAATAGAAAAAACATACAAAAAGAACATAGAGATTCACTACTTCAGCACAAATTTCTACAAAAATAAAAAAGACCCATTGGTAAAAGACATTTTAAAAAATGGCGTAAAGTTAATATAATTATATTTTATACAAAACCGCTCACCAAAACACATTCCTTAAAATAATTATTGAACAGCTTCAACTTCTTTAAATAGATCTTTCTTGACAAGCATCCAATTAAGCTTAACAAGATTCTTTACAAAAATATTTTCCATGTTAAATTTATAATAATCAGACTTTTCAATTTTCCTTGTTTTTACAAGAATTCCTGTTTTAACTAAACTAGGCAAGAATTTTTTAAGAGAATTATAACTAACATTGGATTCTCTAGCAATCTCAGTCATTGGAAAATCAAAAAAATAATTTCCTATAAAAAAATCAAATACCCTTAATTGAGGAGTATCTCCAAATACCTCATCCATGAATATTTTAGTCATCACTTTTCTTCAGCTCTTCCCTTATCTTTATAATCTTTTCTTTTAAATGATACTGTCAAGTTAACGATACGTAGTTATCTTGGACAAATTTAATCAGATTCAA
>CAYQXU010000009.1:0-19340 GCA_964421685.1 Candidatus Woesearchaeota archaeon
TTGAGTGATTTTTAACATCAGACGCTCTGGGCTTTAGCCCATGGGTAGTTCACTTTTATATAGAGCAGCTCAAAGAGTTGATTTGTCTATCGGCGGTGTTGATCCAGTGTCGAGAGTTGTTAATATTGAAGGAAAAATTTATACTGTTGAGCTCATTTCTGCCTCTGATACTTCTGCTACAATTAAAGTAACTGATAGCAATGGGGCATCTGATACTAGAGAAGTCAATGAATACGCCTCTAAGAAAATCCAGGGACTTGAAATTGCAGTAGCTTTGGCTGATGAAAGTGTTGTTAATAACACTTTGACTGCAAGTCTTATGGTTGGTGCTGAGAGACTTGAATTCACTCACGGAACATTTGTTAAAGCAGGTAGTGATGAAAATCCTCTTGACGGAGCATTACTAGGCTTGGCTAGTGGAACTACGTGGAAAAATGCATCTTGGGTTGCTATATATTTTTTCGCACCTGATTCAGCTCATGATAAAATTTCCGTCGGACAAACATGGGCAAATCCAGTATTTAATAATTTGAAATTAGTTTTCGAGTCGTATGATAATACAAACGGAGCGATGATTAAGATTGGAGGATGTGCTTGGGATAAATCTTGTGTTGATAGTGATGGAGGAAATGTTCCCCCCACGAAAGGAAATTTGACTTATTGGGTGAATAACTGGACAGATTATTGCAATAGTGCAAGTACTTTATCAGAATACTATTGTGTTCCAAATAATCCTGTAGTTGCCAGCTATTCTTGCACATATGGCTGCAGCAATGGAGCCTGCAAGCCTGCTCCGACTGGTTCTGGGAGTTGCGTTTACAATAAAAATCTTGGTGCATATGTTTGTAGCTGATTCTTTATCGAAACGATTTTAAACAGAAAATTCTCTTTGGAAAGCTTTATATCCAATTAATATTCTAATTTTTATATACTAGCCTCAGGTTTGCTGTGCAAGCCTGGGTTTTAAGTTCTTATACAAATTTTTAAACACATATTTCTTCAATAAAAGAATGGATGATATTCGAAAAATTTATAAAGATGAGTATAGTGGTAATATTAGTATGCTCCCCGGTGATCTGAAAGGGTCGCCGGATGAGTCATTTTATTCTAAATTAAGTGACACTTTGGTTTTTATTGATGATGGTTTTTTGGCTAAATTAAGCAAATATTTAGGCGGTGAAAGATATCTAAGATTTGATAAGATTGTCTTTGCTAAGAACATTGCAAGAAAGCAGAATCTTCAATGCAAACAGATTTTTTATTATACTGCCCCACCATTCCAGAACGATCCTCCAACAAAAGAAGAAGAGGTCAGGAAAGAGGGATATGACAAATTTATCGGGAGTTTGCAAAAAAACCATGAGGTTACAATAAGGGAAGGAAGAGTGCAAAGATTAAAAATTAATAATGAATTTATTTATAAACAAAAAGCTGTGGATTCTTTGGCAATTATTGACTTAATGAAAGTCCCATTAAAATATCCTTTAATTAAAAAAATAATTCTTGTATCTTCTGACAGCGATTTTGTTCCAGCAGTTGAGAGTTTAAAAGAATTTGGCGTTAAAACTATACTTTATACTTATTACAAAAAGAAAAGGAATACTAACTTTTCTAGAAGCAATGAATTAATAAAATCTGTTTATAAGTATGTTTTGTTAACTAAAGAAGATTTTGACAACGCCCCTTTAGATAAAAATAAGGAGAATAAATAAATGTTAATCGGTCTAGTCGGGAAGCCAAGCGTTGGAAAAAGCACGTTTTTCAAGGCAGCAACGCTAGCTGAGGTTGAAATTGCTAGCTACCCTTTTACAACAATAAAACCAAATCACGGAGTAGGTTATGTTAAAGTAGACTGTATTGAGAAAGAGCTTAATACAAAATGCAATCCTAATCACGGATTTTGCATTCAAGGTAATAGGTTTGTCCCAATAGATCTTATGGATGTTGCAGGTTTAGTTCCTGGAGCAAGCGAGGGGAAAGGCTTGGGTAATCAGTTCCTTGATGATTTGAGGCAGGCTGATGCATTCATTCAAATAGTTGATTTAAGCGGACAAACTGATGCTGAAGGAAAAGATCTTGAAGGCAAGGATTATGAT
The DNA here is from genome assembly GCA_964421685.1 of Candidatus Woesearchaeota archaeon. Classification (GTDB taxonomy): domain Archaea; phylum Nanobdellota; class Nanobdellia; order Pacearchaeales; family GW2011-AR1; genus CAYQXU01. The sequence goes on from CAYQXU010000009.1 coordinate 2,097, forward strand.
GTCTGTAATGATGTTAGGTTTCTTGAAGTCGAGTTAGATAAGTGGTATTTTAACATACTAGCTAAGGTTTGGAAGACTTTTTCAAAACAGCTGGAGACTGGGAAGGATGTTAATTATGCCAAAGCGATCGCAAAACAATTTTCTGGCTTAGGAGTTAAGGAAGAGCACGTTAAAAATATTTTTAGAAAACTTAACCAAGAAGGAATAAGCCGCTGGACGCCCGAACAGATACTTAAATTTGCTTCTTTGCTTAGAAAAGAAAGCAAACCAATGATAATTGCAGCTAATAAAGCAGATGATTATAAAGCTGCTGGCAACCTTTTTAAGTTAAAAGAAGAGTTTCCTGAAACTATAATTATTCCTTGTTCTGCTGATTCAGAGCTTGCTTTAAGAGAGGCTTCTAAGCACGGACTTATAGATTATATTCCTGGAGAAAATGATTTCAAGATTATAAAAGAATTAAGTGATAAACAAAAACAAGCTTTAGATAAAATAAAAATAGATGTTTTGGATGAATTTGGGAGTACAGGAGTTCAGGAAACCTTAAACAAGGTTGTTTTTGAACTTCTTGGATATTTAGCAATTTTCCCGGCGAGCGCTAATAGACTTGTAGATTCTAAAGGGAATATTCTTCCTGATTGCTTTTTGCTTCCGCCAGGTTCAACTGCCCTGGATTTTGCTTTCTTTCTTCATACTGATTTTGGAAATAATTTTATAAAGGCAATTGATGCAAAAACAAAGAGAGCTTTAGGAAAAGATTATGCTTTAAAGAATAGGGATGCTTTGGAGATTGTTACTAGGTAGGTAGATGCGTGCTGTCTAAAATAGCCTCAATTGTTCTTCTATCAATGTGTCCACTTTCAATGTCAATAGCTTCTCTTAATCTTTCTCTGTTAGTGTCGTTTTTTAAGATATAACTAATGCCGGCCATAACATTTAGATGTGCCCCCATTGAATCATTTGACGCAATTATTGGAATTATTAAATCTACTGGTCTTTTATCCATTGCTTGCCAGTCCATTTCTTGTGGCAGTCGATAAATTCCCATATGCGTCCCATTTAAACCGTCAACTTTTGCATTCGGGAAAGCAAGTCCATAGCCAACACCTGTTGTTACTAACCTTTCTCTATCAATTAATGCTTCGGCTATTTTATCCCTATCTACTCTTCCAGATAAATTTTGCTCATATAACCGACCTAAGTATTTTAGGATATCCTCTTTTGTTGGATATCTAGGAAATTTTTTTGGATTATGAATTCCTACAAACATTAAATATGGGCTTAGTTTCATATATTTGTTCTGTTTCTACATTTTTTAAGCATTTCTAGCCTGCAGCACTATGAATTTTTATCTTACAACAATCTTTAAATAGTTACAGCACATCTTTTTTTTATAAAAATTGAGGTAAAAGAGGGTAATCGAATCCATCGGAGGCAACTAAAAGATTCGACTTGGTTGCAGGATCGAAAACCCGCAGGTGGTTTTCAATGGTTTATAAGAGGTATATCTACAGAAATGGCAAGAAGTTTGGACCGTATTACTATCACACTTATAGAGATAAGGAAGGGAAGACGCATTCCAGATATATCGAGGATAAAAATGAAATTGGTGCTGTAACTGCAAAAAATAGATTTAATTCTTTAAAACAGCATAGGACCCTCTTTATTCTTTTGGGGGCAATAGCTTTATTTTTAATTACATTAATAATCTTAAGTAGTTCGGTAAATCAAGGACAATCAAGTTCTAGCAGTTTTAGCTTTAAAACTTTAGGTGATAACATCAAGTCATTTGTCACTGGATTTACATCTGAAGGGTCTAACGGCCAAACAAATACTGATTCAGGATCACAGCCAAGCACCGATGCATCAACTCCTAATGAAAACCCAACCGCCTCAGAACCGCAAACTACTTCTACTGAAACTCAGCCGAGTGTAAATGAAACAATAAACCCGGAAACAAATGTGACAACAGAAACTAATACAACTCAACAGGCTAACGAGACTGCAACGAACGAAACTGCTGCAGATAATGGAACTATTAATGGAGGCAATGGCGGAAACAGTGAAGGTGTTATTGGAAATTCCACGAATGCAACAATAAACAACCAAACAATCAACAATGAAACAACTTTTAATTCTACAAATGAAACTTTTGGAAATTTTTCACTTAATGAAACTAACATTACTGTTTTGAATGAGACGAATGTAACTATAATCAATGAAACTGCCAACATAACTCTAGAAACCAGCGTCAAGCAGTTCGACGCTGTTTTAGGCAAGCCTGTTAGATGGGAGAAAAAAGTAAAAGTGAACATTGAGGGAGCTAATTCAACAAATGGATTGGTTATAGATATTCCTAACTTGGCAGATAATGTTTCTGTTAAAAAAATTTCAGATAAAGGCGAGGAAGGTGTTGATGCCACAGTTAACAATGGCAAGAAGTCAACTGAAACCAAAAAAGCAGAAGAGATTAATAGTTCTGCCAGCGGTAATTTTTTCACAAGCGCATTCAATTTTGTTTTAGGCTTTTTCAGCAGAGGAATTACTGGAGGGGTTGTTCAAGAGAGCCAGCAAAATTCCGAGGTTCAAATAAATCAAGAAATAAAAGATAACGATGAAGTTGTTGTTGATTATTATACCATTGCGCCTTATTCAGAGGAGCAAGACGTTAAAAGCGGAAAGAAGGTGAAAGTTGTAGGCCCTGAAGATGTTCATTATGAAAACATCTTGGCATTTACAGAACTTAACGAGAGCTTGATCATAAAAGACCCTTCGCGAGTAAAAATCTACTGGGAGGAAAATAAAACTTATCTTAATTTTGAAAATGTTAATGATACTAATGGAAATGGCGTTTATGATTACGTTTCTTGGATTGTTCCTCATTTAAGCAATCAAACTTTTGATATCATAGTTATTACAAAAGCAGAGCATTTAGATGAAAATAGAAGCTTTATTTCAGATATTTATGAACAAGTTAAGAGTCAAGATAATATTTGGAGCGAGGAAATTCCTAATGGAGATTATGTTAGAATTACCTTTGAGAGAAATCTTACTTCTAATAATGATATTACAATTTATCCTAGAATTATAAGCGGATCGCCAAGAATTGAAGTTTATGAAGAAAATGGAAACGACGTTATTGCTGAATTTGCATCTATAAATTCTAATGAATATAATAAAGTTTATCTTACAAATTTGACAGGAGAACAAGACACTTTTGACTTAAAAGTTTTAGATGGAAATGTTGAGTTTGATCATATTGTGGACCCTTCTCCTAGCATTGCTACTTATCTTCCGAATCAAGCAAACCAAGTAGCTTATAAGGGTTCTGACGATAGCGACCCTCCAACATTACCTTACAACAATTCTAATGTTGCACTTGCATCTGTTGACCTTAACAACATAAGCTTGAGCGATAACCAAAGAGCAAATGTTTCTTATGTTGCTTCTGGCTCCGGACAAAGTTCTTGGAATCACCTTGAAGTTGTGTTTAAAATTAATGAAAGTGCATCTTCAATTAATAATATTACATTTACTTGGGAAGGGTACAACTCACAGAACTCTGAAGCTAATAGTGCAAACGATCTTAGGCTTTATATTTATAATCATACTGGAAGCAGCTGGGGAAGCGAGCTCAATACAACTTGCGCAAACAATGCATGTAAAAACACTACCCTTGAAAAAACAGTTACATATGTGATAAATTCAACCACTACAAACATATCTCAATTTGTGAATTCAACAGGTCATGTAAGATTTCTTGCAACAGAGTTCGATGCCGACTTATTATGCCCATTTGTTTATTCTTGGAATGGGGCAGGCTATGTTTTTGATAACTACATAATAAAGGGTTTGATGGGAAAAGATAAAGAGGCTTTGCAACTTAGAGAGCTTAAAAAATATAATATTATTAATAAAACTTTAAATTTACAAGTAAGGGAGGAAGTTGATGAAAAAAGCTACCTAGATTTAGTTTATCTTGTTGTTAATGATACAAAAAACGATAGCTGGATAACATATAATATATTTCCTTCTTATATATCTAAAAATTCCAATAAGCAAGACCTTTCTTCTATTTTTATTAGTGATAATAATTACTTAGTCACAAAATACAAAGATATTCTTAATATTTCATTTGAAAATATTCCTGCTTTATTGGAAGGATACAATCGAAGTGTATTCATTGCTGGAGAAGGTTATTGGAACTATAATAATTATTCCAATGAATTTAGAGATATGAAATTGTCAGCATCTAAAAAAGTTTCTCATCATACGCTTTACACAGACTTAATGAAAATAGATGTTAATTATAATGCAACTGACACTTTTCCACAATGGTCAGCCAACTCAACAAACTCTACTTCGAAGAACACGCCTGTTCTTCATAATGTCTATTGGACAGATGACACAGCTTTGTCTGGGTATATTTTCAGTTTTGACAATGGAAATGGAACTCTTTATAATGATAGCTGGGTTGCATTCACTGGAACAACAAATTGGAGCAATGTTACCAAAATAATTAATTCAACTAATAAAGTTAATATTAGATGGATAGTTTATGCTAATGACTCTGCAAACCAATTGAACGCGACAAGCACTTTTTCTTATAACACTACTAACGATGCTCCAACTCAAAGCAATCCAATATTCTTAGTTGACCCTGTGAATAATGACCAGAATTTGACTTGCTTAAACCAGTCAACAAGCGATCCTAATGCAGATATTGTCACAAATGTTTACACTTGGGATCTCAACAGCACTTCAATCTTGCTATTGAATTTGCCTTTTGATACTAATGTCAGCTCTACCGCAACTAATGCTGTGAGAGATTATTCAGGGTATGGAAATAATGGTACATTAAATATATCTAGTGGATCTCCTTTGTGGAATGTTACAGGGAAGATTGGCGGGGCTTATGAATTTAATAGGAATGGGAGTATAAATATTACCAAAAGTGCTTCTTTGAATAGCACTTATAATTTCAGCATTGAGTTCTGGATTTATCCAAAAACAATTTCTGCTACAGAACAAGATATTTTTACAAATAGCCTTGATACCTCACTTGACAATGGAGAAATATTTATAACTTCTATTAGTGGGGGCCTAACTGTTGACTTAAAAAATTTTTCAGGCAGTTCTATTTTAAAAACAGCTTCAAGTATATTTAGTGCAAGCCAATGGCAGCACATTGTAATTGTTGAGACTTCCGGAAGTGGATTGACAATCTATCAGAACGGAACATCCTTTGCAAGTTTGAGCAGCATAGTAACAGGACCTTTCCTTACAAGCAGCACTGGTTTTTATATCGGCGTTGGAAGTCCAGGAACTACTCCTGTTTATCTTAATTCAAGCCTTGATAATTTTAGAATATGGAATAGGAGCCTTTCAGCAGCTGAAGTTTCTCAACTTTATCTTGATGGGAAGAATGGCTGGAGCAATTCTTCAACTATTGTCAGCCAAGAAAGCAGCACCAGTGAAAATTGGACATGTGAAGTTACTCCAAATGATGTAATTTCAGATGGAACAACTAAGATTAATTATACTACAATATTAGCCAACCCTAAATGGTCAAGCAATTCGACAAATTCTACAGAAGCAGGTTCTGTGGTTAGCCATAATGTTAAATGGGATGACGATACAGCTTTATCAGGATACACCTTTAGCTTTGACAATGGAACAGGAACGTTTACCAATGATAGTTTTATCGCAATGACAGGAACAACAAACTGGAGCAATGTTACTAAAGTCATTAATTCAACAGCTGGCTCTAAAATCCAGTGGAGAGTTTATGCAAATAATTCCAATAATGTTTTAAATGTTACTGATCTTTTTGTTTATAATAATACATGCGGAAATTTGATTAAAAGCTTGACGCTTTCAAATAATGCAAGCTCTGTAGGAACCTGCTTTACAATAGGAGCAAATAACATAACTCTTGATTGCAATGGATATGTAATTACTTATGGGACAGGGGCAAGCAGTAACGTTTATGGAATAGAAAGCAGCAGCTATAATAATTCTATAATAAAAAACTGCATAATCCAAAAAAGCAATGCTAGCACAACTGTTTCTTATGGAATTTATCTGCATAATAATGTTAATAACAATACTATCACAAGCAATAATATAACAACAAATGGTTCTGGCGACTATGGAGTTATGCTTTCCACAACAGCCTACAACAACTCAGTCTATTCAAATAATATCACTACAAACGGCTCATCAGATGGCTATGGAATTGTCTTTTTCACAACAGCCTACAACAATTCAGTCTATTCAAATAATATCACTACAAGCGGCTTAAATGGTTTTGGAGTTTATCTTATATCCACAGCCTACAACAACTCAATTTATTCCAACAACATCACTACAAGTGGATCATCTGCCTATGGAATTTATCTTCAAACAAATGTATCTAATAATAATTTCACTGGTAACACTATCACAACAGCAGCAAGCTCTATATATTTAGATGGAACAACAACAGCTGTTTACAATAACCTCTTTGCTGACTCAAATATAACAAATAATTCAGCAACGAGTGTTGAGTCAAAAATTAATGCTTCTCAGAATACTCTTCTTAATATGATATTTAACAAATCAAAAGTTGTTTTTACTTCATGTGTTTCATGTAATTTAACAGTTCAATGGTATTATAGGACAAATGTTACAGATCAGCGTTTTATTGCTGTTCAAAGTGCAACTGTTACTGTGCAAAATGTTTCTGGAACGCAGATTGATTCTCAATCTACAGATTCAAATGGGTTGACTAATTATGTTAGAGTTACAGAGTATATTCAGAATGGCACTTCAAGTTATACTTCAGGATGCGCTGGGTCTGGGGTTAACATAACTTGCCAGACTCCACATAATGTGACTGCCTCTAAATCAGGATATGGCACTAATTCAACAAATGTGACAATTGATTCTTCAATGACAAAGTTGATACTTATTCCGACTCCTTACATTCTAGCTTATGTTCCTGTAACTGATAATTTTTCAATAGCAGAGCCTAGCAACCAGACGTTTAGCATTACCTTTACTAACACAACTAATGTTTACATAAAATGGTATGTAAATGGCACAGAACAAACAAGCTACCAAAATAATAGCCAGTTTATATGGGCTGGAAATTACACCCAAGCAGGCACGTATCAAATTAAGGTTAATATTTCAAATAACATTGGCAATGATTATCATATCTGGGTAATGGCAGTAAATGATACCAATACAGCCCCAACACAAAGTAATCCTCTATTATCTCCTTATCCGCCAACTGATTCACAAAACATTACGTGCACTAATCAATCAACTAGCGATGCTGAAGGAGATAGTGTTACTAATGTTTATAACTGGCTTAGAAACAGCACGTCCATTTTAGCTTTGAATATGCCCTTTGAAATAAATAGTTCAAATACTTCAGCAAAGGCAATTAAAGATTATTCTGGAAATGGAAATAATGCAACGCTTGCTGGTCCAACTTCAACTCCTACTTGGAAATTAGGAAAGGTAGGAGGGTCTTATGACTTTGATGGAGTTGATGATTACATGACAATTCCTAGCACGAGCTCTTTAAATTCAACGCATAGTAATATGACCTTTGCTTTCTGGGTTAATCCAAAAACTCCTATTGCTATTGCAAATAATTACTTTTTCTGGAAAGGAGATGGTACAGGAACTAATGATGAGTATAATATTAGGCTAAGCAGTTCTAAGATTCTTGTTACTTTATTCAATCAAACAGGAGCATCAAGTGTGAATATTCTTTCAAACAGTAGCTTGTCAAATAATGTTTTTACTTTTGTGGCATTTACTTATAATGGAACAAATTTAAGCATTTATCTTAATGGGACTTTGGAAAATAGCACTAATACTGGAATTACTTTGAGAAAAAGTTCTAATAGTATATGGATTAGTTATGATCTTAGCGACGTTTGTCCACAAAGTTGCAACACTAATTCAACCCTTGATGAAATAAAACTTTACAACAGGACACTCTCACCTGGACAGATTTATCAGCTTTATCTTGATGGGAAAAATGGCTGGAGCAATTCCTCAACTATTCATGCAAATGAAACCCTTCCTGCAGAGAATTGGACTTGTGAAGTTACTCCGAGCGATTCAAAACTTGACGGGATAAAAAGCATTAATTCAACCACTATTTCGTCTGATTTTTCAGTTGCTATAGACTTATCCCCTTTGCTTGGTCAGCAAATAAATTGGACTCTTGCCAGCTTGCCTGCATTCAATCAGTCAGCTTTGAGTAACAATGGCACAGGCATTAGCCAGTATTGGGTTAATGTTTCTGTCACAGGGGGAAATGCTGACTTATACATGAAAGCTAATGATAATCTTACTACTCCTGGCGGAGATATCTTAAGTTTGGGAAATGAAACTTACAGCTATAATTCATCTAATAGCTCTGTTCCAAGTGATTTTAAGACATCTCTTACAACTAATTATTCTAATCACAAAATAGGGGACACTCTTCCTGCAGGAAATACTTTAGTTTATCTCAAATTTTTCTTGAGTGCTCCTTCAGGACAACCTGCAGGCGTTTATAATAACAGTTTGTTATTTGAGGTAGTTCAAGCAGGGCAAGCTCCTTAGTAAATTGTAACAATTGTTATATAAATGTTTATAAATATTCAATTGCTGTTTTATAAAGAGGTTTATATGGGGAAAATTAGATCTAAATTTTCTAAACATTGCTGAAAAAGAGGTAAAATGGGAAAAAGAGAAAATATTATTGTCTTGATTTTTGGAGCTTTGTTTTTATTGTCACTTATTTTATTATTAAATCAAGGAGTTAAGACAACAGGATATGCAACTACTGCAACAACAACTTCAAATGTTACTATAAGTGTTTATTTTGCAATAGCTATGTCTCAAAACCTTAGCCAGGGCATTCAGTTTGGGACTGTCTCTACATTGCCTACAGCAAATCAAAACGCAACACATAACTATGATGGAGTTAACACTACTCCGCAAAACACTACTTGGGCAAATGGCACTAATGGTACTTCTATGTGGATGAATGTTTCTACTGACAGCAATACTGCAGTTGATTTCTGCACCAAGGCAGATGCTGCTTTAACTTCTAGCGGAGGAAGTACGATTGGCGTTGGAAATGAGTCGTATCAAAATTCTTCTCAAACTAACAGGACTATCCCAAATGAACTTTTTGAAGTTGGTTATACAACAAGCTATGTTAAGGCAGGATTTAATACTAGTGCTGGATCGAACAATTACTACAGATTTTGGCTTGATGTTCCTGCAGGAACAGTATCAGGATCATACAATAATACAATAAGCTTTGAAGGAGTTTCTACTGGAGGCGGGTGTTAAAATGGAAAATAAATTAAAGATGATTTTTATTGTTGTTTTTGTAGTTGGCATGTTATCCATGTCTATGCTGTCTGCAGGCATAGGCATTGTTTCTTATGAAGGATCTGTAATGCCTCTTGAAGGGCAGGAAGCATGCTTGATTGTTGGAGCATATAATCCTTATGAAACAGGAACAAATGTTGTTGTCAGCGTTTCTGATGAACTTAAAGATGTTCTTGTTTTGCAGGACGCTGAAACAAAGTATCTTCCTCCGCATACTTCAAGTAAAGAGGCTATTCCATTAAAATTCTGCTTTAAAGTTCCTAAAGTTTATAGTCGACAGTATATGATTGGGCATGTTGTAAGTAAGCTTGATTGCACTGACCAGCCGATGAAGGAATATAAAGGGCAAGTTGTTCTTGAATCAACTTCTGTTAGTGATTCTACTGGAGGGGTTGGCGGATCAGCAACAAAAATGTCTGTTTCACAGCCGTTTATAGTTAGAGTTAAGTGTAATCCTTATGGTTGGGACTATACTATTCTTTACGTCGTTGTTGCTGTATTATCTGCAGGAATGGTTGGATTTGTGTTATTCAGAAGATATAGAAAACCTGAGTCAGTAAGGCTTAAAGAGAAAATGGCTAAACTTAAGGAACAGATGAAGAGATCTAAATGAGAACTTCGCCCCAGACATCAAAGTAAAACTTTGTGTCGCGAAGCCGAAGACGGTTTCTGAAGCTTGGTCGAAGTAAAGGAAGAAATGAAAAAAGCCAAGAAGTGATTTTAAAAAAGAAAACAATAAAAACGCTGAATAGCTATTCTTTTTATGAAATATAAAAAAGAGGCTTTATATTTTTTAATATTAGCCATTTTAGTCATATTCTTTTTTAAGTTTCAAGATTTGGGTTTAAGTATAGTTAATACTACTTCTAATGTTACGGTCGGCATTGTAAATTCTTACCCTTACTTTGGTTTTGTTAATAGCACTCTTTTTGTTTGTGAAGAAAACAGACTTTATTATCCTTTTTTTGCCTATGATAATGATGGTAATGCTTTAACTGGAGATATCTCTCCAAGAGATCCATTTTTTCTTTTTTGGATTTCTCAAACATCTCAAAATAATAATACTTTTGCAGTTGTCTCAGGAACTATCTCTAAGGCTCATGCAGGAGGAGTTAATGCTGGTTCAAAGCTTTATCAAGAAACAATTTCAATTAACGATGGTTTTAATGCAACTTGCTGCACAAATTCAACAAATACAAATATCACAGCGATAGAAATAAACCATGCACCGGTTATAGAGGATGTTGGCGTTAAAACAATTTGGAGTCATGGTGACAACTCAACACTTTATGAAAAGTATGATGTTAATGATACTGAGTACGATTTAGGATATGGGAATTTGACCTTTAATATTTCAATAGTCAATGCAACAACCGGAACAAGTGTTAATTTATTTAATATAAGCTCTTCTGGAGTTATTAATTTTACAGCTAATTTGAACACCACTTTAGGAGTTTATAATATAACTGTTTGTGTAAATGACACTGGATTATCTAATCCTCATCCAAATATAAACACTTATTGTGGGCAGACAGGAGGATCTAGGACAAGCTGTGATAATTTTTCTTTGACAATAACTAATTCAAACAGAGCTCCAAATATAACTTCTTATTATCCTAGGAATTTAACAATTAATACTCCTGATACTAATAATTTATATTTCAATATCACAACAGCTGACCCTGACGGGACAATCCCTGATGCTTATTGGTTTGTTGATGGTGTTCAGGCAGAGTATGATTCTGGAAATCCACTTGATGAATTTAGCCATACTTTTGGATGTGGTGTTTCTGGAGTACATAATGTTTCTGTTAATGTTACTGATGGATTACTTTACACTTCCTTGACTTGGAATATAACTTTACAAATTGTCTCATGCTTTAATGGCGGTGGAGGAGTAAATGGAGGCGGAGGAGGCGGAGCCACAATTTCCCAAGTAAATTTTAATGTTACACCTGAGTTTTTAACAGCGACAATTTTCAAGGAAGAGGGAAAGAGTTTTGATATAAAAATTAAGAATACTGGGAGCGTTTTAGCTAATATAACTGCTGAAGCGCAAAATTTAACTGAAATGGCAATTCTTAACGAAGATAATTTTCAATTGAAAGTCGGAGAAGAAAAGACAGTCAGGCTTTACTTATATGCTTTGAAATCTGCCAAGCCCGGAGTTTACTTTGGAAAAATAAGTTTTAAAAGCGGAACAGTTGAAAGGAAAGTTAATATTGTTTTAGAAGTTAAGGAAAGAGAATCTCTATTTGACATCAAAATTAGCGTTCCTAATAGATATAAAAGTGTTTATGCGGGGCAGGATATCAAAGCTTTAGTTGATATGTTAAATGTAGGATTATACGGTGCAAATGTTGATGTTGAGCTTTACCTTTATATTACAAATTTTGACAAGTTTATAATCTATGAATCTTCTAAAGAAGTTATAGCAGTTAAAACAAATGTTTCCACTGAAAGAATTTTGCATGTTCCTTTAGGAACCCAAAAAGGCCCTTATATTGTCCTTGGAGAAGCTAGATATGGAAATATAACTGTTGCCAGTTATGACACTTTCAATGTTGTCGAGAAGAAATATCTAAAGGCAAGTTATGTGTTAATTATAATTGCAATATTGATTATTATATTCCTAATATTATTCATATTGTGGAAAAGACGAAAAAAACGGAAAGAAGAAGAGAATAAATGATAATAAAAGTTAAAGTAAAGCCAAATTCAGGAAAACAAAATATAGAATTAATTTCAGAGAACAACTATTTAGCTAATTTAAAATCAATCCCTGAAAATAATAAAGCAAATGTTGAGCTTTGCAAGTTGTTACAAAGATATTTTAAAAGAGAAGTTAGGATAAAGCGAGGACTTAACACTAAAAATAAAATTGTGGAGGTATTGGAATGAAAGCATTATCGCTAAAACAGCCGTATGCGGAATTAATTTTACAAGGCAGAAAGAAAATAGAATTAAGAAAATGGAATACTAATTTTAGAGGTGATTTTTTAATCCACTCTTCTTTAATTCCAGATAAAGCTGCTATGAGAAAATTTGGGTTTAATGAACTGCCTCTTGGATTTATTGTAGGGAAGGCAAATCTTGCTGATGTTAAGAAATATGAAAATGATAGTGACTTTAAGAAAGATAAGAGTTTGCACTTAGCGAATAGAGATTTTGGAGGTTATGGCTTTATGTTAAAAGATATTAAAAGAACAGAGCTCATCCCTGCTAAAGGGCAATTAAATTTTTGGAATTTTGAATTAAAATGAGATACGAACCAGCGCCAGACATACAGGTTATTGCAGATGAAATATCTAGAATGTTATATCCTCATGTTAAGATTGAAAGAATGAAATGTTTTAGAAGCTATGGTTCGAGCTCTCGAGGAACGATTGCAAGATGCCACGCTCTTGGAAAATTAATGCAGAGAGCTATTGGAGTTCAGGCTTATTATGCGCTTGAATTTATTCATGAAAGATATGATAAACTTAGCGAGGAAGAAAAATTAAAAGTCATTATTCATGAACTTATGCACATCCCTAAGACTTTTGGAGGCGGATTTAAGCATCATGACTTTGTTTGTGAGAGAAATATTAATATGCATTATAAAGAATATAAACGAAAGAAAAGTGAGGATAGTTTTAAGAATAGTTGGTTTAGATCATAATTAATCTTTTAAAGCATACACTTTTCCTGATTCTATGTTTGGGATTTTAGATAAACTTTATGTAAGAGGTAAAAAGGAATAACGCATGAAGAAGTTGATTGGACGCCCAAGATAAGTTTTCCCTCTAATAACAATCATTCATGGTATTGTTTTGTTCCAAAGCTTGTTATGAGAAATGAAAGAGTTAGAGAAGGAATACTCCCTAAAGACGGTAAGGTTGCTGCTTATACTATTTCTTATGTTAATTTAATTGACGCTAGTGCTAAGAAAACTAGAGATAATTTAAGAGTTATTTATTATGACGCAATGGCTAAAATAAGCGAGGATCTTGACCGTGGCAGGAGCATAAGCGTGGTGGGAGTAAGCATAGGCAATGTGCTGTCTGTGAGGTGCGCGAGCAGTTTGCCTGGAAGAAAAGTTAATGAGTTAGTTTCTTTAGTTGGAGGGAGCAGGCTTGGTTTTTCTGCTTGGGATAGTATTGCTACTTCCCATATTGCTCAGAGTTCTGGATTAGACATATATCAGTACGAAGATTTGCTTAGAGAGTTTGCTCCTATTGAAAATCTCAAAGGACTTCATTCAAACAGGATTTTTGCAAGGTTTGGAAGCAGTGATTTAATGATAAGATATGATCCTCATGGAAAAGAATTGAAATCTGCTTTGGAGTCTATAGATGCTCGCGATAAAGATGTGAAAACATATCTTTGGGCAGACCATAGCTCTGCTATATTGCGTGCAAGCAGAGAAGGAATTCACGATAATCTTAAATAGCGCATTAACTTTTTTTATACATGAAGAAAAAGAGAGTCTCTTTAAATTATAAAAACAGAAAAATTTCAATTGATTTAGAGTCTTGCCCTAATTTTGGAATAGGGCTTATGTTTAAATCCAGAAATACTAATGCCTTGCTTTTTGATTTTAAGAAAAAAACAAAGCTTTCTATAACTTCTTTGTTTGTTTTTTTCCCTTTTGTGGCTGTTTGGCTCGATGCTAAAAACAAAGTTTTGGAAATTAGAACCATAAAACCATTTAGACTTGCTATTTCTCCAAAAAAATCATTTAACAAACTTATAGAGATTCCTATCAACGGTAATTATGCAAAGGAAGTTGCTTTATTATGTCCACCTCGACGGTGACTAGAAAGATTTAAAAAGACCTTTGAGTTTATCTTCGTATATTCTTAAAAAGGGAGGTGTAATATGGGAAGCGTTATCGCAAGAAATGTTGTTAAAAGAAAGCCAGGCTATCTTTACTATGTAGACGGAAAAGGAAATGTTTGTGAAGCTAAAATGGCTAGAGGCGGAAAAAAGAAAAAGAGAAGATAAATTCTCTTACTCTATTATTTATTTTTAATTTTTGGTTAATTTTATATATCTATTTTAATTCTTGGTTTCATGGCAATAATCTTAGGTATTGAATCAACAGCACATACTTTTGGGATTGGAATTGTTAAGAATGGGAAGATTCTTGCAAATATTAGAGAGATGTATTCTACAGAGAAAGGTGGAATTATTCCTGCAGAATCTGCAAAGCACCATGAAAGAGTTGCTGATGATGTTTTTGAAAGAGCTTTGGCTGAATCTAAAATAAAAGAAAAAGATATTGATGTGATTGCATTTTCACAAGGACCTGGACTTACTCCTTGCTTGCTTGTTGGATTAAGAGAGATGAAAAAATGGTCTGCGAAATTAAAAATTCCTGTTGTCCCTGTTAATCATTGTATTGCTCATTTAGAAATTGGAAGAATTACTGGAGCTAAAGACTCTGTTTTGTTATATGCTTCTGGAGCTAATACCCAGGTTATTGCTTACGAGTCTGGCAAATACAGAATTTTTGGAGAGACTTTGGATTTAGGAGTTGGAAATTTTATTGATGTGTTTGCTCGTTATATGGGTTTGGGTTTTCCAGGAGGACCTAACGTAGAACAATTAGCTTTGAAATCTAGGAATTATATAGAGCTCCCTTATACAGTTAAGGGAATGGATATTGCACTTTCTGGTTTATTGACAAACTTGAAACAAAAGATAGAAAAAATGGATAAATACTCACAGGATAAGAATCAAGTATCTTATTCCCACCACCCCACCCAAAATATGCACTCACATAAAGTTCGTGATATTGATGGCTCAGAACAGGCTTCGCCAAGTTCTTCGCTTAAAAACGATATTATCTCTAATAAAAATATAAAGTTTGATAATAGGCCTTCCAAAAAATCTTCACTTAGTTATTTAATTAACTCTCAAAAAATCCGAGCGAATGAGAATGAGCGAGGCTATTCAAAAGAAGACTTAGCATTCAGCATGCAGGAAACTGTTTTTGCGATGTTAGTTGAAGTTGCTGAGAGAGCGCTTGCTCATATTGGAAAGAAAGAATTAGTTTTAGGAGGAGGGGTTGCATGCAATTCACGTATTCAAGAAATGTGCAATATTATGTGTAAAGAGCGTGGAGCTAAAATGTTTGTTCCTTCAAGAGATTTGTTAGTTGATAATGGTGCTATGATAGCTTATCTTGGTGAGATTATGTTTAATGCTGGTATTAAAGTTAAAGGGAAAGATATTGTAAAGCTAGATGTTCTTCCGAGACAAAGGACTGATGAAGTAAATGTAAGTTGGAAGTGATTAGTCTTCTCGTGGTCGATATATGCCGTCTTTGAGTATAATGTCTGTTTTTGTACCTCGCCCTGTTTCTAAGGTAACGTTAAGCATGATCCCATCGCAATGAGTTGTTTGTCCATAATCTGGAGCTCCAGTTCTTTCAGAGTAAGTTGATCCGTGAGCAATGTGAGCAGTCCCTCTCTTTTTTTCATCTTGTAACATTCTTGCAGTTAAGCCTTCAAATTCTAATGCTCCTATTCCAACTTCACCAATAATAGTACCATTATGAGTGTCAAAAACATAGCGTCTTAACTCTCCTTCTAGACCAAGATTTTTAGGGCAATCTACACTTTTTATTATCCCATTTTGAACTTTATATCTCACAGGAGTTTCTCCTAAGTCTCCGTATTTCTGATCAAAGTGGTCTCCTAAAACTCCATCAACAATATAAACTCCGTTTACTCGAGCAGGCCAAGTAAATACCTCTCCAGAAGGAAGATTATGCCATTCTCTAGGAACTGAAAAATTCCAATCACTATTAATCCAGGAAATACGCTGCATAAATTCTAAAGTAACATCTGTGCCTGCTGGTGAAGTTATCCTCATCCAATCAATTCCATTTAGTCTATTATATAATTCAGAGCACATCTTGTTGCATGATTCTATATCTGCTTGCATTCCTGAAAGCATAATTTGTTCGTTAACTCCGACTGCATGCCCATGCCTAGCACCATTACTTACTGCTGTTTTTATCATTGGAGATCTAAATGCTAATTCACCTTCTTGTGTTCCTGCGGCATATATTGTTACGTTGGCATTTTTTAGAGAGTCTTCTAAATATTCTGGTAATGAAGTCAGCGGTCTGGTTCCCAATTGCTCCATAGAGTAGAAATCAATACCTCTTCCAGCTAAGTTACTTGCCTCTTCAGCAAACGCTTTACCTATAGCAATATTTTCTTTGTCTGTTATTACTACAACTTTTTCTCCATTTCTAACTTTAAGAGCGTTTGCAAGTGCATTCCAAGCACCATATTCTAATGTTCCTTTTTTGGGTACTATTTTCACCATATTCAATTTTATAGATAATGCTTATTTAAACTTAACTCACCACTAACTGAATGTGAAAATTAGTTAGATATGTTTATTCAGACTGTGTTTTTTATATTAAATTTTATATGTTAATTTGAAGTGATTGCCACTGGAACATAGCTTAATCTTAATTTTTCCCTCATTTTTGCAGCTAGTGATGGAACTTCGTAGTCTCTAGATACTTTATTACACAATTCAGTGCCGATAGTGTATACTCGTTCTCTTGTCAAGTTATTTTCACACCTGTATTTTTCCAAAAAAGTCTGGAAACTTCTTAATACATCATTTGTGGATTTGTTTGGCTCTTTTTTCTCTACAAAACCTAAGTCTCTTAGTAAGTCATTTACTAATCTTTTCTCTAGGTCTTCTTTATCCTTAGTTTCAGGCGGCACTTTTGCGCTTGGTTTCATACTAGTTGATTCTTATTTTTATTTAAAAGAATTTATGTGATATACGGGCGTTGTTGAAAAAGTCCCAAGGTAAAGGTTAATCTACCTTGGAACCATCTTA
>CAYQXU010000010.1:0-18762 GCA_964421685.1 Candidatus Woesearchaeota archaeon
AATAAAAACATGGGCAACTTAGAACCACAAGGTAACATTAATAGAGGATATTACAGTTTACAATTTATTTAGACCAATCTGGCTCATCGTCATCATAATAATTATTAGTAATTCTTTTTTGGCCTGTTCCATCTGCATTCATTATCCATATTTCACTATAACTAGACTGGCTTCCTACTGGCACAGAAGAATAAACAATAAATTTACCGTCTTTGGAAAAAGATGGAGAACCTTCATTTGTATTCGGGCTATTGGAGATATCAATAGGACTTGAACCGTCTGCATTCATTAAAAAAATTTCATAATTTCCTGTTCTATCAGAGCTTAATGCTATTTTTCTTCCGTCTGGAGAATATGAAGGGGCTACATCATAAGCTGAATTGTTAGTCAATCTTCTTACGTTAGTTCCATCTAGCCTAATTGTGTAAATCTCTCCATGTTCATCTCCATCTCTATTAGAAACAAAAACAAGATTTGATGAGTTTGGAGACCAATCAACACTCCAATAATAATGATCATAGTCTGTAGTAACTGCTTGCGGGTTTGAACCGTCAGAATTCATTATAAGTATTTGCTCATATCCTGAAACATATGCTGCACTATAAGCTATTCTTGCTCCATTAGGGGAAAAGGCAGGTTCTGTTTCCTGCATACTGCTACTAGTCAACTGAGTTTTATCAGAGCCATCAGCGTTCATTATCCAAATATTATGATTGTGGGAATTTGTAGCAGAAAAAACTATTTTTGAAGCGTCGGGAGACCATGAAGGAGAAATAGCCCACAAGCCAAGATTTTCTGTTAAATTAACCTCACTAGAACCATCTGGATTTATTGAAAATATGTAAGCATTTCCTTGTCTTACTGAAGAAAAAGCTATTTTCCCTTCAAGAGTTTTTTCTTCGACAATAACTGTGTCTTTTGCATAACTAAAATCTCCTGATGAATTTGATACCACAACAAATGGCAGATATGTTCCTGTAATTTGATAGACATGCTTTGTTTTTCCGTCGAACAATCCATCTGGAGCATTTGCACGCGTCTCTTTGTAAAATGGAGAGCCATCTTTGAAATTAAATTCGTATGAAGTTATATACTCATGTGGCTCTGAAGCTGAAGCATCCAGCAAAACTTCCAACGGAGCCTCTCCTTTTTTAGGGCTTGCAATCAGCAAAGGATGCGGATGAGTCGGCTCTCTAACAAAATCTGCGACTGAAATAAAAACTTCAGTTGAGCCTTTAGCCAACCCCTCGTGATCTAAATTCACTAGCTTAGACTCTAATCTTACTGGTCTTTCTCTAGTTGATGGAAATGCTGGATTCTGCATATCTGCACTGCTTACTGGAATAAATCCGTCATCAGGATTGGATCCATCAATGAGATCGCTCCATATTTTTCCTTTTGTTCCAGCAATAGTAAAGTAAGCTGTGCTGGTTGATCTATTTGACTTATTCATTAAATTCAAAAGATCGCTGTTTTTATAAAGATCTTTTGCCCCGTCTGTAAAAACCCCTTGCATAGAAAGGAATATCTCCAACGACAAGGAGTTGCCTAATGCGTAATCAATCCCCCTAATCTCTTCGTCTTTTACAGTGCCATTGTGCGGAGACCCTAATGTTATCAAATTTCTAATTTTATTTGGATGATTCAATTCCACATATCTTGCCAAAACGCCGCCCATGCTATGCCCTATAAGATCAACAGCTATTTTGCTGTTTTTTGAGAAAATTTCCCTATTCAGCCGATTATATAAAGAGTCTGCATTTTCTTGAACATGCTTTCCAGAAGGATACTGAAATAGTAAAACTCTATCATTGTACAGTAAATTCATGTCATGATGAGTTGATTCCCCAGTAGAGGTAATTTGCTCAAACGTTGACGGATTAGACGAGAGACCATGAACAAGGACTGCGATTGGCTCGTCGCTCAGCACCATTGATGAAACGTTGCCAGTTAAATTTATATTCTGAAAGCATGCAGGCGGGCTTGAGTTATATTTTATTATTAATGAAATAAGCCCATTCAATGAATTTTCTGCAGATTCGCTAGAACTTTTTTGCAGGCCAGATGAAAAAGGCAGAGAAACAACTGCCTCGGCTCCTTCCACATCTCCTTCTAATATTGAATAAGCTGAATCGCGTTTATTGAAAACAATCCCAACACCGCTAGGCACATTTAAATTTGGGTTTGGAAACTTGGCAATAATAGTGCTCTTCGGGGATTTGTCAAATTCTAAAGAAATGTTTCCAGATGGAAATGCAGGATTTATATCTTTAACATAAGAGTCTCTAGGTGGAACTGAAAAAGTTATTGTTGTTGCAGAATCTGTAGAACCTTTAGGGATAAAAAGCTCATAATTGCCAAGCGTCAAGGTGTTGTCTTTAGAATTATTTATTGTTTGCGTAATTGTTGGGTAGTTTGGAGGTTCTGGCCCTGTAGATTTATTTGAGCAAGTTGAAAAAAGCAAGGAAGAGGTTAAAGTTGTGACTAGCGCGTTTCTAGAAATACGCTTTCCTTTTTTAAGCAATTCATCTAATCTCATTTGTGAAATAATAATTTAAAGTTTTTGATAATTACGCAAAAATCTTCATGATTATTGAAATTAAAAAACCAATCGCCCCTAGGGCAGCAATGCCGATTGCGGAAATTTTTGCAACTGTTTGAAATTCTTCTTTAGTTGGCTTTCTAAGAGAATGCCAAACTCTTTTGCACTTTACGAAGAATGATTTTGCTGACTCTACTGCTTTCATAATTTAAAGAGAAACAAGGGGTTTTTAAGGATTTCCTAAAATAGAGTATAATTTGTTTAAAACACCATCAATACTAGAAGATGCTGCTCTTTCAGAACTTTTTAATTCTGAGTCGTGAAGTGCTTGAACTGAAGTATAAGTTGGAGTATTTGCAAAAGCTGGAGTTAAAACATTATCCCTAATAATATTCAGCATGCCGATAGTATTTATTCCAGAACCTCTGCAGGCTTCTATTCCATAAATCGCTCTTTGGACTCCCTCTTTTGGAGAAACAGCCACATCTAAAGTCATAAAAATAAATATTTTTTGGGTTTTAAAGTTTTATGTATTAAAAATAAATTTATTCTAACTTTAACTAGGGCTATAGTTTATAGATATTAAAACATTTTGAGGCAGTTCTATTTGAAACATATTCCTATTGTTGGGCCTATATAGAGGCTCGCTTGTCGTTATTTCTGCTTCGGCTTCTAAATATGCTGATAATAAATGTAAATCCTGTTCAACACTTTCTGAAATATTTTGAGAATAAATTATTTTAAATCTTCTTTTCTTTCCATCACTCAATTTAAAATTTCCGTCTTCGTTAATTCTAAATATTAAATCTTTTGGGAAACCAAAGTCAATTTTTATGTCACCAAAATCTGCTATAATCTCAGACTCTTTAATTATAATTTCTATGCTTTTTTTCATTCTACTCAAAAAACTCAATCCCTAATTCTTCCTCAATTTCCTTATGCTTCATGGATTCTATTGACTCTCCGTGGCCGAGAATTTGCGAGCTTTTAACTCCTGTAACAATAAGCAAAACTCTGATTGATTTTTCCATGTCAGGCGAAAGCTGTGCGCCCCAAATTAATTTTGCGTCGGGCGAAAGTTTGCTTCCTATTGTTTCAATTACATTCTTGCATTCATCAAGACTCATATCTGGGCCTCCAACAATGTTGACTAAAGCTCCTGTTGCATTGGATATATCAACATCAAGAAGGGGATTGTCTATTGCTTTCTGGACAGCTTCTATTGATCTGCTCCCTGAGTCAGATTCGCCCATCCCAATTAAAGAAACTCCGCCATCAACCATTACTGCTTTAATATCTGCAAAATCTAAATTTACAAGACCAGTTGTTGTAACTAACTCAGTTGTTCCCTTTACTGCATTTGTCAGAATTTCGTCGGCAATTTTGAATGCTGTCTGCAAAGGCAGCTCTGGAGCTAGTTCAAGAAGCTTGTCGTTTGGAATTACAATTAAAGTATCGACGACTGACTCTAGTTTTTCAAGGCCTTCTATTGCATTTTCAATTCTTTTCTTCCCTTCAATTGTGAAAGGCAAGGTAACTACTGCAATTGTTAAGGCTCCTTGTTTTTTTGCTAGGGAAGCTATTACTGGAGCAGCACCTGTTCCTGTTCCGCCGCCAAGGCCGCAAGTAACAAAAACCATATCTGATCCTGCAATTTTCTTTTTTATTTCAGACTCTGATTCTTTGGCAGCTTCTTCACCTACTTTAGGATTGCTTCCTGCACCTAATCCGCTTGTCAGCTCTCTTCCAATAAGGATTTTCTGGTCAGCGCTTGCATAAAGCAAATCTTGAGCATCTGTATTTACTGCTATTAACTCACCTCCTTTAATTCCTATTTCTTTCATTCTGCTTAAAGAATTATTTCCTCCTCCGCCAACACCAATTACTTTTATTTTAGCTGTTTGTTTCTTCAGCAATTCAGCTAGTTCTTTATCAATCTCCCTAATTTCCGGAGACAAGTCGTCAAATTCAAACTCCTTTTTTCCAGTGCTATAAGCCATAAACAGAAGAAATTATAGTTCTTTATAAGTATTATTATTCTCAAAAACATTTAGTTTTTTTGGTGCTTCGTCCAGGCTTGGCCAAATCAAAGGATTATTGTGTTATTTTTTAGGGGAGACTTTTGGAATTTTGAGTTAGTTTTTTATATCTTCATTAGCTTGTTATTTTATGTTAAAAAGAGAGCTTGATTATTTAGCTATTCCTGACTCAAGTGGAAAGTTAAAAAAGGATAGAATAAAAAAAGCTGTTCAAGAAATTCATAAAAGAATGGTAGAAAAAATAATAATTATGAAAGGAAGAGATAGTGAGGAAGATATTCTTTATCTAGGAAAAGTTGTTAAAAAAGGAGATGTTGTTGGCATCGATACTTTTCCATTGCATTATGACGAATATAAAGATATAATAAAAAAAGCTGAAAAAGAAGGCAAATTTCCTAGAGGAGTTAAAATAGAGAACATTCAGGTAGGCCAGTCTCCAAAAAGAGCATTATATGGTTTTTTAGGATTGATGGAGGAAAAATTCAAAAGCGATGTTAAATATAAGAAAAATACAAATAGACTGTGGGAAAGAGTAAAAGGAATTGTCAAGAAGATTTTGTTAGGATAATTCACATTAAATCCTTCAAAGTATAAAGGGAAATTAATCTAATTGAGAAGTGTGCTCAACTGCTGCTGCATGCATATCTTTAGCTTGATAAATTCCTCTTCCAACTATTCCATGGAATCTATCTCCTGCAACCTTTGCTGCTGCTTCAATTTTTCCGCCTTGAGCAATAAATCCAGGAGCGTAAAATACTGGAGAAACCCCTTCTGCTTCAACAATTTCTCTAACTTGTTTTATAACATCTGGTTTATTTCCAGGAACAACAAAATTATTTATCCCTGCTCGTGCAGCAATCCTATACATATCTAAAGCCCCTTCATCTGTAATAAATCCACCTTCACTAACGGCATAAGCGGGATGAGTCATTCTTCCTCCAACAATAACTTTTAATCCATTGTCTAAAGCATGATAAATCCATGCTCTCTCTGTTTCAGGACCTGCTTGAGGGAAAAATATAACTGCATCTACTCCAGAATTCTTCATTAGTCTTGCATAATTCTTACCTGTGTCTGGGATATCTGTTCCTGCTTTTTGATGATCATAAATTATTGGTTTATCTGTGTGTTTTCTTGCTACAGCAACGACCGCAGGAAGACCAAAACCTAATCCTAACTCAAATCCAATTTTATATCCCCCAATTCTATCAACATCAGCAGTTTGTCTTACTAGCTCTTCAAATTGCTCTAATGTTTCAACATCACATGCAGGAATAACACTTCTATCTCTATCAATAATTTTTTGTTCAAGCTTTCCTACAGCATTTCGTGCAATTTGTGTTCCATAAACTCTTAAATAATTAGAAAGTCTTTCTATTCTTCTTATAATCGGAGCATTATTCTCATCAACGTTTGCTTGTTCTTTAAGATAATCTAAAACATCTGTTGCCTTTACAACTGAAATAACTTTTGTCCCAGTTCTAGCTTCATATTCTATTATTGCATTTCTTCCATCAATTCCAACTTCTTGTCTGTCTAAAGCAATTGCAAGTAAAGGATAGCTAAACTCTCCAAAGCTTTCTAAAGTTTTTCTAGAATCATACTTTGCTTCTCCTGTTGTGAAAACATCATCTAGCTGGCAGATTGCTTGCCCGCTTTGAGGAGCCCTTCCAACAACCATTTTTACTAAGTCTGCTTTGCCTGTAGCCTCGCCGTGTTCCTTCGGTATCTTTCTTGTAAAAAACCATCCAACATTCTTTCCTAGTCTTCCCATTTCTGTTGCAACAGGCCCTACAAAACTAACTCCTTTTTCAGGAATTCCATACAATAGATCAACATCAACTCCAGAATTCATTATTTCACGCGCATAAGCGACACTTAACCTATTGAGTGTAAGCCCATCATTGAAATCTCCAACATTAAAAAACCAAGGAGAACCTCTTTTACTCTTTAATGTTCTATCATCAGAAGGATTTTCAAAAACTCTTAAGCCGTTTTCAAATGCAAATTGAATAAACTCTTTTTTATGATCATCCATAATTTCCACATGATAATTTAGTATAAAAACTTTGTCTAGAAAAATTCATCAAATTATAGTAATAACTGAATTAATCGGCAACGGCTTGTTCTTTATCTTCCTCTTTAATTTCTTCTTCAACTTCCTCTAACTCGGCCACGCTTGGACGAGTTTCTTCATCAGTTTTTTCAACCTTTAAATCAAGATCAAAAATTTCCTTGAACTTATCTCCAAACAGCTCTATGAATTTTTTCATTTGCTGAAGAGAGTATATTATGAGTGTTTTTTCCTTAACTTCAAACTTTAAATCCTGCCTGAATAGGAAATCAATGAACGACTTTATTTTTTCATCCAAAGACTCAACTTTCCTTAAGACATTGATCTTATAAGAAACATCTTTTCCTGCTAAAGGGTTGTTGAAATCAATCATAACTCTTCCTCCAGACACTGTAAGAATCTTTCCAACTCGCCCATCAAAATTGAAAGTTGCGCCTGGGAACGGATTAAGCTTCTGCTCCCTGAATATTTTTGAAGGAATCATCTGTACGAGTTGAGGTGCTCTATTTCCAAAAGCCTTTTCTGGAGTTAGGCTAATTTCATAAGCTCCAATCTCCTTCCCTGCAAGATAATCTTCAACTCCTTTAAGGAACATCCCTTGCCCAATACAGATGATCAATGGCTTTGCTTCAATTTCATGGCTGTGGCCTTGATGTAGCTTTTCAAGATCTTTTTTTAGGTTTGAATCAAAAACCTCGCCATCTTTAACCCTTCCAGTAAATTCTATTTCAATAAAATCATTTTTTTGAAATGGCATGGAAAGAAGAAAAGACTGGCGTTTAAAAAATTATTGTTATTAATAAGATAAATGCTTAAATAGAGGTAGGCACACTTAACTATATGATAAATATCTCAGATAGCCTGAAAGATGAAGCTAGTGAACTTTTTAATACGGCTGTGAGGATATATAATCCCATTAATTTAAAGAATCTTAATTCTAAAGTTTATAGGGAAGATTTTGATAAATACCTTGACGCGATGATTACTGGGGGAATTTACACTCTTGTTGCACTTTCTTCTTTAGTAGTTGTTGCCCAAAAGTATTTTGGTCATAACTGAACTCAAAATCTTTATAAACGTATTTTCTCTCCTTAATTTATGGTTTTAAAAATAATTGACGCTACTGAAGCTAAAGTTGGGACTAACATCACTCTTGAAGGAGAAACTTATACTGTTAAAAAAATGGACGTGAGCAAGACAGGGAAGCACGGGCATGCTAAAGTAAGGCTAGAAGCTGTTAATATTATGAACGACAATAAGAAAGTTTTTGTCGTTCCTGGGCATGAAAGATTTGATGTTCCACTAATAAACAAAAGAAAAGGCCAGGTTCTTACAATTGGAGATAAAGTCAGTGTTATGGATCTAGAAAGCTTTGAAACTCTTGAGATTGACTGCCCTGAAGACTTGAGAAGCCAAATGCAGGAAAACTCAAATGTTGAATACTGGGAAATAAACGGGCAGATGATAATTAAGAGGGTGCAGTAATAAAATGGGATTAATGAGTTTGTTAACTAAGGGAATTGGAAGAGAGAAAATTTTTATAAAATCTTTAGATAGATATTCAAATAGTTTCAGTTTACAAAGGGGAAGGCTAATGGGAATATTACCAGTTATAATAAAAACTGAAAAACAAACTAGTTATGAAACATATTTACGTATGAGCTATGGAAATGGTATATGCATTCCATATGGATTATACCCTCAACATAAAAATATTGAGACATTTCATTTACCTTTTTCACCCAGTTATAAAGAACTATCATTAAAATTAAATCCAACAACCAATTAAAACATGGCAAAAATACCTGAGTTAAACAAAACAAAATACTTAAGCGGTATTTTAAAAAACAAAAATGGCAAAAATACCTGAAGCGCAAAAAAGAATGTTCAAGAATGTTTTCGTGTGCAAAAGCTGCCATACAAAAGTAAGGTCAGACCCTCAGAAAATTCTAAAAGGAAAAGTTAAATGCAGGAAGTGCAAGAAAAGAGCGTTTAGACCTCTTAGGAAAAAATAATAACGAGTCCAATTAGCTGGCTTAAAATAAAGAAGTGATTAAAAATGAGTTTTATGATGTATGATCTTATATTATTAGGAGTATTTATTCTAGCCATAGCACTTTTTCTTTACAGGAAAAAGCACAACCTAAAAAGGGACGGGCTTCTTTATCTTTACAGAACAAGCTGGGGAATAAAACTCATTAATAGAATTGGAAAGAAATATACTAAAACCCTTAAAGCACTTAGCTATGTTGCAGTTATTTTAGGCTATTTGCTTATGATTGGAATTTTATGGTTAATATACAATATTATTGAAATTTATATTTTGCATCCTGAAGTTGTAAGCCAGATTAAAGTTCCTCCAATAATGCCTTTAATTCCTTACATAGACAAAGTAGTTCCATTTTTGCCGCCTTTCTATTTTACATATTGGATAGTAATACTTGCTGTTGTTGCAATAAGCCACGAATTCAGCCACGGGATTTTCGCAGCGCACAATAAAGTGAAGATAAAAAAAACAGGTTTTGGCTTCTTCCCATTTTTCCTTCCTGTATTCCTGGCTGCATTTGTCGAGTTAGATGAAAAGAAAATGGCGAAAAAACCCAATTTCTCCCAAAGAGCAATATTGGCTGCAGGAACGTTTGCAAATATTGTGACTGCAATATTGTTTGTAATTGTCTTATGGATTTTCTTTGTTGCAGCCTTCCATCCTGCAGGGGTTATGTTTGACGACTATTCTTACAATATAGTTTCTGTTGCAAGCATTACAATGATAAATAATATTTCACTTTCCGCTCCAAGTATGAATAAAATAACTCCATTAGTCAACAACGCAAGCTTCAATGACATTGAGGCAGGAGGCCATAAATATATAGGAATTAAAGCATTTTCTAACGACAAGAATCAGGTTGCTTTATATGACGATGCTCCTGCAATAAGAAGCAACATTAACGGCGCAATACTTGAGATTAATGGAGTAAAAGTTACAAATATCAATGAACTTGGAGCTGAACTATCAAAATATAGTGTCGGAGATGAAATAACTGTAAAGGCTAAATCGAAGAATGAAACAAAAGACTACAAAATAAAATTAGGAGAGAATCCTCAAAAACCTGGATCTCCATGGCTAGGAGTTGGATTTAACAAGCAAGGCGGCGGAGTAACAAGCAGAATATTTGCCTCTTTATCGTCTTTCAAAAAACCTAACACTTATTACGAGCCTAGACTTGGTGATTTTAGCTGGTTTATATATTATTTATTCTGGTGGCTTATACTTATCAGCGTCAGCGTTGCTCTTGTGAATATGCTCCCTGTAGGAATATTTGATGGGGGAAGATTCTTCTATTTAACAATACTTTCAATAACTAAGAGTGAGAAAGCAGCAACAAACAGCTTCAAATGGGCAACAAGATTATTTATTTTAATCCTTATAGCATTGATGGCTTTCTGGGCTTATACAATTATTTTTTGAGAGTTAAATAAAGACTAAAATCTTCCGCTAGAAACACCAGATTCTTCAGCAGATTTTTGGGCTTGTCGATAATAATAAGCTTCCCACTCTTTCCAATCACCATAATATTGCGCTAATATTTCTGGTGTTACTTTTATTCTAATAGGATCTGGAAAGCCACGAGGATCAACTCTTTTATCAAATCCTCCTGAATTATCAAAGCTTAAGGCAATTTCATCAACACTATCTAAAGGTATTCTATCTTTGTTTAAGCCAATAAGCGACGGATGTACAGCATGAGCCATCAAAACTTCGCCTCTAGAAAAATATCCTTTAGCAACAATATTTCCAGGATATCTAGATCTCAATTCAGGAATAATTTTTCCATTTTTATAGCAATCTACCTGAACTGCGTAAGGAATACGATCTTCTTTTTTAACGTCGCCACTTTCTAAGGCAAAAGAAGGTATATATTCTTGCATATCTGCAAAACCGCGATTTTGGTCAAATTCGTACTTAGGAATATATGAATTACCAATCATGGACTTAGTTCCTAAAACACTAGCTAAAACTCCAACACCAATCAGAGCATTTCTTAATGATTTTCTCATGATTAAAGCTTGTTGAGTATATTTATAAAACTTTACAAATCAATCACACCATCTTTGGTTAATGCTGCGAATCTAATTCCAACTGGCAGATTAATTAAGGCTGAAATTAAAGCCATGTGCTCTTTTCCGTCGCCGGATGCTACGCTTAATGCAACCTCGGTTCCATTAATTTTTCCTTGAAGCTTTTGTTTAAACTCGTCTCTAAGGTCGGCAATTTTTTTGCTTAAATCAACATTAATGAACTCAAATGGCTTTTCATGAGTAAAATTCTTTGCAAAATCGCTTCCTATAAGAATTATTTTATCCCACTCTCCGTATTTCATTAATCCTGAGACTTGCGCCCATGTTCCTTGACCTGATGATAATAATGCTACTAATTCCATTTTGATTAATTCATTCTTTCAGCTTCTAATTTAGTTATTCGTTTGGCAGAGAATTTAGATGAATTATAAACTAAAAATCCATGAACAGCCATAAGATTAAATTTGCTTATTGAATTATTATCTGTTGAAAGTTGCTCTAAAGCTCCTTCTTCGTTAATTCTAACTACTACTCCAGGTTTCTCTATTTCTTTATCTCTATATCCAACCTTAAAATAAGCGCAGTTATCCATTAACTAAAAATAAAAAAGGAGTTTTTAAGTATTATTGTGAAAAACCAACCGAATAATTTATAAACCGCTTTCTTCTCTAAATTTTACCGTTAAACTACATCGTTAGCACCTAAGTTCTATGGTGTTGGCGCATAATGTAGAAGGTTAAACCTTTTAAAAAAAGGTTTCCAAAAAGGAATAAGAAATAAAATGGAACTAAAAACAGAATTAAAAAAAGCTTTAGAAGAGCTTAGAAAGTCTGAAGAAAGAAAATTCAATCAGACAGTTGACTTAATTATAAATCTGCAAAAATTCAATGTTAAAAAAGAAACTGTTAATACTTTTGTAATTTTACCTTTTCCCGTGAAAGAAAAGAAAATTGCAGCTTTTCTTGAAACAAAACATCCAAGTATTGAAACAATTACTCCCGACGACTTTAAAAGATATAATGATAAAAAAGAGCTTAAAAAATTAGTAAATAATTTTGATTTCTTTATTGCTCAAGCAAGCGTTATGCCAAAGGTTGCAACTGTTTTTGGTAAGGTTTTAGGTCCTGCAGGAAAAATGCCTTCTCCACAACTTGGAATTATTATGGATGCAAATGAAAAGACAATAAAAGAGCTAAAAGAAAAAGTCAACAAAAGCGTGAAATTAAGAACAAAAGAGCCGACTTTGAAGTTAGCTGTAGGAAAGCAAAGCATGAAGGATGAGGAAATTATAGAGAACATTCTGATTATCTATAATACTGTTCTTAAGTCTTTAACTAAAGGAAATGATAATATAAAAAACGTAGAAGTTAAATTCACAATGACTAAACCAGTGAAAATAATTTTAAAATAAAATGACAGGCAAAAAACAAACTAAAAAATCAGAGAGAACGATTCCAAAAAGGAAGATTAACGAAGTTAAACAGCTTAGCGACAATATTAAGAGCAAAAAAACAATCTTAGTAGCCTCAATAAAAAATATACCTGCATCGCAATTTCAAGAGATAGGGAAAAAATTAAGAGGCAAGGCAATTGTAAAAGTTCCGAAGAAGAATTTAATGTTTAGATCTATAGATGATTCAGGAAATCCTGAAATTGCTAAACTCAAAGAGTATATTCAAAACAGCTCTGCTATTTTATTTTCTGACCTTGACGCTTTTGATCTTGCAGGAGAGCTTGTAAGAAATAAGAGCCCTGCAAAAGCCAAGGCTGGACAAGAAGCTCCAGATGATATTGAAATTGAGGCAGGTCCAACTAGTCTAGTTCCTGGGCCAGCAATATCTGAGCTTGGAGCTTTGGGAATACAAATACAAATTGATAAAGGGAAAATTAATATTAAAGAGCCTAAAATAATTGCAAAAAAGGGAGAAAAAATAACCCAGCAAGCTGTTGATATTATGTCTAAATTAGAAATAAAGCCATTCACTATTGGATTTGTTCCTATTGCTGCTTTCGATAATAAGGAAGGAAAGCTTTATACTGATATAAAAATAGACAGGGAAGGGACTTTAGAAACATTGAAAAATGCTTATTCAAAGGCATTGGCGTTTGCTGTTGAAATAGCTTACACAAGCCAGGATACTATTAAGTTTTTAATTGCAAAAGCTGCAAGCCATGAAAGAGCTTTAAAAAATTTACACTCTTCAGAAAATAAAACTGAAGGAGGAAATTAAACAATGGAATACATTTATGGTGCATTACTTTTGCACAAACTCGGAAAAGAAATCACTGAAAGTGAATTGAAGAGTGTTGTTGCAGCTGCGGGTGTACATGCTGACGAGAGCAAAGTTAAGTCTCTTGTCGCAAGTCTTAAAGGCGTAGACATAGCTAAGGAGTTAGAAAACGCGACTTTAGTTGCTGCTGCCCCTGCTTCTGGAAGCGCGCCTATACACGAGAAAAAGGAAGAGAAGCCTAAAGAAGAAAAAGCACCTGCTGCAGAGGGTTTGTCTGCGTTATTTGGATAAATTTATTTTAACAAGTAGGCAAACCTCAGACTCTTCTAGTTTGAACTGGAAGTAATTGGAATATTATGTAAAAAATGGATAAAACAAGCTTCTATAAAATTATGACTGCTGGCTTTTTGATTTCAATATTATTTACTCCACAAGAATCAAAATTATGGGCTTTATTTCTTATTCCGGGTTTAGTCTTTGGGGTTTTGTGGTTTAGAAAATTGGCTTGATTAGTTTTATTAATAGAAAATAACTACCTTTTTTGTGCCTCAGTAACTCAGTGGCAGAGTAATTGATTCGTAATCAATAAGTCGCAGGTTCAAATCCTGCCTGAGGCTTTATGCTATTTTTTAAAAATATGCTAGAATGTTTAATAGCAAACTTTAAAACTTATCAAAGAATATTTAAATTATCCATGCCCCTATCGCATAATGGTATTGCGTCGGTCTTGAGAACCGAGCCCTTACGGGCCTCCAGGTTCGATTCCTGGTGGGGGCGTTTTATTTTTAATTTTTACATCCCAAAAAGTCTTTTCCACCAAGGCTTTTTTAGAGCATTATCATTTTC
Organism: Candidatus Woesearchaeota archaeon; assembly: GCA_964421685.1. Lineage (GTDB taxonomy): Archaea > Nanobdellota > Nanobdellia > Pacearchaeales > GW2011-AR1 > CAYQXU01. The sequence goes on from CAYQXU010000010.1 coordinate 13,813, forward strand.
ATCAAGAACTTCATATTTTATCTCTGGCTTATCGTCAAGGACAGGGGCTTTAGAAGCAAGCTCCATGTGAACATCTCTTATAGCTTCTTCAACAACAACTCTTGAGTAGCCTTGCTTTATCAAAGCAAATTTCAAAGAATCTTCAGTATATCCTTTATTCAAGTTTTTCTTGAAATATTCAATTAGCTTTTGCTTGTATTCAGATCTTTTCATGTAGAATTGAGAAATTAGGAGTTTAAAAATTTATATCTAATACAGTATATGTTTGTTACTGGGAAGTTTGTACGTCATCCGGCATTATCCCCTCCTTCGCATCTCTTCCTTCTATTTCCTTCGGTGTTTCTTTTTCAGCATAACTATTCATTAGTTTCATGAAATCAATTTTACATGTAAAAATATATTATTAACTATGAGTAAGGAAAAGTAAGCGATTTTAAAAATTTTTTGCACATCGGTAAGGTATTTAAGTCTAATTGTGTAGTTATCTTTATGTTCAATAAAAGAGAATGGATAATCTTTTTTGCAGGTTTTGAAGCCTTACATACTATAGCGCACATAGGGCTTGCATTAAGCAATATTCTTCCAATAAATATTTTTGGAATTAATTTTACATATAACTATGATTTATTTGCAATTATTTTTAATTTAATTGTAACTATACTATTATTATCCTGGACTTCTAAAGTAAAGATAAGATAATCTTAATCTCGGTAAAAGTAAATTTCGGCTGTACTTTAAGATATAAGCCAAAAACTATTATTTTCCATTTATATTGTATGCTTTATTTATAAAGAGCGGCTCGCACAAAGCTATTTCATCCTATCTTAATTGGCTTGGTTTTTTTATAAAAGCCAAGAGCTTGCTTAAGCCTTTCTTTCGATTCAGAGTAAATTGTTAGTAACTTACTTCCTTTTTCAAGTTTTTTGCCAACGTGGCTATAAATATACAACCCTGCGGCTTTGTCATCTGGTGAGCCGGCAATTCTTGCTAGAGTGTTGATATCACCATTAACAACTTTTATTATTTTACCTTGCTTTTCCGAAAATATTTCTTGCCTATATCTTGCAAGTTTTATTTTTTTTAAGGAGCCTTCTTGGGCTTTGATAATTTCTTTGAACTTTTCAAAGGCTTTTCCTGAATTGAGAATTTCTTTAGCAAGCTTAACACCTTGACCTTTCTTGGCTTTTCCAGTCATTTCAAGAAGTTTTCCTGATAAAAACAAAGATTTTTCTTCCAAATCTTTTGGCCCTTCTTGCTTAGGATCTAAAATTTTTATAATGTCCATAATTTCAAGAACAGGACCTATCCCATTTCCTATAGGCTGTTTTCCATTTGTAAGGACACAAACTAGCTTAATTTTGAAATACTTTGCAAGCTTTTCAAATTTGTTTTTTATATACAATGCTTTTTTTCTTGTGAATTTTGCGCCTTCTCCAAAAGGAATGTCTATAATAACATGTGTGCTTCCTGCTGCCAGTTTTTTCGACATTATTGACGCAAGAAGCTGTGCGCCTGGATCCACTTTAAGAATTTTCTCAACCTGCAGGATTTTTGAATCAGCGGGAGCAATACCTAATCCTCCACCATGCACCATGCAAGCCCCTGTTTTTTTTATTATTTTCTTTATTTCTTCTGAAGAGAAGTCAACTCTCGCGATTGTTTCTATTACATCCGCTGTTCCGGCAGCGCTGGTTATTGCCCTTGAAGAGTTTTTTGGCATTATTAGACCAGCTGCCGCGCATATTGAAACCACAATTGGAGTTGTTCTATTCCCAGGTATTCCACCAACACAATGCTTGTCTGCAATAATTTTGTAAGGAAGATCAATTTTAAATCCAGTGTCAATAATTGCTTTAATCAAAAAAACTATTTCATTAAAAACCATCCCATTTTCATACATTCCTGAGATAAATAAAGCAATTTCTGATTCTTCAAGGGAGTTTCTCACAATATCACTTACTATCTCTCTAATTTCATTGCTTGATAATCTTTTTCCGTCTAGTTTTTTTCTAATGAAAGACAGGCTTTTTGGATCTTTGGCTAGGCTAACCTTAATTTTTTGACCATTCTTAAGGCCGATTCTTTCCCTCGTTTCTGAAGAAACCGCAATTTCATCTTGCTTAACTAATCCATCAATAGTATTAACAAATGTGAATATCTCTCTTGGTTTTTTTTCAAGCGTCTTTAGGGAAATTCTATCTCTAGACTGAATGCCTAATTTATCTGCTGTTTTTTTATGGAGTATTGCTCCTAACATTCCAGTGGACCATTTAAGAAATTTTATTTTTAGATCCATCTTTTTAATAATTTAGTAGAAAAGACTTTTATATTTATCTAAGAAGATTTTTGAAGCTCCTTATCCCTATAGATATCAAGAACTATTACTAAATAAGACAATATTAATGGGCCTAAAATTAAACCTAAAACTCCAAAGAATAACAAACCTCCAATCATGCCAATTAAAACAAGAGTTGTATGAACTTTTACTCTTCTAGAAACTAGCCATGGCCTAAGAATAGTGTCTATATTTGAAGATAATAAACCAACTAAAAGAATACCTATAACAGCAACGTTATCGCCTTTTATTATTAAGAAAATTAGTACAGGAACCCAGACTAACATTGGGCCTAAAACAGGGAGGACTCCCACTAAAGCCCCCAATAAAGTCAGTACAAGAGCATTTGAAACACCGAATAAAAAGAAACCTAGGCCTAAAATTATTCCTTGAATTACACCAACAACAATATTTTCATAAAGTATAGCTTTAGTAATATCCCTGGATGACTTAAAGAATTTCTTTTTTATATCATCAGAAAATGGAAGGAGGCTTTCTAGATAAGCCACAAGAAGATCTCCATCTCGCAAAACATAAAACATAGTAAAGATTACAACTAAGAACTGCAGCATCAAAGTCGGAAAGTTTAATACTATAGATGCTAAGCTATTTAAAAAAGAGTTAAGAGAATTATTTATGAACGACTGAGCTATTGTCCCAACGTCTTGAGTGAATTGGTCAGATGCAAATACCGACGGTGATATATCCTTTAATAACTTTACTAAATCAAGTTTCTGGACTGATTGATAGATTGTGAAAGATTGTTTGATTATTGTTGGCATGAATAGCCATATTGGAATAATTAAGATAGCAAGAAGGAAAAGGCAAATTAATAATGCTGATAAATTTGGCATTTTTGATTTTTTATAAAGAAAACCATATAACGGAGCAAAGATAAATGCTAAAAAAAATCCGGCAGCAATTGATAAAATTATAGGCTCTAAGACAAAGTAAGATAAAATAAGCAACCCTATGAAGATCAATGCAGACATTATTCTTTTTGTGTAGACTTCTTCCATTTTATCATTAATTTTAAGTAGTAGAAATTTATAAAGGTTTGCGAGTAGTTTTGGGAAATGCTGGAGAATTATTAACATAGTTTAAAATGATATTAACTCTTTAATTCTTGCAAAAAATTTATAAGCAACTTTTCACAATCAAGTAAATGAACTTCATAAAAAAGATTTTTGACGGGAAAAATGATGATTTAGTTCACTCACAATTCCAAAAATTCAGCAGAGGTGAATTCAAAGATCGGGCTGTTGTAAAGGTAAAAGCTTCAGCAGGGAAATACACTATCTTCACAACAGCTGAATTCGCAAACGAATTAGTTAGGGAAATGGCAGAAAAACTTGGGAATAATAAGGCAAATATCACAGGAGCTGTTGTCTCCACAGCAGACTTAACAGGCCAGCTTGAATTTAAGGGAAAGAAGCAGTTTCAAGGAGTTAAACAATATTTAATTGATGGAGAAATGGCTGGAAAAGATATAATAACTCTTTTAGAAAAATTTCCAAAGGCTTTTTTTGCTTTAAGTTTTAGTGTCGGAGAAGAAACATTGAAGATAAAAGCTAAGGCGCCAAAATCTGGGAAGCCTGGGTCTAAGAGTGAAGAAAAGCCTAATCCTAACTTTTGCAAGCTGATTACAAAAGATAAAGCTATCGCAGAAAGTTTCGTTTTTGAGAAGCAGGACTTTAAAGAAGCGAGAATAAGCCATACATTTGTGATTAATGAAATAGTTATTCCAGAAGAATTAAAAAAAAGTGAGGACTTTGCAAAAATAAGGGAAGAATCAAGAAGAAAGGGGAAAATTATAAGAGAAATTGAAGTTGACGGGCAAAAAATGAAATCTGAAAAGCTGTTTGAGGCTTAATGAGTGTTGCTTGCTCTTCTATACCTGAACAATAATCTTGTATCTATGTGCCCTTGTGGTTGTCTCTTAGTCTTAATATAAGACAAACTTAGTTGTTCGCATCTATCCTTTACTGTTCTTACACTAAAGCCAGATTCTTCCGCCATTTTATCTAAATCTCCATTATGTTTTTTATGTAGAACTCTAAGGCCATTATCGGCTAAACCATTTCTTTGACCTCCTCTTTTTCCAAAATCATGTCCGTCTCTTTTCCATTGTTGTACAAAAAAAGCAGGGCTAACGTATTGCCTGTATTTCTCTGCATATAAATCTGATGCTGCCCTAGAGTTTTTATTAGCTACATAATAGAGTGTAGAAATGTAATTTCTTTGTTCATCATCGAAACTCATAAAAAAGACATTTATAGATAGTATAAAAGAATTATTGTAATAAAGTGAATAAATAAAAAATAAAAAGGTTTGGGCATTTATTACCTAACTACCTTCCATCTTAAGTTCCGCACGCACCAGCACCCATCTTAAGTATCTCCTTCTCCACCAAAGTGGCATGAGTCACCTCCACCACCAATATTTGTTAAGGTTTTCATCCTAATCTCCAATTTTTAATTTATATTTATGGAAACTATATTTCCCCTAGAAATCTAGGAATTTAGAAGCTCATTAAAGTATATAAACATTTAGTTTGCGGGGGCTATGTGTAAAAATTAGTGTTTAGATTTTCTATATTGACTAAATACCTTAAT
>CAYQXU010000011.1:0-17691 GCA_964421685.1 Candidatus Woesearchaeota archaeon
TTGAATCTGATTAAATTTGTCCAAGATAACTACGTATCGTTAACTTGACAGTATCCTATCAGGACAAGGTTTATAAAAATCATTTTCTTAGCATAATCATGGATAAAAAGGTGATCTTAGCAGTATCTTCTATTTTATTGTTAAGCTTTGTCAGCGCATATTCATATTATCCAGGATATAATGGCTTTTCGCTGAGCAATTTCCTTAATAATATAGATCAATCAACATTAATCTTGGGTACATTATTTCTTATTTTCTTTGCCGTATTAAATTTTGCCCTTGGAAAAACTTTTAAAGGAAAAGACGGCGAGCCAAACAAACCTGTGACTGCAATATTATCTTTGGGAATTTCTTTGCTCATAATTTACGGATTAAATAGGTCAGGTCTTAACTATGAGAATTGGGTGTATAGTATCGGTATCCCTCAAGAAATACTATGGACAATAATACCTTGGATAATTATAGCAGGATTGGTTTTGCTTTTCTGGAAGCTGAAACTCAGAGGACTTTTAGTTTTAGGAGGGTTATTAATTTTAATAGGAATAACAACAAACATAGTTTACGAAAAAAGCACAGTAATAACAATAGGTGTAATATTAATCCTAACATACGGAATCTGGAAATTTATAACAAGAAAAAAAGGTGGATCTGCTCCTATATATGGTGGAGAGCGTTATTACAGAGGGGTCAACCTCAAGGGTGGGTAATTCAAAATTATTAACTAAACTCTATCTCCTATCTTCTTCACTTAAAAATTTAGGCATAACAACACGCTCTAATCTGTCATTTGAAACAATACCTAAATCAATATTGCTTCCACGAAACATTCCAGCATATTTACTCATTGGATTTAATATAAATCTTCTATCAACTGCTCCTCCTCCGCCTGTCAGGCTTGTCGGACCAACATCATATACAATAAACAAACGTCCATCTATATCTACTCGTCCCTTGCCATCTAAAAGTTGCAAAAAAGAGTTATACTGAGAGGAATCAATATTTTGAACTGCTCCAATTATGTCAACATCACCATAACCCTTATTTCCATTAAAAATATGATCTTTCATAACTCCTCTTCCAATGTAAGGAGCTATTTCATACTCTCTTAAAAGTCTTAAAACTTTTTCAACATTGCCCCGATCCCTGGCTTTAAGAAGGTGGGCTGCATTATTGCGAACTTCTGCCAAAATATGATCATCAGGCCTTACAATTTGTGCCATATTAAATCTCAATTAAAGAAGTTTTTAAATCTTTGGGCAGTGTAACTACTTAAAAATAAGAATAAACTAAAACCACCTTTCCAAATTTTTCTGCTTAAGCTTATCAGAAACCTCTCTTAGTTTCTCAAGCTGCTTGTCAATCCTTTCATCTGAAAAATTATGTTCATGAACAAGAATTTTCTTTATCTTTTTCTCGTCAATTTTAGGAAATCTAATTTCAAAATTCTTAACATCTGGTTTTTTAAACAATTCAAAAATTTCCTGCCAGTCAAACTGGTCCTCCTCTTTTAAATTAGACATTTGTTCTTCCACAGATTTAAAAATAAAAACAGGACTTTTATGTTTCCTAACAATATCTAAAGCTTTTTTCTGGCCTATTCCGGGAATTCCTTTAGGATTATAATCTGTGCCTACTAAAATTCCCAAGCAAATCAGTTGATCAAGATTAATCTCTAAAAAATTCAGCACAGTTTCAAGTTCAATAATCTCTGGCCTAACTTCTACCCAGCCTGAAACAGTCTTTCTCTTCCTTGCAAGAGTGAGATTTTGTATAAGTCTCTTAGCTCCAAAAAGCAAACTATCATAATCCTGGCTTACGCTCGCAAAAATGCTTTCATTAATTCTATTAAGATGAGCGCTTTCAGCTTCTCCCTCTCCAGGAGCTTGAATAACAGCTATCCCCATTGCATCCAAAAGTTCCTTGCTTTCAGAGATCATGTTAGCATCAAGCCTTGTTAATTGCATGCTATATTTTCTCATAGATTCTATATCCTCGTCTTTTTTAGCCTCTTCATATTTTTCCTTAGCAGCATTTCTAACTGCTCCTCGTTTTTCCCAAGTTTTATACTTAAGTTCAGGAGGTTCTCCATCAAAAACATAAATAAGCTTAATTCCTTCAGAAAGCAAATTTATATTCCTATAAAATAAACCAGAAAGATGGCTTGTAATTCTTTTCTTATTGTCCATCAAAGGAGTTCCATCTGGTTGTCTAATTGTTGAGAGAAATTGGTAAAGAATATTGAAAGCGTCTACTGACACTATCTTGCCTCTAACATCATTCATGTCAAGTTCCTTTCTTGGAATAATGTCCCTAATGTTTAAACCCATAAAAAACCTAAAGAAATAAAATATAAATAGTTAACTAATTTAGCCTTCTTGCAGCTGCTTGATATTCTTTCTTAAAAACAATTCCAACTCTTTCTGGTCTGCAATCTTCCAAAACTGTTGAAGTTCTATTTTCACCAGTAACCAAACCAGAATAGCCGAGGATTTCTCTTAAAGCACAGATTTTATAATCAGTTTGACCAAAAACATCATTAACATTTATTCCATGGGTTCCAACATAACCAACTAATTTAGAATCTCTTTTTCTTTGCTCGTCTCTTTTGGCAGCTTCAGCATTACTTCTAGAAAAACACTCTTTTATTCCTGCACTTGTATCTGGATTAACTCCATAAGTCCCAATTTCTTCTCTATCCATAAAATCACTCTCAAACAGTAGTATTTAAACTTTCCTCTTATTAAAAATAAAATCTGCAAATTCATCTAAATTTATGTAAGGTGCATCATAGTAATTCTTTTAAATTTGATATAAGTAATCTTTTTATGGCAGACCCTGGCAAGATGAGCGCTACAAAGATGACAACATATCAAGGATGCTCTATGGCCTATTATCTGAAATACGTTCGACATGAAAAAGTGGCCTCTAATATAAATCTTGTTTTTGGAAGAGAAATTCATCACATGCTGGAGCATTTTTATGATACTAATTTTAAGTCCTCTGACAGTTTTGCAGGTGCTTGGAGGTTTAGATGGGGAGCTTCTATTGCAGGAGATTTCTTAAAGGGCAAGGCAAAAGCTGAGCTGAAAACTAGAGGAATTCCATACAAGGCAACTAATAAAGAAACGACGAAGACAGAAGAGAGAACTTTAATAGTTGGAAGCCACACTAACCTGTATAATTTTGAAAATCCTCTTAATACTTTCTTTGGACTTATGAAGTTAGGGAATAACATTCTTAGCATGTTTTACGCCAGGCATATTGTTGAAAAAGATGGAAGTGATCAGACTAAAAAACCTCCTGTTGAGGTGGAAAGAGGATTTGGAAATAAAAAAGAAGAGCCAATAAAAGTTGGTGACCATCTTGTTTTAGGATATATAGACAGAATAGATGAAAGAAATGGGAATTGGTTTATAACAGATTACAAGACAGATAAAAGAGGACCTGAAAACAATCCATTCACATTGCATAGGCATCCTCAATTTACTCTTTACAGTCATGTGTTTAGAGAGCTATTTGGCATCGTTGAAAAAGCTATCTTATATTATCATTTAAGAAGTGGGAAAGTTTTTGAAACTCACAGGAGTGAAAATGACTTTGATTACTTAAAAAGAACTCTTGATCAGGTTGTTGAAGGAATTATTAAAGACAAATTTAACCCTTTCTATGGATTTCATTGCAATTTTTGTGATTATCAAGTGCCCTGTGAAAAATACACCATAGATTACCATGGAGGGCCAAGAATTGACTTAGAAGGAAGAATAAAACAAACAGATGAATTCCATGGATTTGATGATACACCTGAATGGATGATTGATCAAACAGAGGAGAGATAACCAAAACCTAATGCTTCACTTCTGGAGTAAAACTTCACAATAAACTATATAAGTTATCGCCTATTTAGTGCTATATGAAAACCCAGTTTTTACCCATAGACTACGATTCTTTTGACTATGAAGGAAGAAACTATATTTTAATTATAGGAAGAAGCGAAAAAGGTAAAAGAATAGCAATTGTTGACACATGCCCAATATATTTCTGGGCAATTCTTGAAAAAGACGTTAAAGAGAAAAAAGTGAAAGAACTTATAACAAAAATCAGCAAAATAAAGCTAGACGTCAAAGGCAGAAAAACTTATGTAGAAAAAGTTGAGGTGAATGACAAAAACTTTCTAGGAAATCCAGTAAAAGCCTTAAAAATTTACGCGTCTAACTACAAAGACCTGCACGATATTGCAGGCCGTATAGACATGCCTGAAATAATAAAAAGAAGAGGTTACGACTTAGGATTTATAACTCATTATATAATTGAAAAAAAGCTCAAGCCACTAATATGGTATGAAGCTGAAGGCGAAGAAATTAGCAATTCGTTAGAGTTCGGAGGAATTGGAAAATCTTTAAATGTTGATCATGTGCTAAAACTTGAAAAGCATAAAGAATTTAAAGAAATTGAATTCAAGCCCAAAACTTTAACTTATGACATTGAAACAGACGATTTCAAAATAGGTGAAGGTGAAATATTAATGATTTCCCTATATTCGGAAAATTTCAAGAAAGTAATTAGCTGGAAAGGGGCGGGTGGTCGGGGAGTTGGTGGTGGGAAAGAGAAACTTGATTATGTTGAGTATGTTAAGGACGAGGCTGACTTATTAGAAAAATTCACAGAATATGTTAAAAAGCTAAGTCCTGATTTTCTTGTTGGTTATTTTTCAGATGGATTTGACTTGCCCTACTTAAAAGCAAGGGCTGAAAAAAACAAAGTCAAACTATCATTGGGCTTAGATGAAAGCCAGCCAAGCTTCCAGAGAGGAGCAATGGCAACAGGAAAGGTTAAGGGAATAGTCCATATTGATTTGCTAAGATTTATCCAAACGGCCTACTCCCAATACATGCAGTCAGAAACTCTTTCATTAAACGAGGTATCTAAAGAATTTTTAGGAGATGAAAAAAAATCATTCGCTTTCAAGCACTCATCAAAAATAAAAGATAATGAATGGGATGAATTTTTCGAATATAATCTTCACGATTCTTACTTAGTTTATAATTTATTTCAAAAATTTTGGCCAGACATAACTGAGTTCTCAAGAATAATGCAAGAGCCTGTGTTTGATGTAACGAGAAACGGCATGGCAAAAAATGTTGAGGATTTTATTATTCACAATCTTGAAAAATACAACGAAATCCCTGAAAAAAGACCATTGCATAATGAAATCGGAGAAAGAAGAAGCAAGCCTCCGTTCGAAGGGGCGTTTGTGTACGAACCGATCCCTGGATTATACGAAGATGTTGCAGTATTTGACTTCACATCAAGCTATGGAAGCACAATAGTTACGTTTAATCTTTCAAAATCAACCTTATTAGATAAGAATTCAAAAGATGCGTACAATATAGAAGCTTTAGGAAAGAAAATATACTTCAGCAAGAAACCAGGATTCTTTCCAGAAATGCTTAAAGAAATAATAAAGAAAAGAAAGCAGTTCAAAGAAGAGCTGAAAAAAGAAGATGATAATGTTAAAAGAGCAACAAGCAACGCTTTCAAACTTCTTGCAAATGCATCGTATGGATATCAAAGCTTTTACGGAGGGAGATATTATAGCGAAGAAGCAGGAGCAGCCACAGCAGCTTTTGCAAGGAAAGCGATAAAGGACGCCATTGATAATATTAACAAAGCAGGATTTAAAGTGATATACAGCGACACAGACAGCATAGCTTTCTTAATGAACAAAAAATCTAAAGCTGAGACTAACGAATTCCTTAAAGAGCTGAATAAGAATATGCCTGGAATAATGGAGCTAGAGTTAGAAGGCTTCTTTAAAAGAGGACTTTGGGTTTCAAAAAGATCTGGAGATATTGGTGCAAAGAAAAAGTACGCGTTGATAGATGAAAAAGGGAGATTAAAAATAAGAGGATTTGAAACAGTAAGAAGAGACTGGTGTAAGTTAGCAAGGCAAGTTCAAAACCAAGTCTTAAAATACGTTTTAGAAGATGGCAATGAAAAAAGAGCTTTAGATTATATAAAAGAGGTCATAAAAAAAATAAAGGACAGAAAGTATGAAATTTCAGACCTAACTGTTAAAACTCAATTAAGAAAACCGATCTCAGAATATAAAGCAATAACTCCCCATGTAATAGCAGCTAAGAAAATGCTTGAAAGAAAAATTCCCTTGGGATTTGGGAGTCTTATAGAATATTATGTTTCAGAATCAAAAGAGAAAAAAGCTTTAGTAAGAGACCGAGTTAAGTTAGTTGACGAAAAAGGCGAATATGATATTAAGTATTATCTAGAAAGCCAAATTCTTCCAGCAGTTGAAAACATAATGCAAGTTCTAAGTGTGGACGTTAACGAGTTAATAGAAGGCAGAAAACAAAAAACTCTAGGGGATTTTTAAAAGTTAGATTAAAAAAGGAAGTTTTCTTCAATAATTAATAAAATGCTAGAAATATGGCTTTATACTTTTGCAAGTGTTTTAGTTGTAAGCCTAATTTCATTTGTTGGTTTAATTACACTATCAATAAAAACAGAAAAACTTCAAAAAATCCTTATATACTTTATAAGTTTTTCAGCAGGTGCATTATTTGCAGATGCATTCTTGCATTTGCTTCCGGGAATAGCAAAAAATGGAGTGACTGCATCAGTATCATTTTCAATACTTCTTGGAATAATTATTTTCTTCACTCTAGAAAAACTCGTTCACTGGCAGCACTGCCACATGCCTATAACTAAAACTCATGTCCATAGATTTGCTATAATGAACCTTATAGGAGATGGGTTCCATAATTTCCTTGATGGGTTAATAATAGGGGCAAGTTATCTTATAAGCATTCCTGCAGGTGCTGCAACGTCACTGGCAGTTATTCTTCATGAAATTCCTCAGGAAATAGGCGACTTCGGAGTTTTAATCCATGGAGGATATTCCAAAAGAAAAGCCCTCACGCTAAACTTCTTGTCAGCATTAACTGCATTTGCTGGCGCAATAGCTGCGTTATTAATAAGCAATTCCATTCACGGACTGGAAAAAGTAATAACTTCCATAGCAATAGGAGGATTTATCTACATTGCAGGATCTGACTTAATTCCAGAACTCCACAAAGACTTCACAACAAAAAAAGCAATTCTCCAGCTTCTATTCTTTTTAATAGGTATTGGAATACTTGCAGCATTATTGCTTTTAGAATAGCTCAAAGTTTTATAAACAAGAATTCTTTATTGTTTCATGCATAAAAAACTCGAGCTGAAGCCAGCATTTGTTGAAAGAATGCAGAAGCTTCTTGACAAATCTGATTTTGAAAAATACATAAAAAGTCTCGAAGAAAAACCAACAGTCTCCTTTAGATGCAACACACTTAAAACCTCTCCGTATGAATTAAAGAAGAGGCTGGAGGAAAAAGGCTGGAAAATTTCACAGCCGTGGAAAGAATATCCAGAAGTTTTTGTTGTTGACGGTAAGCTTGTTTCTGAAGAAAATTTATATGATAATCCAACGAGTAAAGTTAATGTTAATATTAAAAAAGACTTTGATGAAGAATTTTTAGTTGAGAAAGGCGATAAAACTAACCTCCATAAAAAATCTATTGGATTAATGGGATCAAGGCGAAGAAACTTGACAAAGTCAGTTTCGGAGCAACATCAATCAGCGAGTGATAACGAGCCTACTAATGGGCAGGCAGGTGGGAAAGTCCTAGTTCCTCTCGAGCCTGGTGAGCTTGGAAGGTCTTTAGAGCATTTATTAGGATATTATTATATACAAGATCTTGCAAGTATGTTGCCTGTCCTTGTCCTTGAACCAAAACCTGAAGAAATGGTTCTTGATCTATGTGCATCCCCAGGAAGCAAAACAACTCAAATAAGTTCAGCAATGAAAAATAAGGGAACAATAATTGCAAACGAAGTAAGCTTAGGCAGGATAAAAATTCTAGCTTCAAACTTAGAAAGATGTGGCTGCTCAAATACAATAATTACAAGAAAAGATGGAATAGCCTTATGTAAAAGATTCAAAAACGCGGGCATATTTTTTGATCGTATACTAGTGGATGCACCTTGCTCTTGTGAAGGAACTCTGCGTTCAAGCCCAAAAACCTCTCTGATGTGGAATCCTCACACAATAAAATCTCTTTCAAAACTCCAAAAATCCATGGTTGAAAATGCATTAGAAATTCTCAAACCATATGGAATAATAGTTTACAGCACTTGCACCCACGCTCCCGAAGAGAACGAAGAAGTTTTAAATTATATATTAAATAAATTTCCAAATGTTAAAATAGAGTCTATTAAATTACCTATTAAAACTCGTCCGGGGGTGGGCGGGTGGGAAGATCGTAAGTTCAATCCAGAAGTAATTAAATCATGCATAATTTATCCTCACGACACAGGAACCGAGGGATTCTTCGTGAGCAAACTTAAAAAAATAAAATGATAAAAATAAGACTAAACACGAACGAAGAGTGCCGAGTAGAGGGATTCTTTGTTTCAAAATTGAGAAAGGTTAAGTAAAACTTTTTGCTAATTTGACAATATCCTCTAAGGAATCTCCATCTATCGAGAAGTTTAAAACATCGTGCAAAACTAACTTAACTCTTGCTTCAAAATATTCAGAAAGAAAATCTTGCATTGAGTTAATTGATGACCTCCTTGCAATATGATTCCTTAACATTCTTAATCTTAAAGTTCTATTAGGATTATTTATCACTGAGCTTATCTGTGCTGGGATATCGTACATTTTTCTTGTTTTATAAATAATATCTATTAATTCTGGTGAAAATGCTCCAATCCTTATTAAAAATCCGCAACTCTCCTTAAAACCTACTCTACCAAATAAATCACGACTTACTTCTTCCGGAATACTATAATCACCAGTTTTGAGTCTAATAAATTTCTTTTTTACCTCGCTTTTTTTCAAATATAAGTCCATTGGGACAAAACCCGCTATAATATCATGATAATCTAAATCCCCTTGAGAAGCATAAACAGATAACAACCTATCAACATCATCCCCAGTTATGAGAGGAACATCTGGCAAGCATAAAAAAACATGTTCTTGTAGACTATAATTTCCATCAGCGGAAGAAAAAAGATTAACGCCAATAGTTGCATTTTTATCTAATACTCTTAAACCTAAATGTTCAAGACCAGCAAATTCTATAGATCTCTCTAAATCATATCTATTTCCAAATAAAACAATTTCTCCTATTTTTTTGGAATCTCTAAGAGCTGACACAACAGGACCAAACAACGGAATAAACCTTTCAAATCTTCCAATATTAATATCAGTAACCATCCGCTCAACAGAATGAGACGATAAATTGTAAAACACTTTAGTTTTCATAGGCAAATATTGCGTTCCATAAAATAAAGCGTATGATAGTCTCGTTGCTAAATTATGTTTTTCAACACCATCATAACACGGAACTACTGCAGTAAATTTATCCATCTAAAAGATAATAAATCCTAGACTAAAAAGATTTATATTCTAAACCATCACCCTCTTCTTCATAATAACCTCATCAAAGAGCTCAACCATTTTTCTTACAAATTGGTTGCTTTTATTAAGCCTAAAAAGCTTTGCATTTCCAATCTATCTTGTTGGAACAATAACTCCTGCTTTCACTAAGTCATCAAAAGCCCTAAACAAAGTCGTTCTTCCAATATCAGCCCCCTCTGCAATATCACTTATGCTATAATCTAACTCTCTCCCTTCTATGAGAAATTCCAAAACTCTTATTTTAGGAGTGTCATCTAAATGCTTAATAAAAAGAGACTTCATAATATTAGAGATTAACTAAATTTTTTAAACTTTATCTAAACCACAATCTTTATAAATATCAATATCTATTAAATATCAATTGATACTTAAATTATATAAAATGTCACAAAAAATAAAAATCACAAGAGAAGAATTCATCGAAGAAGGGAAGAGATATCCAAATCTTAGCACAGTTCTTATGGTTGAAAGTTTTCTAAGAAGCCATAGAGATCTTCCAATAAAAATTTCAGAAATAAAAAAGAAGATTCCTAGAAAAATAATGCATCAGACATTAATAATAATCTTAGAGTATTTGTGGAAGAGTGGAAAAATTATCTACGGACCAAGAGGAATCCAATGGATTTATTCTGAGCCAGAGCATTTGAAAGCAATGTTCAAAGATTCCTTGGAGATATAAAATGTTTTTAGGAAAAGAAGTAAGAATTTTATTAAGGGGTCAGGCTAGAGAATGTTTCATTGAACTAAAAAAGAAAAATGACAAAGAATCGCAGTCTCTTCTTAGGTCAATTGAAAGAATAAAAAATATTTTAGAAGAAAATCCTCAATATGGAAATCCTATTAGCAAAGAATTAATTCCAGAGTCTCTAAAACAACAAGGAATAAAAAACCTTTATAGAGCAGAACTTTCTAATTTTTGGAGGATGTTATATACACTTGAAGGAACAAGAGTAGAAATATTTTTATTTATCTTAAATATTGTAGATCATCCTACTTATAATAAAATTTTTGGATACAAAAAATGACACTCCACTTCCTCACAACACATGAAACCCAATCAATATTAGAAAAGCTGCAAGAACAGTTTGGAGTAAAGGAAATTCCAGGAATTCTTCTCAAAATCGGACAAGAAAGAATCTTCTTATATCAAGGAAGTTTAAGTGAGAGTGAAATAAAAAAGCTAGAGTCAATAATATATATTGAAAGATTGGGAGTTTACTTTGCAAAAGAAGAGGAAAATGGGATAAGATTAAGTATAGAAGGAACCCAAATCCTTCAAAGCCAAATTAAAAAAAACATATATGAGCTAAACGACAATCAAGTTGAATCATGGATGAAAGGAAACGAACTTAATATTTCAGTTGGGAAAAAAGCTTTCTTAATTATGAAATATAAAAATGACTTCTTAGGGACAGGCAAGGCATCAGAAAACAAGATTACAAACTTCATTCCAAAAAACAGAAGGCTGAAGGAAAGAAGTTAATCAGTAAAATATCCGTAAAATGCCATTCTCTTAAAAATCTTGCGATCATGCGTTTGGCGAATTTCTAATTCGGCTTGCAAACTATCTTTTTGATATTGCCAATTCCCTGTAGAATCCTCATAAAATAGATTATCTAATAAGACACCAAAAGAATTTGAAAACTTTTTAGCCAATTGCACTTTTTGAGTCAAATTAGAAATATCATATCTTAATTGGTTTTGACTGTAATCAGAAAATACACCTCCCACTACATTTGCAACAGCATTACCTACTAAAGCAACTAAAGCGCTTTTTAATAAAATTGTTTTTAAGCTCATATAAGAAAGTTGTTAAAAGCCTTTATAAGAATTATTATAAAGCACTATATATTGGTTTTTTCATGAACACAGCCAAAATCCTTCAAGCAGGGGATATTGCCAAGCAAATAAAGGTGTATGCAAAAAGTATTGTCAGAAAAAACATGCCTTTAATTGAAATCGCTGAAAAAATAGAATCAAAAATTATAAGTTTAGGTGGAAAGCCTGCATTTCCCTGCAATCTTTCTATAAATAATATCGCTGCGCACTACACTCCAAGTCATGGCGACACAACTCTTGCCCATGGATTGTTAAAAGTTGACTTCGGAGTCCATATAGACGGCTGGATTGCAGACACTTCACTATCTTTTGACTTAGAAAACTCAAAAGAAAACCAAAATCTTATAAAAGCTGCTGAAAGTGCATTGACAAAGGCACAGGAATATTTTAAAGAAGGAATTAATTTAAGTGAAATAGGGCATGTTATTTCAAAAGAAATCGAAAGCCACAACTTCTCGCCAATAATTAATCTTTCAGGTCACGGAATAGATGAATATGATTTACATGCAGGAACAACTGTTCCAAACATCGATGATTCAAGAAATATTAAAATAAAAAAAGGTTTATATGCAATAGAGCCTTTTGTAACAACAGGATCAGGAAGAGTTCACGACGGAAAACCTTCTGGAATTTATCATCTTCAAAGTGAAAAGAACGTTCGATCTCCAATTGCAAGAGAAGTCCTCGAGTTTATAATAAAAAATTACAAGACGCTTCCATTCTGCTCTAGATGGCTTGTAAAGAAGTTTGGAACTAAAGCTTTGTTTGGTTTGAAGCAATTAGAGGATAACGGAAATTTGCATCACTACGCACAATTAGTTGAAACGCAAGGAAGCAAAGTCAGCCAGGCAGAAAACACAATTCTAGTTGATAAGGAAGTTATTGTGACGACTGGATGATTAACTTAATTTTTTAATCAAAAACTCATTAAAGTGAGAAGTATGATCTTCTTCATCACACAAATCTTTTCTTGTCATTATAATTTGATGCCCTACACTATTCCGAGTAATGTTAAAAATTATTTCTTTAACGTGTTTATACGCCCCTAAAGGCGTTGATTCTATCGGACCAAGCATATGTGATTGTTTATGGAAATCTCTTGAGACAAGCATATCCAAACTATTATTTATACCAAAATTAACAACTTCATCAAAAATATTCCAATCCCCTCTATTGCAAACAAGAAATGATCTTGAACTAATTTTATTCTTCTCAACATAGGCACCGAAAGCTATTGGGTCCTCTATGATTAGCTCTCCTTTAATTTTATTTACAAGCTTAGAGCGCAAATTTCTTTGGAGCTCAACATAATAAGGATCAGACTCGATTGTTGTAATTCTGTTATTAGTCAATATTGACAATCCTAAAGCCAAAACCCCATTGCCTGCGCCTATCTCATAAACCCCTCTTGAGCCTACAACATTTGATAAGACATATGCAATTTTTGCATTATATTCAACATCTTTGAGCATCATCTTTGGAGTGTATTTTATAACTTCCTCGACTTTATGAGCTACTTCAACATTAATTCCTCTTTTCTTCCACTCATCTGTAACATCTGTTATTATGTATCTATCATTTCCTCCATAGTTTCCTTCTACATAATCTTTTGAGTTAGAGCAGCTAAACAAAGGCCTTGTTGGCTGATATTCTCTATAAAATTCTAAAGTGTTTTCAACAACAGCATCAAGGCTATCACCAAATAATTTTCTTGCGAAATTATTCTCTTGTTCCGAAAGCTTAGAAAAACTCTTTAAAAAATCATCAAACTTGATAGTCTGATCTCCATTGCTATCAGCCTCTCTTGCCAGCCTAGTTAATTCTAATCTCATAAAATTAATTCAGATTAATCATTTATAATTATTATGTCAATTTAAAATACAATAAAGTAATGACTAATGTTCATCTCCTCCTTCTTTCAATAAGAGACTGATGAGGAAGTATTTCATAATAAGGATAACCAGAAATAAAAGGAACAGCAACATTAGTAACAAGAAAGCCATATTCTGTATTGACTCTTGGAGGCAAGAAAACTTCTCTTACAACATCGTGTTTTATTAATTCCTCAAGAATTCTGCTTGCATGTTCAGCTAAAAGTTTATTGCAAATATCTCTTTCGAAAACCCCATCAACACTTGAATCAGCCTTCGAAGGATAAGTATCAAATTCTAAACTGCCTTCTCTTTTAATAGGGTATAAACTCACAAAAAAAGGAAAAAGAACTTTTTCTCCAGCATTCTCATCACAATACTTGAAAATTTGAATTCTAAACCCAGTCTCTGAAGATGAAGGAACTTTGCCGCTGCAGTTACGATAACAACACCTCATTTCTGTCATCATAAATAAAAGCCTTTATTCTTTATAATAATTGATAATTTCTAGAGAGAAGTGAATTATTTCAAATATCTATCTAAAAATTCTTTAAAGTGATCAAAATCCAAATCTCTAACAACTTCATGTTTTTGTCCTGGTAAAACTAAAGTTTCTCCATCAAAATCACAATCAATAGTCATTCTCTTTGTTCTTAATTTTTCTGGGTGCAAAAAACAGTAAGGAACATAAACATCTGCAATAGAAACACCTTGAGGAACTAATCCTTCTAAAACCAGAGATACCAAATTACCCCTAGAATAGCCATATCTTGGATCTCTCAGTTGTTCAACTAACTTGTAAAATCCCATCCAAAATTCATCAGTGTCTATGTAAGCAGCCCCTTCAGTCACATCAGCCAAGAAAGACTGCTTGAATCTTTCAGCTCTTTCCAATTCCTCTGGAGAAATTTTCTCAGGATCAAAATTTGGCTTAACATCATTATCTAAAATAAATGGCAAACCTTGAATTATTTCAGTATGATACGCTCTTACAAGTTGTCTTCCAACAAAAGCTCTTAACATTTTATTAACATAGACTCCAAGACCTCTAGAAAATCGATTTTCCCTGACATTAATGGGTAATCTATATCTTTCACAAACATCTCCGGGAACAATTGTAATTGGAATTTCTGAACTTAAAACTTCACGAGCAGAAACACTATCATATCTAAAATTATGTTCTAGCTCTTCTCCGTTTTCACTTGGAAGTCTTGCACTCATAATAAATAATCTTTCAATATTTTTGGCAGATTTAGGATAATCTCTAAGCAATTTTGCAATATTAGTTAGTGGAGCAATGCTAAAAACAATACTTGAGTCTCTTAATAGTTTTTCAGATAAATCTTTAACTCCATTGGAATTAATTCCGGCTTTGTCTAAAGACACATATTTTATATCTCTACTCCACTCACTCCTATCTATAAATTTATCATCAACAAGAAATCTCTCACACTCTCCAAGAGAATAAGGCTTAACTAATGAAAAAGCATAGGGTTCTCCTCTAGCCACAGGAATATTTCTTCCAGCTAAATCAACCATATGTTTTGCAATATAAGAACGCGCATCAACATCTCCATTAACAGTATAAATACCTCTAAGATCAATTTCAGGATGATTCAACATTGTAAGCAAAGCTAAAGCATCATCAACATCTGATCCTATATCTGTAGAGAGCAAAATTTTCTTAGACATTTTGAACAATTCCAAGCACCTCTTCTAGCCGACTTACTGCTTCAGGGGTAGGTTTGAAATCTTTTTCTAAAGTCATAACTTTTTCAAATTCTTCAGGAACATTAGTTCTGCAATTATGCATATAAACCCAATCTCCTTTGCGGAATTCTCTAGTCTCTTCCCAACTTCCATTCTTTAGATACTTAAGAACTAAACCTCCGTCAGGAGTTGGATGCCATTCTGTAGCAACATGTTCTCTACCATTTTCTCTATTCCACTTATTAAAATTCTCCACTGGAGAAAGTAATCCTCTAGGAGTTCTGCCATTTCTATACATGTTAGTTGTTATAGGTGTTTGTTCATATATCAATAAAAGATCCATCTTACTTGGAGACAGAACACTAAGCTCCCTGGAAGCTCTTCTCAAAGTTCTACCTGTCAATGCATCATTATCAAACACAATAACTCTTTTTCCACCAGCACTTTCCTCATCTACCCTATCTATTGGCTGCCAACTTGCCCCATTCAACCTCCTCTTTAACCTAACATTGAGAGTCGGAAAACCAAATTGCTGAGCAATATAACTTAAAAACAAACCATCTGTAGCTAAAGCTACTCCTACATCATATTCATCTTTTAGAGCCACCATAGCGCTACATGCTTCCATCACATAACGATTCTCTGAAGGAACACAAGAAGCCTCTTCTGCTTTTCTAACTCCGACTAAAGGAATTAAATATTCCCTATATCCTTCATCAACTCTTCTCGTCCATTCTACCATAAATCCTCAAGAAATCTCCTACTTTTAAATCTTTCTATTGTTACTACTAATAAGTTATAATCTATCCAAAATAACTATTCTCAGCAGGAAGGGCAGCCTTGGCTGATTTCAAGAAATTGTCCTCGATCTTTTTGTAAACTTCAATTGTTCCTTTTGTAACGCTAGGCCTTATTTTCAAAAGAGCTTCCTCGAAATGCTTCTTCTTTACTTCCTTCGAGTCCTTGCTTTCTCTTAAAGCAAGCATAGCTGCCTCCCTTACAAATGCTTCAATATCAGCTCCTGTAAATCCTTCAATCATCTTTGCTATTTCTTTAAGGTCAACGCCTTTAGCAAGAGGCATTTTTTTAGTATGTATCTCTAAAATTTTTAATCTTCCTTCTTGGTTTGGAGCGCTGACTAAAAGTATCTTGTCAAATCTTCCAGGCCTTAACAAAGCAGGATCTAGCATATCCGGCCTGTTCGTTGCGCCAATAACTAATATTCCTTTCAAGTCCTCAAGCCCGTCCATTTCAGCAAGCATTTGGTTTAACACTCTTTCAGTCACTTTAGTTCCTTGATCAACTCCTCTTCTTCCTGCAAGCGAGTCTATCTCATCAAAGAAAATAATACAAGGAGCGACTTGCCTGGCTCTTTCAAAAACTTTTCTCATTCCTTCTTCTGATTTACCAACCCACATGCTTAATAATGAAGGGCCTTTAACTTGAATAAAATTAGCCTCTGACTCTTTTGCAACAGCCTTGGCAATTAATGTTTTTCCTGTTCCAGGAGGGCCATATAAAAGTATTCCTCTTGAAGGCCTTATTCCAAGCCTCTCAAATCCTTCAGGGAATTTCAAAGGCCACTCAACAGCTTCTTTCAATTCTTGCTTAACATTATCTAAACCACCAACATCTTCCCAGTTTACATTAGGAGTTTCAACTAAAACTTCCCTCATCGCGCTAGGCCTTACATTTTTCAAAGCCTCTGTGAAGTCTTCATGTTTTACAATAAGCTGCGAAAGAATTTCAGGAGGAATTTGTTCATCTCCATCAAGCTTCATTTTAGGCAAGAACTTTCTAAGAACATTCATAGCAGCTTCTTTACTTAAAGACTCAAGATCAGCGCCGACAAACCCATGGGTAACTCCTGCAAGCTCATCTAAATTAACGTCCTTAGTCAAAGGCATTCCCCTAGTATGAATTCCTAAAATAGTTCTTCTTCCTTTTTTATCAGGGACATTAATTGAAATTTCTCTGTCAAACCTTCCAGGTCTTCTTAAAGCAGGATCAATTGAATTAGGCCTATTCGTTGCGCCAATAACAATAACTTTTCCTCTTGTCTTCAAGCCATCCATCATTGTCAAGAGCTGGCTTACAACTCGCCTTTCAACTTCTCCTTGGACGTCTTCTCTCTTAGGAGCAATTGCATCAAGCTCGTCGATAAATATAATT
The DNA here is from genome assembly GCA_964421685.1 of Candidatus Woesearchaeota archaeon. Taxonomy (GTDB): domain Archaea; phylum Nanobdellota; class Nanobdellia; order Pacearchaeales; family GW2011-AR1; genus CAYQXU01. The sequence goes on from CAYQXU010000011.1 coordinate 17,071, forward strand.
GCAGGAGCAGTCTTCTCTGCTTCTTCAAAAATTTCTCTTATTCTTTTTTCGCTCTCACCATAAAACTTGCTCATTATCTCAGGCCCATTCAAAAGTATAAAGTTAGCATCAGTCTCATTTGCAACAGCTTTGGCCAAAAGAGTTTTCCCTGTTCCAGGAGGTCCATGCAATAAAACGCCTTTAGGAGGCTCTATTCCAAGCTTTTCAAATATTTCAGGATGTTTCATGGGAATTTCAACCATTTCTCTTATCTTCTTAACTTCCTCTTCCAACCCGCCAATATCTTCATAAGTTATTTCTGGAATTTTCTCCTCGCTGACTTCAACAGCCTTAGGGCTTAGAACAACCTCTGTATTCTCACTTACAATACAAGTTTGACTAGGATTCGTGCTAACAACTAAAAATCTTATCTGTGTTATCCCGCCTCCAAGGTTTCCAAAACCCATATTATTAAGCATGTCTCCAAACATTCCCCCCACCTCTTCATCCATGCCCATTTCAGAAAATAAATCCCTTCTTCGCTGGACTCCGCCAAGAACAACAACATCACCTTTCATTAAAGCTCTTCCTAAAAGACCTCTCCTCAAAGCACCAGGGTCTGCCTGGATCATTATTCCTTTC
>CAYQXU010000012.1:0-17306 GCA_964421685.1 Candidatus Woesearchaeota archaeon
AAGTTGACCATGAAATTCTTTTAAGCATAATTAGAAGGAAAATTGCTGATGAAAAGGTTATCTGGCTGATTGAAAGAATTCTGCAAAATGAAGCAGAATTCAGAGAGAGAAAATACAAGGGAGCAGAGCCCCCTTGGTCGTCCATTGAAACAATGAACGAGAGAGAGAGGCGGACGTCTATTAACATAGGCATGCCTCTCGGTAATTTAACAAGCCAATTTTTCGCCAATATTTATCTTAATGAACTTGATTATTTTGTGAAACACGAATTAAAAGCTAAGTATTACATAAGATATGTTGATGATTTTGTGATTTTGAATAAATCTGAAGAGCAACTAGAAGAATGGAAATTAAGAATAGATAAATTTCTTAGAGATAAATTAAGGCTAGAGCTTCATCCGCAGAAATCAAGAATTATTTTTTTGTCTAAAGGAGCAGATTTTGTTGGATTTAGGAATTTTTATCACTTCAGGCTTTTAAGAAAGAGAAACATTAGGAAAATATTTGTAAAAGTGGGTAATTATGCAAAAGGAGCTGTTTTCAAAAAAAAGATGCTTGAAATATTCCAAGGCTGGAATGCTTATGCAAGCTGGGCAAATTCCTTTAATTTGAGAAGAGAAGTTGTTAAGTCTATATATGCAAAGATTGGATTCTAATTAAGATAATTTTAAAAATAACAATTCCCTAAGTTTTTAATGAAAATGAACCTTTTCAAAAGGTTCCCAAACAAGAAAAATGAAAAAGAGGTTTATTATATTTGCGTTTTTATTATTAATATTAAGCATCTCTTTCATTCTTGCAGCTGATCCAAAAGTCACCAAAGCTTACCAATGCCTTGAAGGAAAAGTTGTTGGAAAATGTTCATCACTAAGCCCTGAAGAAAAAGCTTTCTCTCTCTTAGCTTTAGGAGAATGCAAGCAAGAGCTTATTGACAGCTCTAAAAAAATAAATGGAAAAGCTCAATGCTGGCCGTCTTCTTCTTGCGATATTGCAGTAACATCAAAAGCACTTCTCGCTCTTCAAGCAAATGATTACGACACTAGTGAAATTGCAAACTGGCTTCTAAGCCAGAAAATGGTGCCTGGAGGATTAAACTGGTTTTTGCAGATAGAGAGCAATGAAGAAACTTCCTGCACAATAACTTATCAAGGAGGCTCTGCACAGCTAATTCTCGGCACTGATAAAAAAATAAAATCATTAAATGGCGGAGGATGTTTTTCAGCAGTTCAGCAAGATTACTGGCTTCAAATTTCAAGTGCATGCCAAGACAAAGAATTTGAAATCTCATGCGATAAAAGTTTCTTAACCAATCTCCTTTATCAAGAAGCTAACTCGCCGACAATTTTTGTTTCAGAAAAAACACATACTGCAGGAGCAAGCGGAGCCACTAGTGAGTTAATTGAATCTTTCTGCTTCAAGCAAGGGGGAGTTTGTGCTTATGAAGGAAGCTTATGGGCATCTATAGCTTTAGATTATGCAGGTTATAGCGCAGAAGTTGACCCATTTATTCCTTATTTAATTTCTTCAGCTGACTCAAACTCAAAATATATTCCAGAAGCTTTCTTATATCATTTAACAGGAGACACTAGCTACAAAACAACACTCCTAAGCAAGCAAAGAACAACTAATGATCCTAAATACTGGCAGCTTTCATTAACAAATAACAAATTTTATGATACTGCTGTTGCCTTATATCCATTCCAAAACGACAATTTCACAGCAAAAACAGGTTCAATGAATTGGCTTCTAACACAGCAAGACAGCAATGGATGCTGGGAAGGCAATATTAGAAATACAGCTTTTATATTACATTCTATTTGGCAGAATGACAAGCCAGTTCCTGAATGCACAAGTGATGGGCAATGTTCTTCTGGAAAAATTTGCGTCAACCAAACCTGCGTTCAAGGGCCTGAGTGCAGTTTAGCAACAGAAGCTAGCGATTGCGGAGAAGGAAGAATATGCTCTTTAAATAATATTTGTGTTAGCGGCTGCAGAAGTGATAATACTTGCGGAGAAGGAAATATATGTTCATCAAATAAAACATGTGTTCCAGGCTGTAGAGATGATACTGTCTGTGGAGATGGAAAAATATGTAATGCAAACTTAACTTGTGTAAATGGCTGCAGGACAAACGAGCAGTGCCCTGCAGATAATCCAATTTGTTCTCCAAACAATAAATGTGTCATCTGCACTAATTCATCACAATGCGGAACAGGAGAACAATGTCTCGGTAATAGTTGTGTTCCAGTAACATACGAGTGCTTAGGAAATAGCCATTGCACGAACTCAACAAAGCCTGTCTGCGATCAAAGCACGCACACCTGCGTTGCATGTAATTACGACGCTGATTGCAAAAGCCCTAATCTTGAGTGCAATACAGATACTAAAACCTGCGTCATAAAACCAGAATGCAGATATGATTCTGACTGTAATGTAACAACTCAAGTATGTAATACAGCTACAAATAAATGTGATCCAAGACCTCAGTGCGTTGAGAATGGAGATTGCGCTGCAGGTCAAAAATGCCAGACAGGAAAATGCGTAGACATTCCTCCAGGAGATGAATGCAATGCAACTAATCACTGTTCTAATGGATATGAATGTAATAACGGATTGTGTGAAGTAATTCCTGAATGCACCAGCGACGGGCAGTGTGCAACAGGCTACAAATGCTCAAGTGAACATAAATGCATACCTCTTCCGAGCGACACCTGTCAGTTTGATTATGAATGCCCTGGTGATGAAATATGTAATAGTAATGGAATATGTGCATCTCCTAATGCAAACAAGCCGCGATGTGAAGAAGACAAAGGATATTTCTGCAGATCAGGTTTGGATTGCCAGAATGGCGGCGGAAGCGACCTTAGTGATTTATATGAATGCAATGTTCCTGACAAATGCTGCAGCATCGGTCCAGTACTTCCAAGCTGCCAGGATTTAAACGGAATAACCTGTTCGGTAGATATGTCATGCGACGGTGGAACTAAAATCTATGATTATTCTGATGCAAAGACAGGAGAGTTTTGCTGCACAGGCGGAGGCTCTTGCCAGAAGTCTAACACAGGAGGCACTTTATCTAATTGTGAAAATCAAGGGGGAGTTTGCAGATCCTCTTGTTTAAGCAGCGAGTCTGAAATTTACGAGTCTTGCACATTATCTTCTGATGTTTGCTGCACAAGCTCAAGTAATGGAAGCACAAACACAGGCACAAGCAGCGGAAGTTATCTTTGGCTTTGGATTTTCTTAATTTTAATTGTTTTAGCAATTCTAGGATTTGTGTTTAGGAATAAATTAAGTGTTTTAATAATGAGGCTTAGATCTGGAAAGAAGAAGCAAATGCCTTTTAGGCCAGGATTACCTCCTCCAACTTCATCCCTTCCTTCGAGACTAATTCCTAGAAGAATTTTTCCTCCAAGCCAAGCGTCAAGACCTCCTATGAGGCCGCCAATACAACCACAAAGAGCTCCAGTTCTTCAGAAGAAACCAGAAGCAAAAGAAAAATCCAAGTCAGATCTCGATGACGTTCTCAAGAAACTTAAGGACATTGGGAAGTAACTCTAATATAATTAATTTTATAAAATATAAATATCTTTTTATATGATGAAAATATTTTCAAACTTAATTGAAGCTTTAGAATTAACTGATATTGAAAAAGATTATTTTTTAGCATTAATAAATGATCAATTAGATTTAGTAAATTCTAGCAGTGTAAGAGACGAATGGGCAAGTAAAGGAGTTCCTTATAGAACTCAAGAATATTTAGCAAAAGTAATGGATAAATATAGTTATTCAAGAGATCACAGCAGAAGACCAAAAGGGCAGAGATTTTCTCTAGAATTTTTTATCAGAGATAATAAACTAGCTACAGATGATTCAAGAAAAAAGATAGCTTCAGAAAGAGCAAACTGGGAAAGACAACAGTTAGCAAAAATATAATCTTTATCTACAAAATAAAACTTTATTAATCATAATTCTTTAATTTATTCATGAAAAGAAGTGTATTGTTTTTGCTTATTTTGCTTTTATTAATTATTCCTTTAACCTCGTCAGTAGCTATTGAAGCAAAATCAAAATATTCGCAAGGCGAGACAATAATAGCCAAAGTGTCTGGTAATTTTATAACCTCAATTCAAGAATCAAATATTTTCTTTTACCGCGGCCACGTGAGAATTCCAATGAGCTATGACCTTGGAAAAGTCGGCGATGATTATTACATTAAAGCATCTCTTATAGGTAAAACAGAGAACAATTATTCTATTATCATTAAAAATGCCCAATATTACGAGGCAGGCAGGATTTCAAGCCAGGATATAATTAGTAATTTTTCAATAACAAATGAAACTGCTGACTTCGCGATTGATCCAGGATTTGCAATAACACAAGGATCTTTTTCAATAAAAACACAAAGCTTAAAAGATAATTCTTTAACAATAAAAATAGATGTTTTCTCAGGAATTAATGCTTCGAGTTCAATAAGCTTATCTTCCGGGCAGATTAAAACAATAAATTTTGATACAAACTCTTTGACAAAAACAACTAATGATTTTATTAAGTTAAGTTCTAATGGATTAATCTATAATATTCCAGTTTACTTTACTTACATCCCTCCTCAACAGCAGCCACAACCTTATTGTGGAGACAAAAGCATTGATTCAGGAGAGCAATGCGACACTAATGACTGGGGCACAATAAAAAATTGTTTAAGCTTTGGCTTTAATAACGGAACTCTTTCATGCAATGCTCCTGGAACAACAAACGAATGCACTTTTGATATTTCTAATTGTTTTAATACCTCTATTCCAATAACTAATAATACAAACAACACTAACAACACTGGCTGCACTTATGACTTTCAATGCAGCTCAGGAAAAGCATGCGTTCAAGGATCTTGTGCAACTGTTCAAGATCAAAATGCTGTTTGCGGCAATAATAAAGTTGAGCTCGGGGAACAATGCGATGGGAGTGATTGGAACGGGCTTCAAGGCTGCTCGGATTTTAGTTTTAATAACGGAACTCTTTCATGCACTAATTGTGTTTTTAATGTTAACAGTTGTTTTAATACAATAGAGGAAACTTGCATATACAATACAGATTGTAGTCAAGGCCAGGTTTGCTCTAAAAGACAGTGTGTTCCAGCGCCTCAATGCATATACAACAGCGATTGCAATTCAGGCTACTATTGCTCAGCTAATGTCTGTGCTAAAATAGCTCCAGACTGCACTTATGACAATGATTGTGCTGATGGTTATCAGTGTAAAGAACAAAAATGCGTTCAAAAGCCAAAGGAAGACGAATGTAAAACAGATAGTGATTGCGAATTTAATAAAATATGCAGCAATAATTTCTGCGTCGATAAAAAAGGAACAGAGTGTGTGGAAAATAGTGATTGTAAATCAGGATACCTTTGCAATCAAGGCTATTGCTTCAAGAAAAAATGCCAAGTAGACTATGACTGCAGATACGGATATTATTGTGACAAAGAAAACTTTATCTGTGTGAAGAAAGAATGCACAACAACATTTGACTGTAATTATGGAAAAGTATGCGTAAATAATGCTTGCCTGATTAAAGAAGGAAGCCAATGCAGCACTAATTCACAATGTTCTTCTGGAAAAACTTGCGCAAGAGGTAATTGTATAAACCAGTCTAAAGTTAGTACTAACCCAGAGATTGTTAAAACATGCAATGATGTTGGCGGGCAAATTTGCGCAGATAATAATGAATGCACTGGAAATTATAGGACAATCAATGCAAATGGCGAAACCGCTGTTTGTTGCCTCTCTTCTTGTGCTGAAAAAAAGACAAGTTCATCAACCAAAGTAATAGGATGGGCCTTAATCGGATTTATCTTCCTTATAATAATAGTATTTTTCAAGTTAAAAGCCAAAAAAACAAAAAGCGTGAGAGTTTAATCTTCTTCATCAACTTTTTCTTCTTTCTTGCCTAAAATATCTTTTAGTTTTGCCTCTAAAACAGATTTTTCAAGCTGAATAACTCTTGCAACTTCGTCATATGCGTGAAGCCTTCTAGCTATTTCATTGAAAATATCATTCATTTCATTACCCTTTAAGTTTACCTTATCTGGAGAAATTATTTGTATGTGAGCAGGCATGTATTTAAACAATATTATTATTAGTCCCATAAGCTCGTCAAATTCAGCAATTATCTCAGCAAATGTAGTATATATTCCTTTTTCTTTTTCAAACTCATGAGGTTCATTTATTTTCTTTTCCTTTATGTTCACCCCTTTTTCTTCTCCAATCTGCTTGATAATCTCTTCAAGAGCCTCTACAAGATGTTCTGGAGGCTTGCCTAGAATTTCAAATATTATCGCTGCCTCAATCTTTTCTGAACTCATTTCTATACTTTCTCCTTCTTAATAAAAAAAGAACGCCAAGCAAAGCTGCAAACGCTATTAATCCATAAAAAGCATAATTGCTCTGTCCCTTACTTTGATTAATTTCAGGGCTTTTTATAGTTTTTGCACTTAATTTTATTACCTTTGGAATTACAGGCTCTTCTCCAATATTTTCATTGAATGATTTATTATTTGAATTAGTAACTTTAATAATTTTTTTATCTTCAGCTTGTGTTTCATTTTTTTTAGAATTTTTATCACTAACAACAGGCTTTTCTTCATTAACTACCTCGCATTCATTATCTCTTTTCTTTGTCTGGTCTTTAAACTCCCAGCCATTGCAGTATTGCCATGTTTTTTCATTATTTGCAGAATCATTTAAGATATCTGTTTCGTCTATTGAATTACCTCCAAGATAAAGAGAAACTTTTTCATTAGTGTTATCAAGCCATTGCTTTTCAAAAATATAAACATAATATCCCTGGAAGCTTCCGCTCAATGATACTTTTTTCCCGTCGTTATTCATTAAGCTGTATTTATCTATATTTACTGTATCAGTGCTGTAAAGCTCCACCCACTCACTCCCCTGATCGTTTCCAGGAGGATTTAGCTCAACTTCAGTTATTTTTATGGACGAGATAATTGATATTAATAGAATTGTCAATAGAAGCATTAATACACTTCTAGTTATCATATATATTAAATAAATCCCCTGATTTTAAATATTATTATACTAGAAAGCAGTTAAATTACAATCCATATTTTTTCAGGAAATCAACATAATCAATCTTGCCTCTTTCCTTGCCTTTCCTTGCAATCAATATTCTAGAGAATATTTTATTTTCTAAAAGCCAATAACACATATCTTTCTCGATTTTATCAAGATAGCCATTTGCTTTTACTTCAACACCTATTACTTCATATCCAATATCATTCTCAATCCCATCTAAATCAACAAACTTTTCAACTTTTTTGAAAGCAATGAAGTCCGGAAACCCAGTACCAATTCCAAGAACTTTAAAGAACGGATTGTATTTTCTTTTAGCAGGCATAAGTCTTAAAATGTTTGTCTTGTCTTTATCTACTGTATTCATCCACTTTGACACAATCCAGCCCATCTCTTCAAGCCCACTTCTAACTTTAAGCTCAAATCTGCCTCCTGCAGCTCTTGATTTCTTCCCTCTTTCAGATCTTTCAGAATTAACCTTCTTTTTCATGATGTGAAAAAATAATAGAACTATAAAAATCTAACCAATCAAAGATCGCGTGCTTGCAAAGTTCTCCTTCCGTTTGCTTTTGCACGCTTTATTCCCTCTCTTAAAACTTCCTCAACTTTTCTTTCCAAGGCTAACTCGACCTCATCAGCAACACTTGTTATTGAGTTTTCTTTATCAAGATCTTTGATAGCTTTTCTTATATTTGATTTTATTATGAGTGCCATGTTAATCTTGTTCTAAAATATCAAAAACCTCCTCAGGTTTGATTATCTTTATTCCTTTATACTCTTTTATATTTAATAAATGTTTGTCATAAGTTATTATATAATTAGATGAAGATTCAATAGCACATTCTATTATTTTGTTGTCTTCTGGATCGTTTTTTACAATTTCTATCTTTTCCTTAGGCTCAACAATTTTCACAAAAGCCAAAGTTTTTTCTATTATGTTGTTGATTTCATCTTGGTTATACCTAAAGTCTCTTGCTAAAACTTCTGAGAATTCTGTTAGTATATCTTTTGTTGTAAAAATTTCTATATCTTCTTTAATTAATCTAATCAATAATTTATGAGAAACACTATAATCCCATTGAGTCGAAGATATCAAAAAATTTGTATCTACGCTAATTTTCATTTTATTTTCTAGATTTTCTTACTCTCTCAATAATATTATGGACATGACTTTCTTTTATGCCGAGTTTTTCAGCTCTTTTTCTTCCTTCTATCGCTATTTTCTCAAGTTCTTTAATAAGATCATTTTTTGAGGGGGTTTCTATTTTTTTGAGAACAATCGAGTCTTTGTTTCCAATAACAGCAAATATACTTCCTTCTTCTACTTTTAGAATGTCTCTTATTTCTCTAGGAATGACTACTTGTCCCTTTGAAGACATTTTTGTTATTTCTACCATTTTAAACTTTAATAATATTTATTATGTAAGAAAGTAAGAATTTCTTATTTATAAATTTTTCTGTTTTTATTTTTTATCTTTATTAGCGGCTCTTTGAATTTCTTCAACTATTGTTTTTGGGATATAAAGATAGCCATTAAATGGATGAACATAAGGAGTTAAATTTATCCTAGGTTTTCCATCGACTCCATTAAGGATAACATATCCTTTGTGAGCCCATCTTAAAACAGTTCGTGATGCAACTCCCAATATTTGAGCAGTTTCTCCACTACTGTAATAAATAATATCACTTATAGTTTTCATTTCAGTCCAACTTCTTCCTTTATCTTTTTAATTCCTTCTATTCCGCATTGCAGAAATTCATCAAAATTCATGAAATTTTCAGCTTCTTTAATAATCTCTCTGTCACACCCAGCAGCAAAAGCCTTATCTTTAAACTTTTTCCTAAGTCCAGAAATTTCCATATCACTGATTCTTCCTTCACGCATTAATGCATACGCGTGTATTAACCCAGTAAGCGTCTCCGAAGCCGCCAAAGCGTATTCTATTTTTTTTGTCCTTTTTTTATCTTTCAAATGAGATAACTCTTCAAACCCATAACCATGACTTAATATTATCTCGATAAAATCATTATCAAAGCCAGCATCTTTTAATATTTCAGGAGCTTTTGTTAAATGTTCATGAACATTGTCCTTAGTCAATCCCCAATCAACGTCGTGGAGCAAACCCAACATGCCCCAATATTCAATATCCTCACCAAGTTTAGAGGCAACCTCTCTCATTATTGCTTCGCTTTCTAAGTAATGTATTAAGTCTCTTTCATCAGAATTATATTTTTTAACTAACTCAAGTGCCTCTTGTCTTAATATTGGAAGTTTTGGCATTTTTAACTATTTGTAACAATATTTATATAGTTTTGGCACCTTAAAACAATGCAATAAACAATAATATAGACACTAAAATATTTCATAGCGTTGTTCAAAGCTTGGAGAAAATAAAGCCTTCTGTTCCAAGCCGTATTCAATTTAATGGATGTACTTATGATATAGATGAATTTATTCAAGAGCTTAAAGATAGAACCGAAATTGGATTAAAAATCTATGAAATGTACGTCAATTATAGAGAGAGGGCTAAAAATTTTAAGCTGCGATAATATTTATATACCTTTCTTGCTAAAAAACTTTATGGACGAAAAAATAAGGGAAGAAATTATTATAGAGCTTGGTAAAATAATGAACAAAGATGAGAAGTGTCTTTTTGTTTGTTCAGAAGAGTTTAGCGTTAATGAAGTAATAGATCATCTAAAGAGAAAAACTGATGTTGGGTTAGAATTCTACAACATGAATCTTGCAATGCGGGAAAAACAAAAAAAGTATGGGATGTGATTATTTCTTTTCCTTACTTTCTACTTCAGGCTTCATCAACGGGAATATAACACACTCTCTAATTGGCCTGTCAACTAGATAAGCAAAAAGCCTTTCAGAAACTCCAAACCCGCAAGTGGGAGGCATTCCATATTTCAACGCTTCAACAAACCCCTTATCATGCTCTTGAGCTTCTTTATCCCCTGCTTTTTTCAATAAAGCTTGTTCTTCAAATCTTTTTTCCTGGTCCAAAGGATCATTCAATTCACTATAACCATTCCCAAGCTCTGTTCCTGCAATTATTATCTGAAATTGCTCAACTTTGCGCGGGTCTTTTGGATTTCTTTTTGCTAAAGGCGAAAGTTCAACCGGCTGCCCAATTAAAAATCCCGGGCCATTAAGTTTCTTTCTGCAATATTTCCACAATGCATCTACAAGCCTCCACTTATCTACCGAATCATCATACTTAACTTTGAGTTCACCAAGCTTTTTTATTATATCCTTGGAATTTGATTTGTAAATATCTATTCCAGTATGCTTTTTTATTGTAGATTCATAATCATAATGCTCCCATTTCTTTCCCAAATCTACTTCATATCCTCTAGTTTTCAATTTTAAATTTCCAATCACAGCCTTGGCGGCTTCTTTATACATCTCTTCAGTAAGTTTCATTCCATCCTCGTAATTTGCATATCCCCAATAAAATTCCATCTGTGTGTAGTCTTGCAAATGCTCAGCATCCATCCCTTCATTTCTAAATTGTCGCCCAATTTCAAATGTTTTTTCATACCCAGCAATCATTAACTTTTTCTGCCAGAGTTCTCCCATTGATATCCTCATATAAACATCTAAACCAAGGGCATTATGGCGGGTCTTAAATGGCGTCGCTGCTGCTCCGCCTGCAGAATCTTCTAGAATCGGGGTTTCAACTTCTATAAATCCTTTACTTAATAAAAATTTTCTTATTGTCGTCCAGAATTTTTGCTTTTTTAAAAATAAATCTCTTATTTCTGGATTCATCAGAATGTCTAAATATCTTTTCCTCAGTTTTTCTTCTTCATCTTGTAAGCCATGGAATTTTTCAGGCAAAGGGAGAATGCTCTTACTTAAAATTTCTATCTTATCTAAAAGAATTGAAATTTGTTTAGTTTTAGTTTTGAATATTTTTCCTTCGATTCCAACAAAATCCCCGCTATCAATATAACTCTTAAAAAAATCTATTGTTTTTTTTGGAGTTTCTCCATCTTGCAGAACAATTTGAATGTCTCCTGTTTGGTCTCTTAAATTGCAGAAAATTATTTTTCCAATGTCTCTTTTAGTCATTAATCTTCCAGCAGTTTTAACCTTATTTCCAAGTTTCTTTTTCAAGCATTCGGCGCAAGTTTCTTCTTTACCAAAATTGTTAGGATAAGGATTTACTCCAGCTTTTCTAAGCTCTTCCAACTTTTTTAATCTCTCGCCTATTATCTGTTCTTCTCTTGACATGATTTATATAATACAATTCGTGTTTTAAATATTTACTATTTTAACAATTATATCCATCAATCCAAATTCCCCATATTGATAATAAAAAATTTAAATTGAGTTATTAACATTACTAATAAATTAGTGAGCTTTGCAAACCAAATAAAATTTATTTACCTTCCATACTTCTTAAAACCCCTGCTTTCCAACTCTTCATTAACTAATTCATCAGCAATTACCTGAAATTTGTCTTCCCTAGAAACATGAACATATATTATTTTTTCAAACCTTTCCTGCAGCTTTTGAACTTTCAAGAATAAAGGCATTAATTTATGATCTCTTACTTTATACTTAGCAAGGAGTTGATTAACCACAAGCTCTGAATCTAAAACGCAGGTAACTTCCTGAGTTAGCCCAGAAGCTAATTCAAGAGCTTTTATCAACGCCTCGTATTCTGCAATGTTATTTGTAACAAACTTCCCTATAAATGAACTATATTTAGTAAGAATTTTGCCTTCATTTCTGACAATAACTGCAATTGCACCCGGCCCAGGATTTCCACGAGCACCGCCATCTGAGTTTGTGTATATCATTTTACTATTATTACATAAATATTTATAAATCTGTTTTTATGTAATGTTAAATGGGAAGTTCAGATGGCGGGGTTTTTATTGGCGCTTCACTAGCTGTTGTAGGCGATAAAATCTTTGCTAGAGGGAAAGAAATTGCTCCAACATATTGGATTGAAAATGGAACCCCAGTTTACCTTTATGATCAACAAACAGGCTCATTAAAATTTAATAGATTGATTATTCCACACGAGGAAGGTTTGGCTAAAATGCTTGAATCTGAGGAGGCACGTTCTACTGGAATTGTTATTAAAATACCTGTAAGAGGATCAAGCCCAATTTTACTTGAAGGTGTTAAAAGCGTCGAATATTTAACTAGACACGAGTTAGACGTTGCAATACAGAAGGATGATCCACATTATAATCCAGTAGTCTAAATTACTTTATTTTTATAAATTATCAAAAATGCAAGACTTTAAATCCTTTAAATCCTTGGAATTTTTCCTCTTTTAATTCAACATTTCTTATTTGAGCATGTTTTGGACCTTGCTTGCACAGCTCGATCATTTTATTTACTTCATCTGGATTTCCCTCAAGAAAAACCTCCAACCTTCCATCCTCAAGGTTTCTCACAAACCCTTTGACGTCAAGCTTTTCAGCATTTTCTTTGATCAAAGCCCTGAAAAATACTCCCTGCACAGTGCCTGTAATATAAACTCTTATTGCTTTTTTCATATTAATAAGACGAGAAATCTCTTATTAAAGATTTTGTCAAAACCTTTAAATACAAATCTTCCTATTTCTCTTTATGAAACAATGGCTAAAAGGGGGGTTGATAGGATTTGCCCTATTTTTTATTTGTTTGTGGCTGTTCATGCTTTTAACAGGTCATGAAGCTGCAGGATGGAAGTGTTCCACTCTACAAGGCCCTCAATATTGCGCCTTTTCAGACTTTATTTCTTCAGCAATAAACTGGGGGTTTGTTCTATTCTTCAGCTTATTAGGTTTTGCAGGAGGGGCAATTGATATTGTTTTATTCAAGAAAATAATATACAACAATCAGCTAAAACTCCAGCAAAAATATCTAAAAATTACCTCAACAATCGTCATGACAGTTATTGTTGTTATAGGTTTTGTTGGAATACTTACTTTTACAAATTGGGTTAAGACAATGGTTTATATTGTAGTCTTTGCATTATTCACTATTTTTTTAAGCTGGTTTATTGGAAAGAAAAGATATGGATTTAAGAGTTAGGCTCACTCGCAAGCTTGTTCGCTGATGGATGTTGCTCCGAAATCGTCTTCGACAGATTTCTTCGCGATAAAGTTGTTAATACATTAACTTCGTTGCTTAGCGAAAAACTTGATAAAATCAGTTTTGAGCCATCAATAAGCGAGCACGAAAGTGCGAGCGTATAAGTTTAAATTCCTCTCATTTGGCCAAGCCTGGAAGAATGAGAAAGCCTCCTAAATATTTCTCCTGTCCAGCTCGTTATTAACAATTGCAACAACTTGACTTGCAAAATACATTTTATTGCCTACAGAAACAAGAGTTGTCATTTCTTTAAGTCTTTTCATTTCTTTCCTCGGAAGTCCCTCATGATCTCCCAGCAAGAAAACACAATTGTCTTTAATATCAGACTTTCTAATATCTTCTCCTTTTTTGTCTAATATAAAGACTTCGCTTCCATTTCCATTAAGCTCTTCAATAACTTTAAGCAAACTTTTCTTCTCAACATAACATCCTGGGAATACTTCTGTTTTTTCACCTTCTTTATACTTGTAAAGCATTTTTTTTATCAAGTTCCCAATATCTTTTTTACTTATTGGTGTTCCTTCCTTAACCTGAATTTCAAGATGTTTTGGGGGATCTGGCATTCCATAGAAAACCAAGTGAAATATAGTATCTTTTCTAAAATCATGGCTTAAAAACAAGCCCTGAATAAGCGAGTGAATTGCAATATCCATTCTTCCAGCTTCCATTAGTCTGCTTACATCAAAATTCCCTGATGTTTTTGCACTTGATGAAAAATATATGAAGTGTCGCATGAAAATACTTATTGTTTAAGATATTAAAACCTTTCATTTAAGATATAATGGATTTACCTTATAGTCTACAAACTTAACCTTTCATCGGTCTATGAAATGTTAGGTCAAAAGGATTATTGCTTGGTTTTTCTAACTTTTCAAGAAAATTTTGATACCTCTCTTCTAATATTTCTAAACTTGTCAAAAATTGGTTTGTTGCAGCTACTATTTCCAATCTCCCATCGTCTTGTCTTCTAAGAAAAAACCCCTCTTCAGTATCCATAAAGTGGGGGGTGGCTTGTCTTTCTCTATAGACTTTATCTATCATTACTCTTCTGAGTTCCTGTGTATCTTGGTAAACACTGTTATATAAGCACCAAAATCCTTCTCTTTTTATGCATATAACAATACCAGGAGGGTCATCATATTTGTAATGTCGCTCCATCGAGAAATATAAATCCCCCAGCCTTATGTTTTTTGGACCGGATTTTACCAACGCTCTTGGTTGAGTTTTGTTTATTTCAGAGTTTTTTTTACCCATTACTTAACCTTAAATCCCCAGAAGTTATACCTTAAGTACTAATGCAGTACAAGAATACTTATAAATCAAGAAATTACAGAGTTTTATGGATAAATTAAGATTTTTTAAATCTCTTGATTTTACAGAATATGAATCTAAAGTAATTAGCTCTCTTTTAAGATTAAAAATAGTAACAACAAAAGAAATAAGCTTTGATTCCGGAGTTCCTCAAAACAAATTATACTCTATACTAAAGAAATTTGAGAGCTTAGGTATTGTTGAGATAATCCCTGAAAAACTAAAGAAGTTTAAGTTGATTAACCTTAAAACATTTCTTAACAAAAAACTTAATGAAAAAGAAGCTTCCCTAAGATCTCTTAAAAATAATTCAAAATCAATAGAATCTCTCAAAGAATCTGACGAGCAAAATTTATTTTCTATAATCAAAGGCCAGCAAGCAATAATGAACAAAATAGCAGAAAACAATAAAAACATTAAAAAAGAAATTTTTAGTGTCCAGCGAAACTGGAAGGTTTGGGGCAACGGGCTTAGAGAACTACAAAAAACAGTAAAAAAAGGAGTCGATGTAAGATTTATTGGCATTGTTGATGACGAAACAAGAAAAAGGGCTTTGGAGTGGAAAAAAACAGGCGCAAAAATAAAGGCCTATAATAAAAAATTCGGAGAATATCCTTTAAGATTCACAATATTCGATGGAAAAGAGGCAAGAATAACAATAGGCAAGCCAGAAATATCTGCCCCTGAAAATTATATCACTATCTGGACAACATCAAAGCCCATGATCAATGTATTAAAGAAACAATTCCTAGAGATGTGGAAGGAATCTAATAATTTTTGAATTTTTATTCAAATAATTTTAAATATTCTCCATAGCCCTTGTTATCAAGGTCTTCTTTAGGAATAAATTTTAATGAGGCTGAGTTAATGCAGTATCTTTTCCCATCAGGACCAGGACCGTCATTAAAAAGATGTCCTAAATGTGAGTTAGCATCCTTGCTTTTGATTTCTATTCTCATTATCCCATAGCTTGTATCGTTATTAGTAATTATTTCACTTTCATTTATAGGTTTAGTAAATGAAGGCCATCCAGTTCCAGAATCAAATTTATCTTTAGAACTAAACAAAGGTTCCCCCGAAACAACATCAACATAAATTCCCTCTCTATGATTGTTCCAATACTCATTCTGAAAAGGGGGTTCTGTGCTACACTGTTGAGTAACTTGATATTGTAATGTAGTAAGTTTCTCTCTTAAAGTCTCATTTTCAGGATTTCCACTTTTATAGTCTTCCATTATGAAGTTCCCATTAAGTTTTTCTTTTTTGCCAACCATAAAAATTGCAAGTAAGAAGAAAACTATGAACATAAATATAACTATTAAGCTTATTTTCATGTTATCTCCTGCATTGTAAACTCACTCTTGGCAAATACAGCATCTTTATTTACAACCCTAAACATACCTATAAATCTATCTGATGAAAATACAGAAATTATCTTTTCATCCTCAATCTTTGCTTTCTTCTTCAAGTTTTTTTCATAAATTGGTTGCCCGTGCAAAACTCTATCGACACACTCTTTTTCAATTTCAACTATGGGATAAACTTCAGAGACTATCTCTCCAGGCATGATTATACTTCTTAGTTTTTTTTCATCACCTTTTTTGTATTCATCAACAGCTTTGTCAAAATCATAGAGATTTATAGAAGGATATTCTTTGCCATCTTCTTCAAAAATGCCGGCTCTTGTTCTTCGCAATTCAAGCATATGCGCCCCAATTCCCAATTCTTTTCCAAGGTCATCACATAATTTTCTTATATAAGTTCCTCCTTGCACATGAGTTTTAAATAAAAAATCTTTTCCATCTTGCTTTAAAATTTCAAAACTTTTAATTTCCCTTTCCCTTTCAACTCTTGCAACTCTTGACTTCACAGGAGGAGTTTGTTTAATCTTACCTAGGAATTTTTCTTTTATTACTTTCTCTAAATCTTTTATAGAAATTTCTTCATGAAGCCTCATTATACCAACATAAACTTTATCTTCTCCAAGAAAATACCCAGTTAATTTACAAGCCCTGTTTAATGCAACAGGCAAAACCCCGGTAACCTTTGGATCAAGCGTTCCAAAATGGCTTGTCTTTCTAAGTCCCAACTTTTTCATAACATACTCTGAAACATCAAAGCTTGTCGGTCCGCTTGGCTTGTCGATATTAATAATACCAAATTCAAGGAGTTCCTTGATTGATTTTTGCTGTTTTAGTTTTTCTATACTTAACATTAATCTAAATAATAAAAAGATTATATAAATGGTTCTGTAAATGCTTTATAATAATTTCACTGGTGGTTTATTGGTTCAAGATTAAATGGTTGTATTGTTATATCACAATACTTTTTCTCCTTATCTTTTCCAGGTCTTTCTCCAGTTTGGTATCCTATAATTAAACCTCCATCAACACCCTGTTCTTTTAAAAAATCCACTACTTTATTCCATGAGTCTCGAGATAAATAGTTTTTGATATCTGTTGCATTAGAAGGTAAATATGTACCTTCTGAAGCTAAATCCTCTAGAGTTCTTGGTTTACCTATAAATTTTACATTATTTCCTAGAGAATCCATTAATTTTCTCAATCTTTGTGGATCCATGTAATATGTTGGAATTTGCGTTTCTGCCATAATTTTTTACGAATGACCTAGTTTATAAATATTTATATTATATTTAAGATTTATCATTTTTTCATATAAAACTTCTTTTTATCATTATCAAATCTTTCAATAGCATATCTTAACATTGTCCTTGGCATTTCTTTATAATTTTTAGGACGAGCCAGTTGAAAGAAACCCTTTGCGGATTTTAATCCGCAGAT